>DATMQV010000064.1:0-33528 GCA_035566615.1 Xanthobacteraceae bacterium
CTTTGCGGCGATGGCCACAAGGATGCCGCCGCGCGCGGTGCCGTCGAGCTTGGTCATCACAAGCCCGGTGACGCCGACCACCTTCCTGAAAACCTCCACCTGCGACAGCGCATTCTGGCCGACGGTCGCATCGAGTACGAGCAGCACTGCGTGTGGTGCCGACGCATCGACCTTTTTCATCACGCGCACGACCTTGTGCAGCTCATCCATCAATTCGCTGCGGTTCTGCAAGCGGCCGGCCGTGTCGATCAACAACACATCGACGCCGCGTTCCTTGGCGGCGCGCACCGCATCGAAAACGAGGCCGGCGGCATCGGCGCCGGCTTCGCGCGCGATCACCTCGGCCCCGCTGCGTTCGCCCCAGATCTTGAGCTGATCGATGGCGGCGGCGCGAAAGGTGTCGCCGGCCGCCAGCATCACCTTGCGGCCTTCAGCGCGGTATTTCGACGCGAGCTTGCCGATGGTCGTGGTCTTGCCGGAGCCGTTGACGCCGGCAACCAGGATCACGAACGGCTTGTGCGCCGGATCGATCGCCAGCGGCTGCGCGACGGGATCGAGTACCTTCTCCACCTCGGCGGCAACCACCGCATTCACTTCCGCGGGCGAAATCGCCTTGTCGTGGCGGCCTTCGGCCAGCGCATCGCCGATGCGATCCGCCGTATCGAGCCCGAGATCCGCGCGCACCAGCACGTCCTTGATGTCGGAGATCGTCTCGGCGTCGAGCTTGCGCTTGGTGACGAGGTCGGAAATCGCGCTGCCCAGCGCCGACGACGTGCGCTTGAGCCCGCCTGTCAGGCGCCGCCAAAAGCCGCCCTTTGTTTCGTTCGCAGTTTCACTCATATCGATGCCGCTGCCGCCTCTGTGGCGCCCGTGATAGCGGTTTCGGTAAAGTAGGCAACATGACCCCGGAACAGATGGTGTCGCGCCTCCTCTACCGCGATGGGCTCATGCTGGTGATCAACAAGCCGGCGGGCTTTGCCGTGCACCGCGGCCCAAAGGGCGGCGAAAGCCTGGAGGATCATTTCGACGCCCTGCGCTTCGGGCTGCCGCGGTCGCCGGCGCTCGCGCATCGGCTCGATCGCGACACCTCCGGTTGCCTGGTGCTCGGCCGCCACCGCAAGGCGCTGGCGTTGCTCGGCCGGCTGTTCAAATCCGGCGCGGTTGAGAAGACCTATTGGGCAGTAGTCAAAGGCGCGCCCGCCACCGATGAGGGAACCATCGAATTTCCGCTGGGCCGCCTCGACGAAACGCGCGGTTGGTGGATGAAGCACGATCCCAACGGCCAGCCGGCGGTGACGAGGTGGAAAGTGCTGGGCCCCTTTTCCCCTCCCGCTGCTGGGGAAGGGAAAACAAGTTGGCTCGCGCTCGAACCTCTCACCGGGCGGACACATCAATTGCGCGTGCATTGCGCCGAGATGGGCTGGCCGATTGTCGGCGACGCGATTTACGGCAACGCGCCGCGCAGCGGCGGGCCTGTTCTCCATCTGCATGCTCGCGAGGTCGTGGTGCCGCTCTACAAGAACCGCGCGGCCGTCCGCGTGGTCGCGCCGGTGCCGCCGCACATGCGTGCAGCGCTCGGCCAGTGTGGGTGGAAACGGGAAGAGTCCGAACTTCAAGAGCCGTCATTGCGGGGCCCGAGCGAAAGCGAGGGAGCCCGGAATCCATAACCACGACCGGTGAGCATCCTGCGCAAATCGTGAATATGGATTCCGGACAGCCGCTTTGGCGGGAATGACTTAAGCCGCGATCAATTGCTTGCCGTCGTGGCCGGCGATTGTCACGTCCACGATCGCGCCGGGCTCGGCCACAGCAGCGAGCGAAACTTGCGTGAAGTGCTCGGTACGGCCTTGCGCTTCCGCTTCGACCAGCACCTGCCGCGTTGCGCCGACTTCAGCATCGAGATGCTGCCGCAACGCGCGGGCGCCGTGCTCGCGCAGACGCGCGGCACGCTCCTTCACGATCGCCCGCTCAAGCTGCGGCATGCGCGCCGCCGGCGTTCCGGGCCGCGGGGAAAACGGAAACACATGCAGATGCGTCAGGCCGCATTCGTCGACCAGCGCAAGCGAGTTCAAGAACATCGCTTCCGTCTCGGTCGGAAAGCCGGCGATGATATCGGCGCCGAACACGATGTCCGGGCGCAGCCGGCGCAAGTCGCGGCAGAATGCAATCGCGTCCTTGCGCAAATGCCGGCGCTTCATGCGCTTGAGGATCAGATCGTCGCCCGCTTGCAGCGACAGATGCAGATGCGGCATCAGCCGCGCATCGCTCGCAAAAGCGTCGATCAGGTCGCGATCAGCCTCGACCGAATCGATCGAGGACAAGCGCAGCCGCTTGAGCTCCGGCACGTGCTTGAGGATCTGCTTGACCAGCGCGCCGAGCTTGGGCGCACCGGGCAGATCGGCGCCATAGCTCGTGATGTCGACGCCGGTGAGCACGACTTCGCCATAGCCGTTGGCGGCGAGGCGCTGCACGTCGGCGACGACCGCGCCCATAGGAACCGAGCGCGAGTTGCCCCGGCCGTAAGGAATGATGCAGAAGGTGCAGCGGTGATCGCAGCCATTTTGCACCTGGACAAAGGCGCGGGCGCGGCCGGCAAAGGCCTCGATCAAATGCGGCGCGGTTTCCTTGACCGCCATGATGTCGTTGACCAGGGCCTTCGGCGCGTCGGCAATGCCAAAATCGGCGCGGGTGCGCACCCACGCTTCGCGGCTGAGCTTCTCGCTGTTGCCGAGCACGCGATCGGCCTCCGCCATCGCCGCAAAGGTCTGCGGCTCGGTCTGCGCCGCACAGCCGGTGACCACGATCTTCGCCGACGGCCGCTCGCGGCGCAGCGCGCGGATGGTTTGCCGCGCCTGGCGCACGGCTTCGGCGGTGACCGCGCAAGTGTTGACCACGACCGTATCGCTCAAGCCGGCGCGCTCCGCCTCGCGGCGGATCACTTCCGACTCGGCGGCGTTGAGCCTGCAACCGAAGGTGACGACCTCGACGCTCATGGAATTACTCAAGCGCCGGCGGCGGCGAACAGCGCCGCATCGAACCGGCCGCGATGCTCGAATTCGACCGGTCCGGTCATCAGCACATGGCCGTCGCTCTCGCGCCATTCGATGGCAAGATCGCCGCCCGGCAGCGAGACCGTGACCTTCCGGCCGGTGCGGGAGAGCCGCGCGGCGGCGACGGCAGCGGCGCATGCCGCCGAGCCGCAAGCCTTGGTGAGTCCGGCGCCGCGCTCCCAGGTGCGGATCACGATACGATCACGCGCGGGCGTTGCGGCGAGCGTAATGTTGGCCCGCTCGGGAAAGAGCTTGTTGTGTTCCAGTTCCGGTCCGATCCGGCGCAGATCGTAGGCGTTCGGATCGTCGACCCAGAAAATCGCGTGCGGGTTGCCCATGCTCACGGCCGACGGCGCGCGCAGGAGCGGCGCGCCGGGCGGTCCGAATTGCAGATCGATCGCGCGCGTGTCCGGCATCGGCTTTGCCAGCGGAATCTCATCCCAGCGAAAGCGCGGCGCGCCCATGTCGACCGTGAACAGCCCGTCGGCGGTGCGCCAGCAGGCAATCACCCCGGCTGACGTTTCGAAACTCAGTTGCGCCTTGCCGGTCTCGGCGCTGACGAGGGAGGCGACACAGCGCATGCCGTTGCCGCACGCGCCTGCCTCCGAGCCATCATTGTTGTAAATCCGGACCAGGGCGTCGCTGCCGCTTCGCCCCGGATAGAGCGCCATGAGCTGGTCGTACGGCTCCTGCCGGGCTGCCGCGCGCGCCTCGTCTGCCGCGATCGGCTGAGCGCCTTGTTGAGCGTCGTGTTGCGTACCTTGGCGCAGATCGACGACCACGATCTCGTTGCCGAGACCGTTCATCTTGATGAAGTCGCGATTGGCCAGCGCGCCCATGATAATGCCCGAATGTGCCGGACTTATATGAGGACTTGCATTGTCTAGGCTAGTAGGACGATGGATTGGGGGGGCGGCAGTCATAGCGGCTGTGCTAATCGTTACCTGGGGAGAATCCGGATGTTCTTACGCCTTGCGCTCGCTGCCACCCTGGCCGCTGCCATTTTTGCCGCCGCCGAACAGCAGCCGGCCTGGGCCGAAAGCCCCGCGCCATCAGCGCCGGCAAAGCCCGATGCCGCTCAGCCAGCAGCACCGGCCCAGGCCAGCGACCCGTTCGGCGAGGATGCAACGCTGACGGCCAAACCGATCGTCTATCTCAAGGGCACCGGAACCTGGGACAACGCCTTCGAGACGATCACCAACTCCTTCAAGACCCTCAAAACCTATGTCACCAGGGAAGGTCTCAAGGTCGACGGCCAGGCGATGACGATCTTTACCGCCACCGACGATACCGGCTTCCAGTTCCAAGCAGCCATTCCGGTTGCCGACCCACCGAGAACGCCGCCCAAGGGCGAGATCGCGGTCGGCACTTCGCCGGAAGGCCATGCGCTGAAATTCGTCCACCGTGGATCGTATGACGGCCTGGATAATACCTACGAGGCCATCACCAACTATCTGGACGACCATAAGCTCGAAGCGAAAGACATGTTCATCGAGCAATATCTGACCGATCCGCTGACGGCCAACGAAGATCACCTGGTCGTCAACGTGTATGTCTTGGTCAAGTAATGCGCCCGGCAGTCCGCTAGCTAGAGTTCCAGAACCTGCCCCGGGCGCAACGCGCCGAAACGCTCGGCCGGAACGTCCGCTTCCCGCAACGCATCGGCCAGCGCAAGAAGCGGCGCATCGATCGGCTCGTCGGTGAGCTGAAACGTGCCGTAGTGATGGCCGAGCGCGCGCTCGGCGCCGCAGTCGACGAACGCCTTTACGGACTCCGCCGGGTTCATGTGCTGGTCGGCCATGAACCAGCGCGGCTCGTATGCGCCGATCGGCAAAAGTGCGAGCTTGAACGGGCCGTAGCGCTTTCCCGCATCGCGGAAATACCCGCCTTCGCCGTAGCTGGAATCGCCGACGAAATAAATGCGGCCGGCAGGCGCTTCGATCACGAACGAGGCCCACAGCGACATGTTGCGGTCGGACAGATTACGCGCCGACCAATGCCGCGTCGGAACGAGCGTCACCGCTGTGTCGGGGCCGATCTCCACGCGATCGTGCCAATCATGAGCCTCGGCCGCGATCGCCTTATCGTGCGCGAGCATGATCGCATCGTTGCCGAGCGGTGCGATAACGCGCGGGCGGTGAGCGGCGGCAAGCCGCGACAGCGTTGCGACATCAAGATGGTCGTAATGCGCATGCGAGACCAGGACGACATCGATCGGCGGCAAGTCCGCAAAGGCGATGCCGGGATCGTTCACCCGTTTCGGCCCGACCCGCCGAAAGGGCGAGGCGCGCACCGACCAGACCGGATCGAGCAGAATGTTGAGGCCTGCGATTTGGAGGAGAAAGCTCGCATGCCCGACATAGGAAATCCGGCAGGCGGCGCCGTCGACCCGAGGCGGCGGCCGGTCGGCATGGGGCGAAGGCGCCCAGGCCGGCCATTTTGCCCTGGTGCCGCGCCAGAAGCGATCGATCAGCCAGCGGTTCAGCTCCCGGCGGCTCCTTGGCGGCACGCCTTGGGGGTCGAAAAAACGCTTGCCGTTGAAGTGATCGGAGACCGGACCGGAGTAATAGCGGGACATTTACCGCGTATTATATCGTTCGCCGCCGCTCCCGCGCGGGCATAACGCCACGGTTGACGCCAAGCCCCGCTGGACCTATTTTCCGGCCGCTCTCGCAAGAGACTGGAGATTGATGACCGCCGACCGGTCCATGAGGCCGGAGGCAACCGCCCGACAGCGCGATGCGCCCTCGGGCGTTTTGGCGTTTTCTGCTCTTTCGTGCTCGTTTCCGTCATTCCGGGGCCGAGCGCAGCGAGGAACCCGGAATCCATAGCCACTGTTCGGTGAATATGGATTCCGGGCTCGCCGTTTTCGCGGCGCCCCGGAATGACAAGGAAGCGACTGCATGTTCGAAAGCCTTTCCGAGCGTTTAAATGCGGTCCTCGACCGCCTGACCCGGCGCGGCGCGCTGTCGGAAGGCGACGTTGACGCGGCGCTGCAGGAAGTGCGGCGCGCGTTGATCGAAGCCGACGTGGCGCTCGATGTCGCCCGCACCTTCACCGACGAGGTGAAGAAGCGCGCTGTCGGCGTCGAAGTCATCAAGTCGGTCACCCCCGGCCAGATGGTCGTGAAGATCGTGCACGACCAGTTGGTCGAGACCCTGGGCTCGAGCGCGCAACCGATCGACCTCAACGCTGCGCCGCCGGTGGCGATCATGATGGTTGGCCTGCAGGGTTCAGGCAAAACCACGACCACGGCGAAATTGGCCAAGCGTCTTTCGGAAACACTGAAGCGCAAGACGCTGATGGCCTCGCTCGATATCCGCCGCCCGGCCGCCATGGAGCAGCTCGCCGTGCTCGGCCGCCAGGTCGGCGTCGATACGTTGCCGATCGTCGCCGGACAAGCGCCCGTGCAGATCGCAAACCGTGCGCTGCAAGCCGGCCGTCTGGGCGGCTATGACGTGGTGCTGCTCGACACCGCCGGCCGCATCACGCTCGATGAAGCGATGATGAACGAGGCGGCCGAGGTGCGTCGCGCGGCCGCCCCGCATGAAGTTCTTTTGGTCGCCGATGCATTGACCGGCCAGGACGCCGTCAATCTCGCCCGCAGCTTCGATGAGCGCGTCGGGCTCACCGGCATCGTGCTCACCCGCGTCGATGGCGACGGACGCGGCGGCGCCGCACTGTCGATGCGATCGGTCACCGGCAAGCCGATCAAGCTGATCGGCACCGGCGAAAAGCTCGATGCGCTCGAGGACTTCGATCCCGCCCGCATCGCCGGCCGCATTCTGGGCATGGGCGACATCATCGCGCTGGTCGAGAAGGCCGCCGCCACCATCGACGCCGAGAAGGCCGCGCGCGTCGCCGAGAAGATGCGCAAGGGCGCGTTCGATCTCGCCGATCTGCGCGAGCAGCTCACGCAGATGCAGAATCTCGGCGGCATGAGCGGCCTGATGACCATGCTGCCCGGCATGGGCAAGATCAAAAATCAACTCGCCGAGCGCAACCTCGACGAAAAAGTGCTCAAGCGGCAGATGGCGATCATCGACTCGATGACGCCGGCCGAGCGGCGCAATCCCGACATTCTCAAAGCGAGCCGCAAGCGGCGCATCGCCGCCGGGTCCGGCACCAAGCCCGAGGACATCAACCGCCTCCTCAAAATGCATCGCACCATGGCCGACGTGATGAAGGCGATGGGTACCAAGCGCGGACCGATGGCGGGCATTGCCAACATGCTCGGCCTTGGCGGTCTGGCCGGCGGCATGCCGAGCCAGGAGCAGATCGCCAAGCTAGCAGAGAAGATGCCGGGCGGCTTGCCCGGCGCAGGCGGCGGCTTGCCGCCGAATTTCCCCGGCTTGCCCGGTGGTCTGCCGGGCGGAGGACTTCCGGGCGGGCTTCCGGGTGTTGGCCCAAAGCTGCCGGGCGGCTTGCCGCCGGGATTTCCCGGGTTCGGAAAAAAGAAATGATCTCCACCCACCCGCATGAGCGCTTTTCCGCGGTCGTTTCACTCGAACCTGGTGCGACCAGCGCGTTCGCGCATGCGGTTGGCGATACCAACCCGGTGCATCACGACGCCGAGTATGCCGCCGCATCCCGCTTTGGCCGGTTGCTCGCGAGCGGACCGCAAACGACGGCGCATCTTTTGGCGCTGACCGCGTCGCATTTTTCCAAGCGCGGCGCGATGCTCGGACTGGAATTCTGGGTCCGGTTTCGGCGGCCGGTCTATGCCGACGAAACGATCACGCTGGAATGGCTCGTCGTTTCGGTAAAGAAAAATTCTGGCCTCGACGGTGAGATCATCGATTTGCGCGGCCGCATCCGCAAGGAAAACGGCGAAACCGCCGTGGGTGCCAAAGGCCGCGTGCTTGTCACCGAGAAACACTGAAGCATGATCCCGAAAAGTGGAGACCGGTTTTCGGAAAATGTCGTGCTCAAACAAACGCTGTGAAAAGTCTAACAGAAGGAACTGAGTAGATGCTGACCATCCGCATGGCCCGCGCCGGAACGAAAAAGCGGCCGTTCTATCACATTGTCGTCGCCGACAGCCGCAGCCCCCGCGACGGGCGTTTCATCGAGCGCATCGGCTATTTCAATCCGCTTTTGCCCAAGGACAAAACCGATCGGCTGAAGCTCGATCTCGACAAGGTCAAGAGCTGGATGACCAAGGGCGCGCAGCCTTCGGATCGCGTGATGCGCTTCCTCGACGCCGCCGGCGTTGCGAAGCGAGTGAAGCGCAACAATCCGGAAAAGGCGATCCCGCGCAAAGAGCGCAAGGCGCAGGCCGAGGCCGCCAAAGCGGCCGCCGGTGCTGCTCCCGCCGCCGGCGCCGCGCCGGCCGCTTAAGAGCCTGAACGGTGACGGGCGGCGCGCGGGTTTGTCTCGGGCAAATCGGCGCCGCGCACGGCGTGCGCGGCGAAGTTCGGCTCCGCTCGTTCACATCCGATCCGGCGGCGATTGCCGACTACGGCCCGCTCGAAACCGAAGACGGGCGGGTGTTGGAGATCGAAGCGCTGCGTCCGGCCAAGGATCATTTCGTGGCGCGGCTCTCCGGCATCGGCGATCGCGATTCGGCGAGCGCGTTGACCAACACGAAGCTTTATGTGCCGCGCGAGCGGCTGCCACGGACTGAAGATCCGGATGAGTTCTATCATGCCGATCTGATCGGCCTTGCGGCCGTCGACCGCGCTGGAAAGACTCTCGGGACCGTTGTCGCGATCCATAACTTCGGCGCCGGCGACCTGATCGAGGTGCGGCCGCAGGCCGGCGGCAGCACCGAATTGGTGCCGTTCGACACCACGCATGTGCCCGAGGTCGACGTCGCCTCGGGAAAGATCGTCGTTCATCCGCCGGACGGATTGTTCGAGGCGAATTGACCGCAGCAGAGGCTGCCGCCGCCATGGTTATCCGCTTCTTCTCCCAGTCGGAAACGCACCGCGAGTTTTCCAATTTCGCGCCGTTCGGCATCGATCTCGACGGCGCGTGGTGGCCGACGGTCGAGAACTACTATCAGGCACAGAAATTCACCGACGCGGATTTGCGGCAATCGATTCGGCAAGCTGAAAGGCCGATTATCGCCAAGACTCTTGCCGACGAGAACAAGGCCGCGATCCGGCCCGACTGGGACGCGGTCAAGGACGACGTGATGTATCGCGCGGTGCGGCGCAAATTCGAACTTCATCCCGCGCTCAAGGCGCTGCTGCTTGCGACCGGCGCGGAGGACATTGCCGAAGCCAATCCCGCCGACAGCTATTGGGGCGTCGGCGGCGACGGAACGGGCTTGAACAAGCTCGGCAAGATCATGACCCGCATCCGCGAGGAATTGCGGGCGGCGGCGAACTGACCATGTGGCGGGCAAGCGTCCTCACCATCTTTCCCGAAATTTTTCCCGGGCCTTTGGGCGCGAGTCTTGCCGGCAAGGCGCTGGCGTCCGGCACATGGTCGCTCGAAGTGACCGATATCCGGAGCTTCGCAACCGACAAGCACCGGAGCGTCGACGATACACCTGCTGGCGGCGGGCCCGGCATGGTGATGAAAGCCGACGTGCTCGGCCGGGCGATCGACGCCGTGGCAACCGATCAGCGCGCGCGGCTCCTCCTGTCGCCCAGGGGTTTCCCGTTAACCCAAAGCCGGGTGGAAGATCTCGCCGCCGGAACGGGCGTCGTGCTGGTCTGCGGCCGGTTCGAGGGGATCGACGAGCGGGTCATCGCCGGCCGCGGCCTGGAGGAAGTCTCGGTCGGTGACTACGTGCTGTCCGGCGGCGAAATCGCCGCCATGGCGTTGATCGACGCGTGCGTGCGGCTCTTGCCCGGGGTGATGGGCGCTGCCGCTTCGGGCACCGAAGAGAGCTTTGCGGACGGCCTACTGGAGTACCCCCAATATACCCGCCCGCAGGTGTGGGAGGGGCGACCGATCCCGGAGGTCCTTCTCTCCGGCGATCACGCCAAAATCGCCGCGTGGCGGCGGTCGGAGGCCGAAAGGCTGACGAAGGCGCGCCGGCCCGACCTGTGGGAGCGCTATTCCGCGGCACGGAGAGGGCCCGCAAAGTCGCGATAACCATGCGTGACCGGCGCGTGACAAATCCCGTCCGGTAGCGTAGAAGCTGCGCCAACCCGATTAGCCCTGGCCGGCCACCGCGCCCTTTCAGCGCGCCGCCGATGGAGAATTCGCCATGAACCTGCTCAAGCAAATCGAAAACGAACAAAAGGCGAAGCTGTCGGCCGGAAAGGAAATCCCCGATTTCCGGCCGGGCGATACGGTCGTTGTCAACGTCAAGATCGTCGAAGGCGAACGCAGCCGCGTGCAGGCCTATGAGGGCGTTTGCATCGGCCGCGCCGGCGCAGGCCTGAACGAGAACTTCACCGTGCGGAAGATCTCCTACGGCGAAGGCGTCGAGCGTGTCTTCCCGCTCTATTCGCCGATGATCGACTCGATCAAGGTGGTGCGCCGCGGCCAGGTGCGCCGTGCGAAGCTCTATTATCTGCGCGGACGCCGCGGCAAGTCGGCGCGCATCATCGAGCGGCAGGATCACAGCGCGCAGGGCGAAGCCGCAAAGGCTGCCGGCAAAGCGGCGGAGTAACGCGCCGCTTTCTTCTCGTCGAGCGCGACGCTATTCGAGCTCGACAGTCTTGAAGTCCGCCGGCAAGATGATTTCGAGCACTTCGCAATCGTCCGAATAGTCGAGCACCTTATGCTCGATGCGCGGCGGCTGGATCCAGCAGCTTCCGGTGCGCATCACGATGGCGCCCTGCCCGTCGAACTCACTCTTGATCCAGCCCTTGAGCACATAGACCATCTGGAAATCGACTTCGTGATAGTGCAGCTTGGAGACTTCCTCGGCGCGGCACGGCGGGACGAAGCGGATGACGTGCGCCTGCACCATGCCGCCGGTCGCGTGGCTGATGCCGAGGTCGCGATACGCCGCATAGCTGCGTAAGCCGGTTTGGAAGTCCTCGTCGCGAAAGTGGCTGGCCGTGAACCTCTGCTTCGGCCGCGCCTTTGGTTTGGCTTTCGACAGCGGCCGCGTGCGGCCCCGGCTCGGTCGCGATCGGCTCGCGGCTCGCACCGACGATTTTGGCTTGGCTTTAGCTTTTGCAGTCGTTGCTTTGGCTTTTGCAGTCTTTGCTTTGGGCATGAGCGCCTCCCTTATGCCGCCAAGCCTAGCGCAAGCTCGGGACCGGCGACAGAATGCCCGCTCTTTTCCTTGCGCGCTCAAGGCGCTAAAGGACGGTTTCGACACCATATAAAGTTCCGCCGCCAGCGGACGGCGAGGAGTTCTTCGGCATGGCCAAGCCCAGCACGCTCTACGACAAGATCTGGACCGACCATCTGGTCGACGAGGAACCGGGCGGCACCTGCCTGATCTATATCGACCGGCATCTCGTGCATGAGGTGACGAGCCCGCAGGCGTTCGAAGGCTTGCGCCTCTCCGGCCGCAAGGTGCACGCGCCGGACAAGACGCTGTGCGTGGTCGATCACAACGTGCCGACGACCGATCGGCGGTTGAAGAATCCGGATCCCGAGAGCGAGCAGCAGATCGCCTATCTCGCCGAGAACGCCAAGCATTTCGGCCTCGAATATTTCGACGAGTTCGATAAGCGCCAGGGCATCGTTCACATCATCGGGCCGGAGCAAGGCTTCACGCTGCCGGGCACCACCATCGTGTGCGGCGACAGCCATACCGGCACGCACGGCGCGTTCGGCGCGCTCGCCTACGGCATCGGCACCTCCGAGGTGGAGCATGTGCTCGCCACCCAGACGCTGATCCAGAAGAAATCGAAGAACATGCGCGCGGTGGTCGACGGCAAGCTGCCGGAAGGCGTCACCGCCAAGGACATCATCCTCGCCATCATCGGCGAGATCGGCACCGCCGGCGGCACCGGCTATGCACTGGAATATGCCGGCGAAGCGATCCGTACGCTGTCGATGGAAGGCCGCATGACCATCTGCAACATGTCGGTCGAGGCCGGCGCCAAGGCGGGCTTCATGGCGCCCGACGAGAAGGCCTACGCGTATCTCAAGGATCGCCCCAAGGCCCCCAAGGGCACGGCCTGGGACGATGCCATGCGCTATTGGCAGACGCTGCGCTCCGACGACGGCGCGCATTTCGACCGCGAGATCAGGCTCGATGCGGCAAAGCTGCCGCCGCTCGTGACCTGGGGCACGAGCCCGGAACAAGTCGTGTCGGTGACCGGGCGGGTGCCGCGCCTCGATGACATCACCGACGCGCACAAGCGCGAAGCGGCCGAGCGCTCTCTCGCCTATATGGGCCTAAAGGGCGGCGAGAAGATTGCCGACATCGCCGTCGATCGCGTGTTCATCGGTTCCTGCACCAACGGTCGCATCGAGGATTTGCGCGCCGCCGCGCGCGTCGTCGACGGCAAGAAGGTGCATGCGACCGTCAGCGCCATGATCGTGCCCGGCTCCGGCCTGGTGAAAGAGCAGGCCGAGGCCGAAGGTCTCGACAAGATCTTCCTCAATGCCGGCTTCGAGTGGCGCGAGCCCGGCTGCTCCATGTGCCTGGCGATGAATCCTGACAAGCTTTCGCCCGGCCAGCGTTGCGCCTCCACCTCGAACCGCAATTTCGAAGGCCGGCAGGGCTACAAAGGCCGCACGCATCTGGTGTCGCCGGCCATGGCCGCCGCCGCCGCGATCGCCGGGCATTTCGTCGACGTGCGCGAGTGGAGGTAACGTCATTGCAGGGCGCGCCAAAAGACGCGAGCCCGGAATGGCAGGCTATCCCCGCTGCCACCAGCAGTGTTTTTCCGGAAACAGCACCGTCCCGCTCGGCCGGTATTGAATCACGTACCGGCTCGCACAGCGCCGATAGATCGGCCGCGGATTGATGTCGATGCGAGGCCGCGCGGTCGGCGGGATGATGGCCGAAGGCCCGGCGCCCGTCGGCGTCGGCATTTGCGCGGCGGCCGGCCATGCGGCGGCGAAGGCCGAAAAACCGGCGGCGCAGGTGAGGGCGATCAGGCATACACGTGACATCGCCGCCATCCTAGCCCACCCGCTCACGTTCGCGTAGAGCGAATCCGAGCGAACACCGCCAATCCGCGCTAGACTTGCACCATGACCGATGTCACATCCGATCCGCTGGCGTGGCGACCGCTGAAAGCCCCATCGCTCGCCGAGCTCGAACTGCTCGCGCGCGATGTTTACCGCCGCCTGCCGCGTCGTTTCCGCGATTTGTGCGCCGATCTCGTCATCCAGGTCGACGATTTTCCGACCGAGGAGGTACTCGACCATATGGGCGCCGAAAGCGAATTCGACTTGCTCGGCCTATTTCAGGGCGTCGGCCTGCCGTTCCGCGCCGAGAGCGACCCAATCCAAATGCCGAACATGATCTGGCTTTACCGGCGGCCGATCCTTGATTACTGGGCCGAGCACGAGGAGACGTTGGGCGCGGTCGTCAAACATGTGCTGGTGCACGAAATCGGCCACCATTTCGGCCTCTCGGACGCCGATATGGAAGCGATCGAGGCGTCGGCAGACTAGCCTGCTCGACAGGTTTGAGCTGATCAACGCGACGCCGCCGTCCTAAAATAAAATTAGAGTGTTTGGCTCGCAACGGAACCGCCGCCATGATCGTCACCGTCTTTCGTTCGCGTTTGCGTCCGGGCGTCCGCGAGGAATATGTCGCGCTGGTCGACAAGATCGCGGCCATTGCGCGGACGATGCCCGGCTACATCTCGCACAAGGGATTTTTTGCCGACGACGGCGAACGCGTCACCATTGTCGAGTTCGAGCACGAAGAGGGAATGCGCGCCTGGCGCACCAACCCCGAGCATCTTGCGGCGCAAAAGCTGGCGCGCACGAAGTACTACACCGAGTATCACGTGCAGGTCTGCACGCTCGACCGCGAGTCGAAATTCAAGGCCAAGGACACAGCGGCAACGCACGCCTGACCCGCTCGCAGGCGGCGCCGCAAACACGCTTCAGCGGTCGTTTTAGTCGCGGTCGGCTTCCCGCCGATAGCGGCGCTTGCCCGGCTTGTCGGCGCTGTCGTTGAACTTCGCAGCCGGCGTCCCCTGCTGCACGCAAACGCTGCCGGAAGGCCCGACCAGCGCTGCATGGACGCAATCGGCGGACGATGAAAAGGCACAAATCGGGGCGATAATTCCGTCTTTATCGCGGATGCACCAGCTGTCGGCCTTGCCGGCTGCCGCGGGTAGGGTGAAAAACGCCGCCAGCACGCTTACATATATCGACTGCCTCATCTTCGCCTCCGCCGGTCATCATGCTGCTGCCGCATGACGGTCCGCAAAATAGCAGGCCTTGCCGAGTCCAGCCTTGACAAAAGCCGGTCGCCTCACGAAACAAAATCATTCCAAAGTAGCCGGAGTTCCCGGGATGAATAAGTTCACTACGCTTGAGGGCGTCGCCGCGCCGCTGAACATGATCAATGTCGATACTGACATGATCATCCCCAAGCAATACCTGAAGACCGTCAAGCGCACCGGCCTCGGCAAGGGCCTGTTCGCCGAGAAGCGCTATCGCGACGACGGCAGCGAAAATCCCGATTTCGTGCTCAACAAGCCTGCCTATCGCAAGGCGAAGATTCTGGTCGCCGGCGACAATTTCGGCTGCGGCTCATCGCGCGAGCATGCGCCCTGGGCGCTGCAGGATTTCGGCATCACCTGCGTGATCTCGACCTCGTTCGGCGACATTTTCTATAACAACTGCTTCAAGAACGGCATTCTTCCGGTGCAGGTCTCGCCGGCGGACATAGAGAAGCTTTTCGACGACGCCGAGCGCGGCGCCAATGCGACGCTGACGGTCGATCTGGAAAAGCAGGAAATCCGCGGCCCCGACGGCGGCGTCATCAAGTTCGAGATCGATCCGCACCGCAAGCACTGCCTGCTCGAGGGCCTGGACGATATCGGCTTGACCATGGCCAAGAGCACGAAGATCGCGGGCTTCGAGGAAAAGGCCAAGGCGGCGCGGCCTTGGGTTTGAGTGGCCGTCATTCCGGGGCGCCACCGAACTCGCGTGTTCCTTAGTTCGGCAGCAGGATATCAGGTCGGCAACGGCCGACCTGGTCACGGCGAGTCGGGAATCCATATTCACGATCGGTGGTTATGGATTCCGGGCTGCCGGCTTTGCTCGGACCCGGAATGACGAAAGAGACACAATGACCCCCGCCATTTCCGTCTCGCATCTCAACAAAATCTACGCTTCCGGCTTTCAAGCGCTCAAGGACATCAACCTCGAGATTCGCAGCGGTGAGATTTTCGCGTTGCTCGGCCCGAACGGCGCCGGCAAGACGACGCTGATCAGCATCATCTGCGGCATCGTCAAGGCGTCGAGCGGCAGCGTGCTGGTCGCCGGCCACGACATCAACAGCGAATACCGAACGACCCGCTCGCTGATCGGCCTCGTGCCGCAGGAGCTGGCGAACGACATGTTCTCATCGGTGTGGTTCACCGTATCGTTCAGCCGCGGCCTGTTCGGCAAACCGGGCCATCCCGCCTACATTCAAAAGGTGCTCAAGGATCTTTCGCTCTGGGAGAAGAAGGATGCCAAGATCGCCACCCTGTCCGGTGGCATGAAGCGCCGCGTGATGATCGCCAAGGCGCTGTCGCACGAGCCGCGGATCCTGTTTCTCGATGAGCCGACCGCCGGCGTCGATGTCGAATTGCGCAAGGATATGTGGGACATGGTGCGGGCGCTGCGCGCCTCCGGGGTGACCATCATCCTGACCACGCACTATATCGAGGAAGCCGAGCAGATGGCCGACCGGGTCGGCGTCATCAACAAAGGTGAATTGATCCTGGTCGAGAACAAAGACGAGCTGATGCGCAAGCTCGGGAAAAAGCAGATGACGCTGGAGCTGCGCACGCCGCTCGCGGCGCTGCCGCCGTCGCTCGCCAAATTTCCGCTCGCGCTCGGCGATGACGGCTGCAAGCTCATCTATACCTATGACACCCAGAGCGAACAGACCGGCATCACCGATCTTCTTGACGCGCTGCGCAGCGCCGACGTGCGCTTCAAAGACCTCGCGACCACGCAGACTTCGCTTGAGGACATCTTCGTCAGCCTGCTGAGGAACGGCGCATGAACCTCTACGCGGTCGCTGCAATCTATCGGATGGAGATGGCCCGCACCCAGCGCACCTGGCTGCAAAGCATCGTCTCGCCGGTGATTTCCACGTCGCTCTATTTCGTCGTGTTCGGCGCCGCCATCGGCTCGCGCATCTCAACCATCGAGGGGGTCAGCTACGGCGCCTTCATCGTGCCTGGCCTGATGATGCTGATGCTGCTCACGCAGAGCGTGAGCAACGCCGCCATCGGCATCTACTTCCCGCGCTTCACCGGCACGATCTACGAGGTTCTGTCGTCGCCTACGTCGGCGCTCGAGATCGTCATCGGCTATGTGGGCGCGGCGGCGACCAAATCGATCGTGCTGGGATTGATCATCCTTGGGACCTCGGCGCTGTTCGTGCCGATGCGGATCGCCCATCCGGGCTGGATGCTCGCGTTTCTGATCCTGACCTCGGTCAGCTTCAGCCTGTTCGGCTTTATTCTCGGCATCTGGGCCGACGGCTTCGACAAGCTGCAGGTGGCGCCGCTTCTGATCATCACGCCGCTCACCTTCCTCGGCGGCACGTTCTACTCGACCAGCGTGCTGCCGCCGTTCTGGCGCACGGTGTCGCTGTTCAACCCGATCGTCTATCTGATCAGCGGATTCCGCTGGAGCTTTTTCGAACTGGCGGACGTCAATATCGAGATCAGCGTCGCCGCCATCGTGCTGTTTCTCGCCGTTTGCATGGCGGTCATTTGGTGGATCTTCAAGACCGGTTACCGGCTGAAGACTTGAAATGCGCTTGAGCCGGCCTCAAGCCTGCGCGATCGCCTCGACAATCGCCACCGTCCGTCGGGCCATGTCGGCATGCAGCCGCTCGACCATGCGGCCGTCGATCTGCAGCACGCCCTTGGAGGCGTTTTCCGGCTGATCGAACGCTGCGATGATTTTTCGCGCCCATGCCACCTCCTCCTCGCTCGGCGAAAAGGCGGCGTTGCAGGGCGCGATCTGCTGCGGGTGGATCAACGTCTTGCCATCAAAGCCGAGATCGCGCGCCTGCGCGCATTCCGCTGCGAAACCCTCGGCATTGCCAAGCTCATTGTAAACGCCGTCCAGGATGTCGATGCCGTAGGCGCGCGCGGCCGCGACGCAATTCATCAACCAGGGGAGCATGGGCGCGCGGCCGGGCAGGATGCGCGCGCGCGTATCCTTGGCGAGATCGTTCGTGCCCATGACGAAGCCGGCAAGCCGCGTGTCCTGATCAAGCGCCGCCGCGGCGATCTCGCGCGCATTGAGCATGGCGAGCGGCGTTTCCATCATCGCCCAGAGCCGCACATTCGCATCGGCGCGGACGCCGACGAGATGCTTGGCCACTTCGCGCAGCTGCTCGGGCGTGGAAATCTTCGGCACCAGTACGGCGTCCGGGCCGGCGGCAGCGACGGCCAAATCGTCGCGCCACCAGGCGGTGTCGAGGCCGTTGATCCGCACCAGCACTTCGCGACGACCGAAACCGCCCTTCTTGAGCGCTTCGACGATGAGCGCGCGCGCCGCGGCCTTGGCGTCGGGAGCGACGGCGTCTTCGAGATCGAAGATGACGGCGTCGGCCGGCAGTTCGCGCGCTTTCTCCATGGCGCGCGCATTCGATCCTGGCATGTAGAGCATGCTGCGCCGCGGGCGAACTGTCATGGTGGCTCCTTGTCTTGCAATCACGGCGGAAGAAGTAACTCAGGAACGATGACCATGGCTATCCTGCAAATGCCAGCCAAATGGAAAATCTGCCGCGGCACCGGCCCCTTTCCGAATAGGCGTCGGTCGGCTAGGCATGGCGCCGCCAGCGTCAATGGACGGTTGTGAAGATGCCTTTTCCCCATCGGCTCGTCGAAGGTTATCGCCAATTTGCCGACGGCCGTTTGCGCCACGAGCAGGATCGCTATCGCGAACTCGCGGAGGCCGGGCAGTCGCCCGAAGTGATGGTGATCGGCTGCTGCGATTCACGCGTGTCGCCGGAAGTCATTTTCGATGCGCGCCCGGGCGAATTGTTTGTGGTGCGCAACGTCGCCAATATCGTGCCGCCCTACGAGCCGGACGGACATGCGCACGGCGTCTCGGCCGCGCTCGAGTTCGGCGTAGCGGCGCTCAAGGTCAAGCATATCGTCGTGCTCGGGCATGCGCGATGCGGCGGCGTCAAGGCTTTTGCCGAAAAGGCGGAGCCGCTCTCGCCCGGCGATTTCATCGGTAACTGGATGCGGCTGATGGCGCCGGCGGCCGAGAAGGCCGGCCCGCAAGACACGCTGTCCTGGGCGGATTACATCACCCGGCTCGAACAGGCGAACGTCGCCAACAGTCTCGACAATCTCAAGACCTTTCCGCGGTTGCGCGAGCTGATCGCGTCCGGCCGGATCGCCATCCACGGCGCATACTTCGGCGTGGCGATGGGCGACCTTCTGCTCCGGGATGAGTCTACCGGAGCATTCGCACCGGTTACGGTAAACGCACCTCGTATTTGAACGGCAGATTTCTACGCAACGCCGGTTTTCTCTCAACACTGAGAGGTTGGATTTTGGTCATGATGCAATCATAATGAAATCGTCGGACGGACATCCATTCGGGTCCGTACCGAAACAAAAGGGAGGTAGACCATGCGCAATGTCCGCGGGACACGGCACAGCCTTCCTAATACGCGCACCCTCACGGCGATTGCCCAGGATCCCAGCATCAAATTCCGGGGCAAGATTCTGACTACCGAATTGAGGATACCTGCGGAAGATCTCTTGCCCGGCCCCTGCGGCTATCGCGTCAACGTCATCGACTACGATTCGACGACCAACACTCTTTACGAACCGATGACCTACGGCGAGCAGGATTCGCGCAGCAAATACGTGGACCCATTCGCCTACAAACCGAACGGGCGTGCGTCGACAGCGCGAAAAGCGCGCCACGATCGGAACCTGATCGAGAATCCCAAATTCCACGCGCAGCACGTCTATGCGATCGCCATGCGGACGCTGGCGCAATTTGAATTCGCGCTGGGACGGCGCTGCGCTTGGGGATCGGATGGACATCAGATTCACATCGCTCCGCACGCATTCGCCGACGCAAACGCGTTCTATTCCAGATTAGACCGGGGCATTTTCTTTGGATATTTCGCGGGCGCCGACGGCAAGGTTGTCTACACCTGCCTTGCGCATGACGTCGTCGCGCATGAGACGACCCACGCGCTGCTGGACGGCTTGCGCTGGCGATATATGGAACAGTCGATGCCGGAGCAGGCCGGTTTCCACGAAGGCTTCGCGGATATCGTGGCGCTGCTTTCGGTGTTTTCTCTGTCCGACGTCGTCGATGCGGGCCTGGACTTGGCTTCAGGCGGGCGCAGCCATTTGATCTCGTCGTCGTTGCTTGAGGCCGACGCGTTGAAGAAGTCGGTCCTTTTCGGACTGGCCAAACAGATGGGGCGTGAGCTTTCCGAGGTGCGGGGCGATGCACTGCGCCGCTCGGTCGAATTGCCTCCCGGCAAGCCGTACATGTCGGCGGAACGCTATCCGGAATTCGCCGAGCCGCACCGGCGCGGCGAGCTCCTGGTCGCGGCGTTCATCAACAGCTTTCTCGACATCTGGCTGGCGCGCCTCAGCAAGATCGGGCCGATCGCAAACGGCAAGAAGGATCGCAGCATCGTCAGGGACGAGGGCGCCCAAGCCGCCGGTCATCTGCTTACAATGGCGATCCGCGCCATCGATTATTGTCCACCGACCGACATCACGTTTTCGCACTATTTGTCGGCCCTGCTGACGATCGACCGCGAGGTCGTTCCGGACGACGGCGAATACCATTATCGCGCCGCGCTGCTCAAAAACTTTAAAGCCTACGATATCCAGCCGGCCGAGGACGCCGACATCGACGGCACGTGGAAACGCTGCGACGAGGACCTGATCTACAGCCGCAGCCACTACGACTCGATGTTGCGGGATAAGGAAGAGGTATTCCGCTTCATATGGGAAAATCGGAAGCCGCTCGGTATCAACGAAGACAGCTACATCGAAGTCCAATCGGTCCGCCCCTCGCTGCGGGTCGGTCCCGACGGTTTCCTGCTGCACGAAACAGTCGCCGAATACATTCAAATTCTCACGCTGCAGGCCAACGAGCTCAAGGCGGCGCTGGGTATCGCGCCACCAAGCAACGTCGCCCCGCTCCATCGGTTGAGAATTTTTGGCGGCGGCGCTCTCATCTTCAACGAGTACGGGCAGCTGAAATATCAAATCGCCAATCGCATCGAGAATGCCAAACGGCAGCAGGCGCGGCTCGATTGGCTGGCGGAAAATGGCCTGTTCGACGCGCCGCCCGAGCCCAGGCCGCCCTCGGGCCCGCAGTCACAGTTCGCCGATCTTCACCGCCTGCGCGTCGAACGGATCCCCCAATAGGAGATCGCCATGGCCACCGCCCCGAAGAGCGTGACAATCCGCACATATCACGTCGGGTTCGGCGATTGCTTTCTCGTCAGCTTCTCCTACGGCCCGAAAACGGAAAGGCATATTCTGGTCGATTTCGGATCGACCGGATTTCCCAAGCGGGTTCCGAAGTCGCGCATGATGGACATCGCCAAGGACATCAAGAAACGCACGAACGGCAAACTGCACGCCGTCGTCGCCACCCACCGGCACCGCGACCATATTTCCGGTTTTGCAACGGCGAAAGGCAAAGGGACCGGCGACGTGATCCGGTCGCTCAAGCCCGCGCTCGTCGTCCAGCCTTGGACTGAAGATCCTAAACTCAGCCCCAAGGCGACGGGGCCGGCCGGCAAGGAGAAGACCAAGACCGGTCGCAAGACTAAGAACAAGGGCATGATTGAGAAGCTGGGCGCGGGAACGTTTAAGCAGATTGCCGCGCTGGGTCTGATGCACGAGGTCGCGCAGCAAACGCTGGCGGCCCGCAACCTGCCGAGGGACGTGCGACGGGAGGTTCAATTCCTTGGCGAGAGCAACATCCAGAATCGGAGCGCGGTCGACAACTTGGCGACGATGGCGAAGAACTCCTATGTTTTCTGCGGCAAGAAATCGGGCCTCGAAAAAGTTCTGCCAGGAGTCAAAGTCAGTGTGCTCGGACCGCCGACCCTCAAGCAAACCGGCACGATCAAGAAGCAGCGCTCAAGCGACCCGGATGAATTCTGGCAATTTCAGGCGAGCGTGGCACGGCTCGCCGCTTCCGCAGACGGCGAAACGCCGATGCTGTTTCCGCGCCATGTGAAGAGCCATGGCCCCGCCTTTCCCGTCAACGCCCGCTGGCTCGTCTATCACGCGCGCATGACGCGCGGCGAGCAATTGCTGCAGATTGTGCGCTCGCTTGATCAGGAGATGAACAACACGAGCGTGATCCTGCTTTTCCAGATCGGCAAGAAGAAGCTCTTGTTCCCGGGCGACGCCCAGATCGAGAACTGGCAATTCGCGCTGCAACAAAAGAAATACCGGTCACTGCTTTCGAGCGTAAATCTCTACAAAGTGGGGCACCACGGCAGCCGCAACGCGACCCCCAAATCGCTGTGGAAACTGTTCAAGAACAAATCGGAGAAGAAGGCCTCCAATCGCCTTCTCTCCCTGATGTCAACAATGGAAGGCAAGCACGGAGACGTGCACAGCCACACCGAAGTGCCGCGCGAAACTCTCGTGCACGAGCTTCAGCGCGAATCCGATCTTTTCACCACGCAGCAACTCCAAGGCAAGCAGTTCTTTCACGACACCGTCGTGACGTTCTAGCTGGGCCTTATTCGCCGCGCCTACTACGCCGCCTTCTTCTTGGCGGTGATCAGATTGCGCTTGAGCAGGCATTCGGCGATCTGAATGGCGTTGAGCGCCGCGCCCTTGCGCAGATTGTCGGAAACCACCCACATCGACAGGCCGTTCTCGACCGTCGCGTCTTCGCGGATGCGGCTGATATAGGTCGCGTCTTCGCCCGCCGCCTCGTACGGCGTGACGTAGCCGCCCGGCTCGTGCTTGTCGATCACGATGCAGCCCGGCGCATTGCGCAGAATATCGCGCGCCTCGTCGGGCGTGATCGGATCCTCGAACTCGATATTGACCACTTCCGAATGGCTGATGAAGACCGGCACGCGCACGCAGGTGGCGGTGACCTTGATCTTCGGGTCGAGAATCTTCTTGGTTTCGACCACCATCTTCCATTCTTCCTTGGTGTAGCCGTCCTCCATGAACACATCGATATGAGGGATCAGATTGAACGCGATGCGCTTGGGGAATTTCTTCGCCGGGACTTCGTCGAGCTGAAACACCGACTTGGTCTGCGCGAACAATTCGTCCATCGCATCCTCGCCGGCGCCGGAAACGGACTGATAGGTCGCCACCACCACGCGCTTGATCTTGGCGCGATCATGGAGCGGCTTGAGCGCGACCACGAGCTGCGCGGTCGAGCAATTGGGATTGGCGATGATGCCGCGCTTGCGGAAGCCCGCAACCGCGTCGGCATTGACCTCCGGCACCACCAGCGGCACGTCGGAATCGTAGCGCCAGCAGGAGGAGTTATCGATCACCACCGCGCCGGCGGCGGCGATTTTCGGCGACCACTCCTTGGATACCGCCGAGCCCGCCGACATCAGGCAGATGTCGGTCGACGAAAAATCGAAGTGCTCGAGCGCTTTGACCTTCAGCGTCCGGTCGCCGAACGAGACTTCCACGCCCAGGCTCCTGCGCGAGGCGAGCGCAACCACCTCGTCGGCGGGAAATTCCCGCTCGGCCAGGATATCGAGCATCTCGCGGCCCACATTGCCGGTCGCGCCGACGACGGCGACGCTGTAACCCATCATCAACTCTCCATCGAAATTTGGCCCCGGACCGCCAGCGCGGAAGCCGGAGCGCAACGGCTTCTAAGGGAGAACCGCCCTAAATACAACGTCGGAGGCGTCTCTTAGGGGCATTCAATCGGCCTTGGGCGCGCGCGGCTCGCAACGGAACCGGGCGTCACAAAGGCTCGTTTTCATCCCGCTAGGATGTCGCAGAAAAGCCGGATAGATTACCGGCGGGTGAAAGCGAGGGGTCATGCGCGTCATTGCGTTTCTGGTTGCCGCCACGGCTGTTGTTGCCCTGGCCGGATCTGCCGGGGCTGCCACGAAGAAGAATCAGTCGGTCGTTTATCGCTCGGCGGCCGGCACCGTCATCCAGCCGACCCGTACGATCATCCACAATCCGGACGGCACCACCACGGTGATCACCGTGCAGCGGCGCTCCTATCTCGATCCGGGCACGGAAGTGCCGGTCGGCTATGGCAGCCGTCTCGACTACGCGTTCCCGCCTGGCGGCGACCCCGGCCGGCCCTATTGGTTCTACGGGCCCGACCAGCACGGTATCGGCGGCCTGCCGCTCGCGCAGCCGTGGCTGATCCCGGGCTATAACCCGCACAATCCGTTCTGAGCGGTCTGATCGCGCGGCCGGACTGTTTCCGGCCGCCACGATCGTTCAGCCGTTTAGGCCGCGAGCCGCGCAAGCTCGCCGACGATGGCCTCGCCCATATCCGCGGTGCTGACGACCTTGGTGCCTTCCGACTTGATGTCGGCGGTGCGCAAGCCTTTGGCGAGCGTGGCGGCGATGGCCTGGTCGATCAGGTCGGCCTCTTTGCCCATGTTGAAGGCGTAGCGCAGCGCCATGCCGAAGGACGCGATCATGGCGATCGGGTTGGCGATGCCCTTGCCGGCGATATCCGGCGCCGAGCCGTGCACCGGCTCGTAGAGCGCCTTGCGCCGCTTGGTCTTGGCATCGACCTCGCCGAGCGAGGCGGACGGCAGCATGCCGAGCGAGCCCGTGAGCATGGCCGCGATGTCCGAGAGCATGTCGCCGAACAGATTGTCGGTGACGATGACGTCAAACTGCTTCGGCCAGCGCACGAGCTGCATGCCGCCGGCATCGGCCAGCATATGCTCGAGCTCGACGTCCTGGTAACCGCGCGCATGGACATCGGTGACGACCTCGCGCCAGAGCACGCCGGTCTTCATGACGTTGCGCTTTTCCATCGAGGTGACTTTGTTGCGCCGCTTGCGCGCCAGTTCGAAGCCGACGCGCGAGATGCGCTCGATCTCGTAGGTGTCGTAGACCTGGGTGTCGATCGCGCGCTTCTGGCCGTTGCCGAGATCGGTGATCGTCTTGGGCTCGCCGAAATACACGCCGCCGGTGAGCTCGCGCAGGATGATGATGTCGAGCCCCTCGACCACCTCGCGCTTCAAGCTCGAGGATTCGGCGAGCGCCGGATAGCAGATGGCGGGGCGAATGTTGGCGAACAGACCTAGGTCCTTGCGCAGGCGCAACAGCCCCGCTTCCGGCCGCACGTCGTAGGGCACATTGTCCCATTTCGGCCCGCCGACAGCGCCGAAGATCACTGCATCGGCGGCGTGCGCCTTCGCCATCGTTTCTTCGGTGATTGAGACCTTATGGGCGTTGTAGCAGCCGCCGCCGACCAGTCCCTCCTCGGTCTCGAATGTGGCGATGCCGGCCTTGGCCAGAAAACCGAGCAGGCGTTTCACCTCGGCCATGACCTCCGGGCCGATGCCGTCGCCGGGAAGAAGGAGGAGCTTGTAAGTCGCCATCGGGGATGCCTCGCGATTAGAGCATGTCCCAGAAAAAGCCTGCCCCGGACTTGATCCGGGGTGGCAGTCGATTTTCCGCACAGGACATGCGATCACTTTAAGAATCTAGCGCGGGGATTGCTAAAGCGCGCGACAGGGCTTGGCAAGTCGAGCCGTGGCCGGGGCGAAGTGCTAGAATGATGCCGGGAACGAAGGAATCGCAGCCAAGAAAGGCCGTCTTATGCGAACCATGCGCGTTGTCGCACTCGTGCTCCTGTTATGCGGGGCAGGCATACAAGCCCGCGCGGAGGACCAACCGAGCCCCGAAGCACTTGCCGCCGCAAAGGAGCTGATGGCGGTGATTTCGCCCGACATGATGAAGCAGCTGGCCGGCAGCATCTCCGCCACCTTCTGGCCGGTGGTCGAGCAAAAAGCCCGCGCCGACAAGATCGACGATGCGACCATCGGGGAATTGCGCGCCGAGTTCGAACGCATCCAGGTCGCCTTCGCGAGCGAGGCGATGAACGACGCGCCGCCGATCTACGCGCGGCATTTCACCGTCGCCGAGCTGAAGGAGCTGACTGCCTTCTACCGCACGCCGACCGGCGCCAAGGCGCTGCGGGAAGTTCCACAAGTGATGGGCGAGTTGACGACTTTTCTGCTGCCGCGCCTGCAAGACGTGCAGCGCCAGACCGGCGAAGCCTTCAGCAGAGTTCTGCGCGAGCACGGCTACGGGAAATGACGAGCCAATCGGTCAAAGCCCGCTGAACCAGTTGTAGCCCTGGTTCTCCCAGTAACCGCCGGCATCGTTGTTCTGCACCCACATGGCGGTGACGTATTTCGGGTTCTTGAAGCCGAGCTTGGTCGGGATGCGGATCTTGATCGGGAAGCCGTAGGCGCGCGGCAGAACCTGGTGATCGTATTTGAGCGTCAGTTGGGTCTGCGGATGCAGCGCGGTCGGCATATCGATGGTGTTCGAATAACCCTCGGCGCACTGGAACCAAACATATTTGGCGCTTAAGTCGGCGCCGACCAGCTTGAGAAAGTCGGACAGGCGCACGCCCTGCCAGGAGCCGATGGCGCTCCAGCCTTCCACGCAGACATGGCGTGTGATCTGCGAAACTTCGGGCAGCTTGTAGAGTTCGGGAAGCGTCCACGGTTTCTTGCTGTCGACCTTGCCGCCGATCTCGAGCTGATACTGCTCGCCGTCGACTTCCGGCGCCTCGTCCTCCGCGTAATAAGCATTGAACGGGAATGGCCGGGTGATCATGCTTTCCGGATATTCCGGCGCCAGCGTATGCGGATTGAACAGCAGCGCCTGAACGCGGTCGTTGAAGGTAGAGATGACGCGGAGCGCGCTCTCGGATGTATCGCCGTCGATGATGTCGCAGCCGCTCAGCATGGCAAGCGCGCCCAGGCTCGCGGCACCGCTCAGAAACAGCCGGCGTGATGGCTCGGGCAAAAGCTTGCCGGCATCCTTGATCAGAAGCTTCGCATCGACGCCGGGTGCCGATTTGCGCTGGCGGGGCATTTGTTCTTGTTCCTTTTTCAGCGGCCGATGATCATGGCGCGCAGGCTCTTGGGCACCAGTACGGCCAACGACACATGCACGACGAGAAAAGCCACGATCGCAGTCATGGCGGCGAAATGAACGTAGCGTGCGGTGTTGTAGCCGCCGAAAAAGCTGGTCAGCCACTGGAACTGGACCGGCTTCCAGATCGATAGCCCCGACAGCACGATGGTCACGCCGGCGACCAGAATGCCGACATAAAGCAGCTTCTGTACCGCGTTGTAGACCGAGAGATCGTCATGCGCGAGCTTGCCGCGCAGCGCGGCCATAAGATCGCGCACAACCTCCGACGGCCAAATCGGAAACAGCTTGCGGCGGAAGCGGCCCGTGACAAAGCCGAGCACGAGATAGACGAGGCCGTTGATCATGAGGATCCACATGGCCGCGAAATGCCACAACAGCGCGCCGGCTAGCCAATTGCCGAGCGCGATCTGCCGCGGGAATGTGAAGCCGAACAGCGGCGCAGCGTTGTAGATCTGCCAGCCCGAGCCGATCATGATCAGCATCGCCAGCGCGTTGATCCAGTGCGTCAGGCGCACCCACCCCGGATGGATCACCTTGCGCGGCGTTTCGAGTGTGAGCGCGGCCTGCTCTGCTGTTTCGATGGTGCTCATGATTTTTGGCGAGGTGTGTTTCTTAGTCAGATACGTTTCTTAGCCAGATACGTTATCTTAGCCAGGTGCGTTTTTTCAATTCAGTCGTGAAGATTGCGCTTGCGTGCGCGCCCGTTATTTAACACCGGCGTGTGCCGGATTTGCGCATGAGCATCCGGCACACGCGAATGTGACTTATTTTTTCATGTCGTCTTTTTTCATCATATCTTTCTTCATCGAGTCCTTCGACATGCTGTCTTTCGACATATTGTCCTTGGACATACTGTCCTTCGACATCGTGTCTTTGGACATATTGTCCTTTTTCATGTCGTCGGCGGCAAAAGCGGCCGGCGCGAACGCTACGGCGAGACCAAGCGTTGCGGCGGCGAGGGCCTTGATCGCGATCGAACGTTTCATTGCTTAATCCTCCTTAAGGATGTCCGTGGCGCTTTTGCGGGCGCCAACGTCTCCTAATTCGGTCCAACTCCGTTCGCGGTTACATCGATCCCTCCGAAGGCCGGAACCGCGAAAATTCGTCCGCCGAGCGCGCGATTGGCGCCAATCACCAGCGCCACGGCAACCGCATGGACGACAAGATCGGTCGCGGCCGCATCGTAGGGGTGAAAGAAATTCAGGAGGGTCGCGGCTGCAGCCGCGACCGCGAGGCCGCCGATCGCGGCCGTAAGGCCGGGATAAAGCGGATACGCCCGCCGCAGCATGGTGAGCAGCAGGGCCGAGAGCGGCACCGACAAGAACACGATGAACGCCAGGCAGTCGCGCGCTTCGCCCATCACGGCAACGTGACTTTGCGGCGCGACCCACACGCGCAGGCAGCCGAAGCCGCTCGCGCCGACCCACAATAGGGCGGCGGGCAGCGGCAGCACCGCCCAGGCGCTCGGCGCATCCGGCATGCTCAGCTCGAAGGCGGCGATAGCGGCGAGGATGGCGGTCAAAGTCGAGCCGATGACGGCAAGCCACAAATCCGGTGCGGCGCTGATCCGCTGCCAGACCGCATCGAGGTCGGCGAAGGCGGCAAGCCCGATAGTCAGCGCAGTAAGCACCGCGAGCCAGGCGAGCGCGCGGAAAAGCGGCGGCGGCAAGCGCCGCACCGGCTGCAGGTCGGCAGCCAGGCCACGAATGAGTTGCTCGTGCGAGTTCGCGGCCATGATCTTTCAGCTCTCTCCGCCGAACTTGCCGCGCAGCGCTTTCAGCGCGCGATGCAGATTGACCTTCAGCGCCCCCTTGCTGCGGCGGGTGGCGACCGCCGCCTCGGATAGCGATTGCTCCTCCAATACCAGAACCTGCACCGCCTCGCGCTGCCGCTCGGGCAAGCTCGCCAGCGCGTCGTTCACACGACCGGCGGCGATAAGGCCGGTATCGGCCGGTTGAGTGCGCCCGTCCGCAAAGGATTCGAAATCGAGCGGCGAATAGACCTCGCGGGCTTGCTGCCGGCCGATCCGGCGCAACAGATCGATAGCCCGCCGCTCGGCGATCGTGCGCAGCCAGGCGGTGAACGAGCGGTTCGGATCGTAGGTTCGGCGCGCACGATGGATGGTCAGCAGCACATCCTGCACGACATCCTCGACATAGTCCGTGGCCACGCCCCGCCGCACGGCGACGGCTCTGATCAGGGGCACGCAATCCCGCAGCAGCGCCTCATAGGCGAAACGATCGCCGGCCTGCGCCGCCGCCATTTGGGCCGCACGGCGCAGATCGTCGGCGCTTCGGAGCTGCGGCTCGGCCTCACTCATCAAAAGGGTCCGGACACGGGAATAGCCCGCCGCGATGCCGGGAAATTGCGGTGGAAGCAACTGCCCGTTGCTATCCCACAATATCACGTTCGGTTGCACCGCTGCGGTCATATGGCCTCTCACCGCTCACGCGAAAATCACGCGTCGCTGATCATTTTTCGCTGGCGGCCGGCAAAAGGTTACATGCGTACCGCGGGCCGGCGTCGCCGTCGGCCCGCCGTGCCTGAGCATGATCCGGAAAAGTGGAAGCCGGTTTTCCGAAAAGATCATGCTCAAACAAAAATCTAGAGAGGGATGACGATTCGAAGAAAAGTCACCCCGATCTAGCCGTGCCTCACATTGGCAGCAGCACCGTGTCGATCACGTGGATGACGCCGTTCGACTGCATCACGTCGCCGATCGTGACCATGGCGACATCGCCCTTGGCGTCGGTCACCGACAGCTTGCCGGGGCCGGCCTGCTTGACGATCAGCCAGTCGCCGGAAGCGGTCTTCAGCTTGGCTTGGCCCTCGCCGTCCTTCACCGCTTTCATCAGGCTTGCCGCGTTCATGCGACCGGGCACGACATGATAGGTCAGGACCTTGGTGAGCGTGGCCTTGTTTTCAGGCTTGAGCAGGTTGTCGACCGTGCCGGCCGGCAATTTGGCGAAAGCGTCGTTGGTCGGCGCGAACACGGTGAACGGACCGGCACCGGACAGCGTGTCGACCAGGCCGGCCGCTTTCACCGCCGCAACCAGCGTGGTGTGGTCCTTCGAATTCACCGCATTCTGGATGATGTTCTTCGACGGATACATCGGCGCGCCGCCGACATTGACCGTCTTCTCCGACATGGTCTCCGCCGCGAGCGGCACCGCGCCGGCAGCGAGCGCCAGAGCCGCAGCCGCGGCAATCAAGGTCAAACGATGGGACGTAAGACGACTGGACATGGGGAGCTCCGTATTTGCTGTAAGACCTGTTGGGGCGAAGCCGGCGATTGGGCCGGCGATGACGCGCAGGTTCGCGTCATCGGTCGAGATACGGGGCTCCGCGAAGCGGGTTTCAGCGCACGCCTCACGGCTCGGTGAACGCTTGCACACGGCCGCCATTCGGGTATGAAGCGCGCCCAAGACCGAGCGATGAAAAGACCGGGAAACGTGAAGGTTTTTTGCGCCTTAGAGCATGATCCCGAAAAGTGGAAACCGGTTTTCGGTCAAGATCATGCTCAAACCAACAATCTAGACCGTGACCCGATTCAATCGAATTGCATCACGGTCTAGAAGGGTCTGCCCAAAAAGGTTGCGCTGATGTCGAAGACCAGTCCCGGTAATTTCTTTGAGGATTTCCGCATCGGACAAGTGATCCGGCACGCGACGCCGCGCACGGTCACGACCGGCGATGTCGCTCTCTACAATGGGTTATTCGGCCCGCGCTTTGCGGTGCAATCGTCGGATGAATTTGCCAAGGCGATCGGCTATCCGCGTTCGCCGATCGACGATCTGCTGGTCTTTCACATCGTGTTCGGCAAGACCGTTCCCGACGTCTCGCTCAATGCGGTGGCCAATCTCGGCTATGCCGGCTGCTTTTTCCGCAGTCCGGTCTTTCCCGGCGATACGCTATCGGCGCTGTCCGAGGTCATCGGGCTTAAGGAAAACTCCAGCCGCAAGACCGGCATCGTCTATGTGCGCACCACCGGCTACAAGCAGGACGGCACGGCCGCCCTCGAATACGTCCGCTGGGTGATGGTGCGAAAGCGCGACGAGGCGGCGCCTGCGCCCGGCGATCATGTGCCGCGGCTCGCGACCGTGCTCGATCCCAAGATCCTGAGCGAAGCATGTCCGCCGATCAACGTGGCGGCTTACGACTTCGCCATCTCCGGCAACAAGTATCGCTTCGGGGATTATCAGGTCGGCGAGCGCATCGATCATGTGGACGGCATCACCGTCGAAGAAGCCGAGCACATGACGGCGACGCGGCTTTATCAGAACACGGCACGCATTCACTTCGACCTGTTCGGCGCCAAGCAGGGCCGCTTTGGCCGACGGCTGATCTATGGCGGGCACGTGATCTCGCTCGCGCGCGCGCTGTCCTTCAACGGCTTCGCCAATACGTTCCACGTCGCCGCCATCAACGGCGGCCGGCATGTGGCGCCGTTGTTCGCCGGCGGCACGGTGTTCGCGTGGTCGGAAGTGCTGGCGAAGGCGGAGTTGCCGGGCCGGGAGGATGTCGGCGCCTTGCGGCTGCGCACGGTCGCAACCTGCGACCGGCCGTGCACGGACTTTCCCTACAAGACCGGCGACGAATACGATCCGACGGTATTGCTCGATCTCGATTACTGGGTCCTGATCCCGCGCTGACCGACTGGCGCGACCCGGATTCGCGCAGGTCATTCCTTCCGATGTCCCGCATGTTTTCTTCATTTGCTGTGCAATCATGCGTTGACTCACCAATATTTGCGTGCTATAGTTGCGACAACCTGCAGTGTTGGTCCTTCACGCGAAAGATTCTCGACTCGATACCGCGCAAAACGCAAGTCGGGCGCGCCTGTGTCATCGAGGGCCGTAAGCCGCAGGGACTCGGCGACAATGACGACGAAATCATCGCGACTGGCTCGCGGTTCACCGAACGCAACGCTGCAGTATTTGATGCCTTTCGGGGCGCTCCCCGTCCCGACCGTATAGGTGTTCAGCCCTAAGACATAACCGACAGGTGTTTGGAGACATGACCGACACGTTTGGGAATGGTCAAGTCGATTTCGGCGATCTGATAGGCGCCGAAGTAGATTCCATATCGGCCATCTGCATTGAGGGGTCGCAGTGCAACGCGTTCGCCGCAGAAGGCGTGTGGGACCGGCCAGAGCCGTCCTTTGAAGCTGACATAGGCCTTGGTGGTGGTGACGCGGCGCACGATCTCGCCCTCGGCATAGTCCACACCCGGCAAGCGCTCCGGCATGGAGCGCGCACTCGGCCGATAACGGCTTGCCGGCACGTCCTGGTTCAACGCCTCGTGGGGTCGCTCAAAATTGTAGATCTCACGCCAGCGATCGAAGGCGTGCTGCACGTCGGCGAGATCGCGGAAGCGCCGAAGTGCAAACACCTCATCCTTCAGCGTGCGATGGAAGCGCTCGTTCTTGCCGCGGCTCTGCGGATGATAGGGGCGGCTGTGCCAGACCTCGACGCCGAGTTTGAGCAGCCAGACGGCAAGCCGTGTCCAGCGCGCACCCGAAGAATCGCCCCAGGGCCCGCCATTGTCGACGAACAGGGCATCCGGCAAGCCATAGCGCTGGAACGTCGTTTGCAGATGGCTCTGCACCGTGATCGCCTGCTCGTCGGCACAAGCCTTCAGGCAAGGGACATAACGCGAATGGTCGTCCACGACGGTCAGCGGATGGCACGGGCTGCCGTTGGCAAGCCGGACCCAACCCTTGAAGTCCATTTGCCACAGCACATTGGGAGCAGGCTTCTCGAAACGCTGCGTCGCTCGTTCCGCGCCAACCGGCGCAACAATACGGCCATGTCGTTGCAGGATCGCGTGAACAGTCGACAGTGCCGGCGGCTTGATGCCCTCGTCTTGCAGACGCCGAGCGATCTTGCGCGCTCCCCAAGCCGGATGGGCATCGCGCACCGAAAGCACGCGCGCTTCCATCGCAGTGTCACTGCGGCTTGGAGACGAATGGGGACGCCGCGAATGGTCGCGCAGTTCCGCTTCGCCGCAGGCCCAGCGATCAAGCCACTTGTAGCCGGTGTCCGGATGGATCCCGAACCGTCGGCACAGCTCACGCCGGTTTGCTCCCTCCTGCATCGCAAGCCTCACAAACTCACGCCGCTGATCCACGATCGACACCTCCTGCCACGGCATGGATGGCCTCCCTGCAGCCGAATCCACGCAATGATGAGGTGTCGGTCATGTCTCCGAACACCTGTCGGTTATGTCTCAGGGCAGAACAATAGGAGCGGTCATCACGGTTGATCCGCCACATTCCGTCGATCCATTCGGGTTTGGATTCGGGAAAGCGCGGATCGACTCGAGTCCCAGTTTTGCTCTGCAGCCAGCCGCGAGACCGCGGCAAGCTCATCGAGCGCGTTCTGACAAACGGCGAGGAAGAAACGAGCATCTTTCTCGGCTGCGGCGAGGGGTGCGTCGGCCGCGCCGGCCGGCCCGCTCATCGCCGCAACCGCCAGGGCGAACACCAGATTGGCCGCAACAAAAGAGCTGCGCATCGCTCTTTCACCGCGGCGGCGAGTTGGCGCGGCCACCGGTCAAGGCTTGATCTCTTTGAGCGCCGCTGCGAATTGCTGGTTCTCGGGTTCGAGCCGGACGGCCTCGGCGAGATCGAGCGCGGCACGATCGCGATGTCCGTTGGTGCTTTCGGCAAGCCCGCGCGCGTAGTGCGCGGCTGCGCTCTTATCATCAAGCCGGATCGCGTCGCCAAAATCCGAGATCGCGCGCTCGAGATCCTCCTTCTCGATCCAGCCGCCGCCCAGGAAACCCATGTACCGGTCGTATCGGATGCTGCCACGCAGGTAATAGTCGCGCGCACGATTGGGCTCGCGGCGGATCGCCTGGTCGAGATCGGCGATGGCGTGCTCGGGATCGCTCTTGGCGAGGAACGCTTCGGCGCGAGCTTCGTACCCGTCGACAAAATCGGAATCGAGACGGAGGGCCGCCGTGAAGTCGGCAACCGCGGGATCGAGCTCGCTCTTCGCGACTTCAACAAGGCCGCGGTTGTAGTAGGCGCCCATATGGGTTCGGTCGAGCTTGATCGCGTGGGAGAAGTCGGCTTTGGCGCGATCGAGGTCGCCTTTGGCCCGCCACGCGGCGCCACGCCCGTTGAACGAGTCGGAGCCGTTGGGATCGAGATTGATGGCGCGGTCAAAGTCAGCAATGGCGGCGTCGAAATCGGAGCGCTCCAACAGCGCGAGCGCGCGATTCTCGTAGACGTTCACGTCGCGCTTGGCGACGGTGGTGTTGCCGCGCGGCGAATAGGCTTCATCCGATCGGGGCAGCGGGTTGAT
>DATMQV010000065.1:0-6207 GCA_035566615.1 Xanthobacteraceae bacterium
TCAAAACGCGCTCGATCATGCGCCGTTTGAGCCGCGCGGCACCGCCCGGCTCGATCATGAAGCCGCCCTCGCGCATCGCCTCGATCGCCTCCTTGAAGGCCGGATAGGTCGAGGGCGGCAAGCTCGCCTGATCGAAAAGCGATGCGCGCGACGATCTCGCGGTAGCGCGCGCCCTCGGGAGTGCGGCGCAAGCGTCGGCGCGAAGATGCTTTCCAGATAATCCGGCCGGTCGACGTTTTCGCCGCTTCTGACGCTTTTGCGCCGCTTCGCCACCGAAGCGGCGCGCGAAGAGGCGCGGCTCTTCTGCGACGAGCTCGTTGCTGCGGAATTTTCGAACGACGAACAATCCGAGGCGGCTTAGGCGGTTCAAGTCGTTGCCGTGCCGCCAGCGCGGCACGCGACTACGCACTCCCGAGGGCGCGCGCTACGGCGCAAGCGTCGGCGCGAAGATGCTTTCCAGATAATCCGGCCGGTCGACGTTTTCGCTGCGCAAGAATTCGTCCGTGACCTCGCGCAAGCGGCGGGTCAACGTGCCGGCGACGGACGCGAGATCGTCGCGCGCATGCTCGCGCGCGATTGCCCGCACCGCGTCCACATGCTGCTCGACGAGTGTCAGTGGAATGCGGGACATGCCGGGCGTATGCTCGAGCAGCCGGCACAAGCTGTCGGCTGCGCCGACGACGGCCGGATAGCCGAACGTGGCGGCTTCGCCCTTGATGTCGTGCGCGGCCCGAAACAATTCGGCATGGGTCTTTTCGGTGAAGCCTTGCCGCACCACTTCTCGTCGCGCCGTTTCGAGGCGCTCGCATTCGGATTGCATCCACTCCGCGAATTCGGTGGACAATTGCGCCAGCGCCGCCTCGGCACGCGCTACCGGATCGTCATCGTCCGCGGGCGCCTGCGCGATCGCCTTGTATAGCGGGTTCGCCGGCGTAATGACTTCGTGGTCGGCGAACGTCGCGACTGACGGCGAATTGTCTTTGCGGGCGGTCATTCGTTTTTCGCTCCTGACCTTCAACCTAAGACCTTGTCGAGCAGCGGCTGCTGGCGAATGACGTCCGCCTTGCCGCCCTTGCGTCGTTCCGGTCCGATATAGTTGACGTTGGCGTTGCGCCGCCGATCGGGGCCGAAATAGGTCTTGGTCCTGATGAACGGGCGCGGATTCGCAATAAGGTTGAGAATGCGCTCGTAGAGCGCGGTCGCTGAGATCGGCTTGGCGAGGAATTCGGTGATGCCGGCGTCGCGAGCACGCACGACGCGATGCTTTTCCGAATGACCGGTCAGCATGATGATCGGGACGTAGGGATTGGCGTTGCCGCCCGGCTGGCGGATCATTTGCACCAGTTCCAGGCCGTCGAAGATCGGCATCACCCAGTCGGTGATGACAATGTCCGGTCCGTATTGCGTAAACGCTTCCAGTCCCGCCGCACCGTCTTCGGCCTCATACACCTCGCGCGTGCCGAAGCCGTGCAGCAGCGAACGCATGATGCGCCGCATATGCGTTGTCGTCGATGACGAGGAAACGCGGCCGATTGAAATTGATGCGGACCATAATAACCCCCAAGCGGCGGGGACTGCGGCGCCATCTGCGGCTGGAAGGTAAGGTTTTGCCGTTAAGGCTCGGTTAAGTATGAAATGGCCGCGACGGCGGGTTCAGTACCCGAATTGCTCGCGCAAGATCCGCTCATCCAGGCTGTGGCCGGGGTCGAACAGCATATGCATGGAGAGGTTATGGTCCATGCTGATTTCGACCGAGCGGACGGAGCGCACCTCGTCGTGATCGGCAACGGCGGCGACCGGGCGCTTGAGGGGCTCCCGCACCTCGACCGTGACGTGGGCACGGTCGGGCAGGAGCGCGCCGCGCCAGCGGCGTGGCCGAAACGGACTGATCGGGGTGAGCGCAAGCAGCGGCGCGCCGATGGGAATGATCGGCCCTTGAACCGACAGATTGTACGCCGTCGAGCCGGCGGGCGTCGCCAACAGCACGCCGTCGGCGACAAGTTCGGCGAGCCGCTCCTTGCCGTCGACCATGATGCGTAGCCGCGCCGCCTGATAGCTCTGGCGGAACAGCGAAACCTCGTTAATGGCGCGGTGGCGATGCACGCGGCCGGCGGCATCGCGCGCGCGCATGAGCAGGGGGTGAATCACGGTGACTTCTGCCGCCGCCAGCCGCTCCACCAGGTGCTTGTCGGAATATTCGTTCATAAGAAAGCCGACGGTGCCGCGGTGCATGCCGTAAATCGGCTTTCCCGAGTTCATGAAGCGTTGCAGGGTCGAAAGCATCAGGCCGTCGCCGCCGAGTGCGACAACGACGTCGGCCGTCTCGGGCAGCGCGTCGCCGTAGCGGCGAACCAGCAGCCGGCGCGCCTTCTGCGCCGACGAGGTGTCGCTCGCGACAAAAGCGATATGCTTGAAACGAGTTGCGGTGCGGCGCGGGGGCATCGGATTTCGAGGTCTCGGCGTAATAACATTAACAAATTGGCGGCGGCGCGGCGCCGCGGGAGGTCACCATGGAACGCGCGGTGTTCGTCTATACAACCTATCCATCGATTGTCGAGGCGGAGCAGGCCGGGCGGGCCTTGGTCGAGCGCCGGCTATGCGCCTGCGTCAACATCTATCCCGGCATGATTTCATACTATTGGTGGCAGGGCGCGATCGACCGCGGCGAGGAAGTCACGATGATTATCAAGACTCGCGCCAGCCTGGCGGAGAAGGTGCGAGCGGCGGTCAAGGAGATGCACTCCTATACGACCCCGGCCATTCTCGTCGTTCCGCTTGAGAGCGTCGACCCGGACTATCACGCCTGGATCGAGGCCGAGACGGCAGAAGCCGACGTTTAGCAGATCCGCGTCGCCGCTCGGCGACGCGTCATTGGAGGAGAAAAAGCGACGAAGAATCCAGCCCCGAGCTGCCCGACCAGAGTGTTTTGTATCGCTCGCAATGAGGAGCTAGTACGTCTCAGTGCCGTCAATCACGTCTTTGAGCATCTTGTAGGGCTCGCAAGTGGTGCCGCAGATCAGGCGCACCTTTTCCAGATCGTCCTTGGCCTTGAGCAGATTGCCTTGCTCTGCCTGCCACATGCCGTAATACGACCAGGTCACAGCATGATCGGGATCAGCGGCGAGCGAGCGTTCGTACCAGACCTTGGCGTCGTCGTAACGCCCGAGCTTGCGGCTCGCATAGCCAATCAGGTTCGCCACGTCGGCATTGTCGTCGTGTTCGAGAGCGCGCAGCGCTGTGATCGCCGCTTCGTACTCGCCCTTCTGGTAGATAAGGGCGTAAGCGGCTTTGTAGCCGGCGACGAAATCGTCAAGCGAACTGCTTCGATTCTTCTTGACGTGCGATTTCTTCTGTTGCGCTGGCGGAGATTGCGTACTCGTTTCCCCGCCACTCGAGGGAGCTCCCGCACCCGCCGCCACGGCGATGCCCGGCGCTATCACGAGCGCGGCCGCGATCGACATGGCCGCGACCGACATGGCAGCAACCGACATGGCGGCGACCGATGTGACCGCGCGCGAACCAAGCGAACTGACTGGAGTAGGGGTTTTGTCGCCGTTCCTCATGACGCTTCTCCGCGAGGTCTCGTTCGCCTCCGCGACGTTTCAAACTGCTCAGCGAGATTTGAGCGCGCCTTGCGCCTGCGGCTCAGGCACTAGTACGTTTCGGTACCCTCGATCACGTCCTTGAGCATCTTGTACGGCTTGCAATCCGTACCGCAGATCAGACGCACCTTTTCCAGGTCGTCCTTGGCCTTGAGTAGGTTGCCCTGCTCGGCCTGCCACATCCCGTAGTAGGACCAGGTCACCGCATGGTCGGGATCGGCCGCGAGCGCGCGCTCGTACCAGATCTTAGCGTCGTCATAGCGGCCGAGCTTGCGGCTGGCATAGCCGAGCAGCGTCGCTACGTCGGCGTTGTCGTCATAGCCCAGCGCATGCAACGCGGCGATGCCGCCTTCGTAATCGCTCTTGTCATAGATCAGCTTGTAGGCCGCGTGATAGCCGTTCAGAAAATCTTCCGCCGAGCTGCTCTTGTCTTTCTTCTTCTTGGTCTGCGTATCTTTGTTCGACTTGTTCTGACTGGCGGGCGGGGTCGGGTTCTCTTCGCCGGCCGCTGCTGCGATTTCTGGCGCAACCAGAATGGCGGACAAGAGCAGGGCGGCGGACAATGCGAGCGTCGATTTCATACGGCCTCTCCTGGATATCAGTTTGATCATCATACACGGGCGGGGCGCATTGTCGTGCGGCGCCCGGCATTATCGAGCGAAAGTGATCATCGATAAAAAAGTCGTGCCGCGGGAATAAATCGCGAGGACCGGTTTTCAGAGGTTCGGCTGCCATTCGACTGGAACATGCTCGTAGCCATGCGCGGTCTTGATCAGGTGGCCGCAGGCCGGGAAGGGGAAGTGATAGCCGGTCACCAGCATGCGGTCCGCGGCGGCGCGATCGAACAGCTTCTTGCGGGTGGCGACGGCCGCGTCGCCGTCGATGTCGAAGGCCGCCTGCCAATCGGGATGGCGCGCGAACACGGCCGGGTGCTGGGCGGTGTCGCCAAGGACCAGGAGCGACTGATCGCCGGAATGGATCGCAAAGACCGTGTGGCCCGGGGTGTGACCGGGCGCCGGCAGCGTCGTGATGCCGGATGCCACCTCCGCGCCGGGCTCGAAGCGGGTGACGTGCGGCGCGATGTCGGAAAATATCCGCCGCTGGTTGCGGAAGGTGAGTTTGAGATCGGCCGGCGCGGCGTTCAAATTCGCGTCGTCCATCCAGTATTTCCATTCCGCCTCCGCCACCATGATTTCGGCATTGGGGAAGACGATGTCGTTGTCCTTGTCCTTGATGCCGTTGATGTGGTCCGGGTGGAAATGCGAGATGACGATGAGGTCGATCGCTGCCGGATCAATGCCGGCGGCGACAAGATTGGCGCGCAGCACGCCGGCGGAAGGTGCGATCTGTCCGCCGGTGCCGGTATCGATCAGGACGAGCTTCTGTCCGGTATTGACGATAAGGGTCGTGAACGGCGTCGCCAACTTGTCGGCCGGCATGAAGGCGGCGGCGAGCGCGTTTTCGACTTCCGCGAACGGGGCGTTGCGAATGAATTTTTCGGTGATCGGACGATACCAGATGCCGTCGTAGAGCGCGGTCAGCTCGAAGGTGCCGATCCGATAGCGATAAATGCCAGGCGTCTGTTCGCCGGCTGGCGGTGAAGCCGCTTTGGCGGAAAGAAGCGGAAGGGCTGCCGCTGATACGGAGCCGGCAAGAACGGCGCGGCGCGTTACGTGCTGCATCGGCTTTTCTGGTTCGCTGTTGTTGTCGGCTTGTCTTGTGTTCTTTGTCGTGTCTTGCGTTCTTTTACGCCTTTGACGCGGATCAGCTCCAGCCTGGACATGACCACGAAGCGTCGTCTGCGATTTACGCATATCATTCATGCGGCGGGCGGCCAAAGCAACTCGGCGTTATCGCTAAATTTTATGCGTTTGGAGTCGAGTGCGCTCGCACGCTCGGGCAATGTGTCAATCAAAATACCCATTGCATCACCTGACAGATAAATCAGCATGCCGTCGTATGTTTTTCATCCAACTTGTGACATCGCCTTATCCGTCTCGTGACCATGAACTTTCGCAAGAGTTTTCACGTCACGCCGGCTGTCACATTGCGGGCGAAGGCCCTGCGACCCTTTGGTGACGGGTATCCCCTTGGAACGCTCTGCGGTCGACGACGTTCAAGTTCCGTCGTCGGGTGACGCAACGGCACCTTTGCGTTTGGCAAGGACGTCATCGGATGATCACAACGGCGCGGCCGCCTTCCGCCGCTGTCGTACAGGTAAAGCGTTTGACGTGTAGCTGGAGTATGCTGGCGGGCGACTTGAGCGATTCTCCCATTGTGCCACTCGCCTGATATTGGTGCCAGATAACGGATTGCTGACGTTTAACACTCGGGATTTATCGGCGTGAACGCAAGAAATCGGTTCGCCGGCCTTTCGGTTCTCGTCATCACCGCCTGCACATTGGCCGGCTGCTCCGAAAGCATTTTTCAAGCGCAAGGGCCGATCGGCGCCGCCAACAGCCAAATCCTGCTCAATGCCCTCGGCATTATGCTGGTCATCGTCGTTCCAACGATTATCGGCGTGCTGGTCTTTGCCTGGTGGTTTCGCGCCACCAACACGCGGGCGCGCTACCAGCCCGGCTTCGTTTATTCCGGCCGCATCGAA
>DATMQV010000066.1:0-3426 GCA_035566615.1 Xanthobacteraceae bacterium
TCATCGAGATCGACTGCAGTGACTGGCAGAGTGTCAAGGATTTTCTTACGGCGCTCCGCGCTGCCATAGGTGCCCCGGATGAGCACGGCTGGAGCGTGAATGCCTTTATCGATTCGATGATTTGGGGCGGCATCAATCAAACTGAACCACCTTACGAAATTCGCATTTCCGGGACCGAGCGTGGCCCCAAGGAAATAAGGGACCATATCGATCTTTTGGCTTTAGCGCTTGCGGACGCACGTAAGTGGAAGTTGGACCATCGCGGCGAGGACACTGAAGTCAGTCTGCGGATCGCTCACAAAACGCCGAATTAGCAAGGCCGGTCCTTAGCTAATTCAAATCATCTGATTTTGCAGCTCGGTCGCGAGTGCCTGTAACTTTGGCAGAAACACAGAGCGCATCGTATCGAGCGTGCACCGGCGGCTGTGCGCGCCGATATTGAGCGAGGCGATGACATGGCCGTCGAGCCGGCGAAGCGGCACCGAAATCGAGCGGAAGCCCAGCTCCACCTCCTGGTCCACGAGCGAATAGCCGTCCTCGCGCACCTTGCGGATCGTCAAGCGCAGCTGGGCGCGATCCACGATGGTCATCGGCGTCAGCTTCTGCAGCGCGATGTGCGCTAGGCGGTCCTCCAATTGGCGTTCATCGAGCGCGGCCAGCAGCACCCGGCCAAGCGAGCTCGCGATCGCCGGCAGCCGAAAGCCGATCTGCGCGGCGAGATTGAGCACGCGGTTCGGCGCGGCGTGCGCGATCATGATCACATCGTCGCCGTCAAGGATGGCAGCCGAGCAGGCTTCGCCGACCTCGGCGGAAAGCCGTTCGACCGCCGGCTGCAGAATGTCGGAGATGGAATTCGATGCCAGATAGGCGCTCGCCAGCATCAGGATCCGCGGCGTGAGCCGGAACAGCCGGCCGTCGGTTTCGGCAAACCCGAGATGCACGAGGGTATGCAATGTCCGCCGCACCGAGGCGCGCGGCAGGTCGACTAGGCGAGCGATATCGCTGAGCGTCAGCTGCCGCCGGTCGCTGTTGAAGACCAGCACGATACGCAAACCGCGCGCCAGCGCCTCCAGGAATTCCGGCCCGGCGCCGTCGGCGAGACGTTGCTCGGCTGGCGTTCGCTTCACACGCGGCATCCGCGTGACCCTTCGATTGCGGGTGCCGCCGGCGCCATCTTGGTCCTCGCGGCGAGTCGTGGTAGATTAGAATCGAACAAACGTTCGGTCAACGAACGGCCGGAAAACAGGGAAAACCCCGATGCTGAGCGCGGAACAGAACGATCTCATCACCCGCACCAACCCCGAAACGGCCGCCGGCGCGCTGCTGCGGCGCTATTGGCAGCCGGCCGCTCTGGTCGACGAACTCGTCGGGAATCGACCGGTCAAAGCCGTGCGGCTGATGGGTGAGGATCTGGTGGTTTTCAGGGACGAGCAGGGTCGCTACGGCCTTGTCGGCCGGCATTGCCCGCATCGCGGCACCGACCTCGCTTATGGGCGGCTGGAAGCAGGCGGGCTGCGCTGTGCCTTTCACGGCTGGCTGTTCGACGTCGACGGCAAGTGCCTGCAGACGCCGGCCGAGCCCGACAACAGCAATCTGTGCGCCAACATCAGGCTCAAGTCTTATCCGGTGGTCGAAAGGAGCGGCATCCTGTTCGCTTATCTGGGCGGCGGCGAGCCGCCGGCGTTTCCGCAATTCGATTGTTTCGTCGCGCCGTCGACCCACACCTTTGCTTTCAAGGGCATGATCGATTGCAACTGGCTGCAATCGCTGGAGGTCGGCATCGATCCGGCCCACACCTCGTTCCTGCATCGTTTCTTCGAGGACGAGGACCCTGACAAAGGCTACGGCAAGATGTTCCGGGATACCTCGAAGGACTCGGACATGCCGATGACGCAGATCATGCGCGAATTTCCGCGGCCGCGTATCGAGGTAGAGCCGACCGACTATGGCTTCCGGCTGGTCACGCTGCGCCAGATCAGCGACGAGAAGGCGCATGTGCGCGTCACCAATCTGATCTTCCCCAACGCCTTCATCATTCCGATGAGCCGCGAGATGACGATCTCGCAATGGCACGTGCCGATCGACGACGTGAAGCACTATTGGTATGCGATCTTCACCTCGTTCGGCTCAGCCGTGGACAAGGATGAAATGCGGCGCCAGCGGCTCGAGCTCTACGGGCTGCCGGACTATGTGCCGCGCAAGAACAAGAGCAACGAATACGGCTTCGATCCGCACGAGCAGGAGCACGCGACCTATACGGGCATGGGCACCGACATCAACGTGCACGACCAATGGGCCTGCGAGTCGATGGGGCCGATCCAGGATCGTACCCAAGAGCATCTCGGCACGTCCGACAAGGCGATCGCCGCCTATCGCCGGCTATTGCGGCGGGCGCTCGATCAGTCCGGTCAGGGCGGCAAGCCCATGATGGTGCTCGATGCCGCGGAAGCGGCTACCATCACAGGCCCGGCCTGTGTCGACGGCATGGGGCCGGCCGGCGACTGGCAGGGCTATTGGCAGCGCACCAGCCGCGAGCGGCAGGCGACCAAGAGCTGGACGAATGCGGAGTGATCATTGCGTCATTCCGGGACGCGCTGAAAGCGCGGGCCCGGGATCCATGACCCCGGGTTGTGATTGTGGATTCCGGGCTCGCCATCGCGGGAACACCCGCGATCGATTGGCGCCCCGGAATGACGGTGCCTGATGGCGTCACGCCGTCGTTCTGCTGCTCCGAGCTTCGTCCAGCGCCACGATCTGTGGACCGAAGAGCAAGCGCGCCGCGCCAAGGCGGTCGTGCAGGCGATCAAGAAAAACAAGCTTGAGCTCATTCGGTTTTCCTTCGCCGATCAGCACGGCGTGCTGCGCGGCAAGACCGTGGTCGCCGCCGACGCGCCGGCCTTGATGCAAAGCGGCGTGACCATGACCACGACGCTCCTTGCCAAGGATACGGCGCATAAGACCGTCTATCCGGTCTTCACCGCCGGCGGCGGTTTCGCCATGGAAGAGATGCAGGGCGCCGGCGATTTCGTCATGGTCGCCGACCCGGACACCTTTCAGGTTTTGCCCTGGGCGCCGAACACCGGCTGGCTCCTCTGCGATATTTATTTTACCAACGGCAAGCGCGTGCCGTTCTCCACGCGCCAAGTGTTGCGCGATGCGCTCGTGCGGCTTGCGGCCGAGGGCTACGACTTCCTCGCCGGGCTCGAAGTCGAATTCCAGCTGTTCAAGCTGGAGAATCCGCGGCTCGACCCTGTCGATGCGACCTGGCCGCCGCAGGCGCCCGAAGTGAGCCTGCTCAACCAGGGCTATCAATATCTCACCGAGTCGCGCTTCGATCAGATCGACAGCGCGTTGGAGCCGATCCGGCGCGGCGTCGAGGCGCTCGGCATGCCGCTCCGTTCGCTGGAAGTCGAGCTCGGGCCGAGC
>DATMQV010000067.1:0-4651 GCA_035566615.1 Xanthobacteraceae bacterium
CTCGCCGAAGGCGCCGACGCCGCCGGCATGGCCCGCAGTGTGCCGATAGCCAAGGCGCTGGACGATGCGCTGCTCGTCTACGCGCAGAACGGCGAACGGCTGCGGCCTGAGCAGGGCTATCCACTGCGTCTCTTGCTTCCGGGATACGAGGGCAACACCAACGTTAAATGGCTGCGTCGCCTCAAACTCGGCGACCAACCATTTCAGACGCGGGAGGAGACCTCCAAATACACTGATCTCATGCCCGACGGCACCGCGCGCCAGTTCACCTTCGTGATGGAAGCCAAGTCAGTCATCACTTTTCCGTCCGGCGGCCAACTTCTGCGCGAGAAAGGATTCTACGAAATCTCCGGCCTGGCGTGGTCCGGCCGCGGGCGGATCACGCGCGTCGACGTTTCCACAGACGGTGGCGCAAGCTGGAAAGAAGCTCGCCTTCAGCAACCCGTTCTGGCCAAATGCTTGACGCGCTTTCGCCTGTCCTGGAATTGGGATGGCGCTCCAGTGCAATTGCAAAGCCGCACCGTCGACGAGACCGGGTACGTACAGCCGACGCGTGCGCAGCTCGTCGACGTACGCGGGCTTCATTCCAGCTACCACTACAACGCCATTCAAACATGGCAGGTCGCGCAAGACGGAGCGGTGACCAATGTCGTTTAGCCCGCGAACGATCCTAGTCGGCGCCGCGGTCTCCTTTGCGCTGACGACGCTCGCACGCGCCGCCGATACCGACTCGCTTGGCATCGGCTACGTGGCCTCGCCGGCCCAAATCGCTGGCTGGGACATTGACGTGCGCGCCGACGGCGAGGGCCTGCCGCCGGGCCATGGCAGCGTACGTGATGGCGAGAAAATTTTCGCAGAGACCTGCGCGGCCTGCCATGGTGCCAAGGGTGAAGGCAAACTTGCGGATCGGCTGGTTGGCGGCTTCGGCACACTCGTAACGTCAAAACCCGTGCGAACCGTCGGCAGCTATTGGCCCTACGCCAGCACTTTGTTTGACTATATCCGTCGTGCCATGCCGTTCAACGCGCCGCAGTCGCTAACAGCCGACCAAGTCTATGCTGTATCGGCTTACATTCTCTATCTAAACAACATCGTCACCGAGGACACTGTCCTCGACGCCACCTCGCTGCCGAGGGTGGAGATGCCGAACCGCAACGGTTTGACCAGTCCGGACCCGCGACCTGACGTACCTTGACGATCTGAAGACAGGCCAAACTTTGGGGCTCGATTCAGTTACCCGTCGGCAATCCAGAGCTGGGAACGGATTTGCGCGAACGTCGGATGAAATGCCGACTGTCATTGATCATTTCGGGGGGGAAGGGCATTTAGAACCGCTTGGTTGGAGATAACATCCCGGGAGGCGTCATTCGGCTGCGGCGTTCTGTTCGCGGGAGCGCAAGTTCGTCTTGTAAAAAGGCTTATCGCCCTTCACGGTCACCCTGTCGCCGCTGCGCACCGCCGGGAAGTAATCAAACACGGCGTAGTGCTGAACGCAGCGGTTGTCCCAGAAGGCGATCGAGTTCTTCCGCCATCGGAACCTGCAGCAAAACTCCGGCCTCTGAATGTGCTTGAACAGAAAGTCGAGGATGGCCTGGCTGGCATCCGGCTCAAGTTCCTTGATGCGGGTGGTGAAGCCAGCATTCACATAGAGAGCGGTCCGCTTCGTTTCCGGATGGGTCCGCAGCACCGGATGCTCGGAAATGGGAAACCTGCCTGCACCTCGGTAGCCATAGTCGCTGCGATCTTTCACCTCATTGTTCGGATATCGCGCACGATAGATGTGCTCGCCTGAATGAACGGCCGTCAATTCCTCTAACAGGCGTTTCATTGGCCCGGACAGTGCCTCATAGGCTGCGTACATGCTCGAAAACAATGTGTCGCCGCCCACCTCGGGGACCTCGCGAAGGTAAAGGATGCTCCCGAGTGGCGGCTCGGGGTCGCACGATACGTCGGAGTGCCAGAAATTACCCGCGACCGCGCGCTTGCCTGCCTTGAGCTGATCAAGATTAGCGGTCGAAGCCGCGTCCGCGTGGATCCGCATTATTGCGGGATAGCCTTCGGGCGAGGGAGCGGCCGGATGAATATGGAGTTCCCCGAAGCGGCGACCGAAAGAAAGATGCCGTTCGCGCGTGAGCTCCTGGTCTCGAAAGAAGAGCACTTGGTGACGGAGGAATGCCTTGTGGATTTGATCGAAGGTCGTATCATCCAACTTTGTCAGGTCGACGCCCTGAACCTCGGCACCGATGTTGGCGGACAGTGGCTCAGTCTTGATCCTATTGAACTCCATTGTTCCTTCCTTGCGCACCAGCCACCCGCGGGCACCCTCAATCGTTCAAAATCGAAATGTCCTTCGCCGAACGCGCGCCCGGCAGCGACTGCACGAAGGCGTACATATCTGCGATTTCCTGGTCCGAAAGCACTACCGCGGAATAAGCCGGCATGTCGTTGGCGGGATCACGCAACTGAGCTTTAAATCCGTCGAACGGCATGTCGGTTTTGGCAAGGCTTGGCGCCGGACCGTTGAAGGCGCCGCCTTGCCCGGAACGGCCGTGGCAGGTGAAGCACCCGTCGGCGAGATAGAGGCGCTTGCCGTTCCCGGCATCGCCTGGCGGAGCGTCCTGGGCTTGCAGCAAGGACGAAGTACCAAGATTGAACGCAGCCGTCGCAAACGCCGCGACGGCGAGGCGTTTGAAATATTTCATTGCGAGTCTCCTAGCGCGGGTCGGTGACGACGTCCACCACCGCCGGTTCGCCGCGTTTGACGACACCAACGGCGCGGGCGAGCGCACCCGCAAGGTCCTTCGGATCGACGATCGGTCCTTCACCGTAGACGCCCATGCCGCGCGCCAATGTGGCGAAGTCGATATTCGGGTCCGTAAGGGTCGTACCGATATCTGCACGATCAACGCCGCGGCCGTGCCGCGCCGCCATGGCGACCAGATACATGTATTCCTGATGGTAGGCGCGGTTGTTCTGCACAATGTAGAGCATCGGGATCCGGTGATGGGCGGCCGTCCACAGCGTGCCCGGGCTGAACATGAAGTCGCCGTCGCCGCCGAACGCGAGCGTGAAACGGCCCTGCTTCTTGTTAGCGAGCGCCGCGCCAAGCGAGGCCGGCAGAGTGTAGCCAACGCCGGCGCCGCCCGAAAAACCGTTCCACTGATGCGGCTTCTTGAAGTCCCACAGCCGGTGCGGCCATGTCAGCCGGATTGAGGTGCCGACCAACGACCAGTCCTCGTCCTTGATCTGTGCATAGACCTCGGCGCACATGCGCGCGGTCGTGATAGGGCTCGCATCCCAGCCGATAGTGGCGTCGCTCTTCGATTCTTCGACCATGGCGAGATGCAGCGTAGCAAGTTTTTTGCCGCGCGCTTCGAAGGCCGACTTGCGGCCGGCATCGATCTGGCGCTTGACGCTTCGGTGAGCGCCGGCAGCGAGGCTTCGCCGTCGCCGGCGATGTCGAGATCGATATCCTGGAAGCGGCCGAAATCCTGATAATTCGATTTCAGATAAAGATCGCGGACACCGAGCGTGACGATCTTGGCGCCCGGCTTGGTGATCGGACGCGACCGGCGAACGATGCGGTCGCTGAAGGCGGTTACCGCCCCCCATAGATCGTTCATCTCGATCGCTAGGATGACGTCCGCCTGACTGATGATCCCGCGGCGAAAGCTTTGATTGAGCGGGTGGCGCGACGGGAAGTTCATGCGCCCGACATTGTCGATCACGCCGCATTGCAGCGTTTCGGCCAGCTCGACGAGGTTCGCCATGCCCGCCGGCGTGCGCGCCAGGCGATCGCAGATGATGACGGGGTTCTGCGCCTCGACCAGCATCTTCGCCGCCGCCGCGATGGCGCCGGCATCGCCCTGCGGCGGCACGACCGGCGTGAGCTTGGGGATATGCTGGCTCTCGCCGTCGGGAATCGGGTTCTCCTGCAGCTCGGCGTCGAGCGCGAGAAATACCGGCCCCATCGGCGTCGTCGTCGCGATCTTGTAGGCGCGCACCGCCGACTCGGCGAAATGCTGGAGCGAAGCCGGTTGATCGTCCCATTTGGTGAAGTCGCGCACTAGCGCGCCGATGTCGACGCCGGAATGCACCCAATCCGCGCCCGGCATGCGCTTGTCAGCCTCCATGATGTTGCCGCCGATCACGATCACCGGCACACGGTCGCACCAAGCATTGTAGATCGCCATAGTCGCGTGCTGCAGGCCGACGGTGCCGTGACAGGCTATCGCAATCGGCGTGCCTGCGATCTTGGCGTAGCCCTGACCCATGTGCACGGCGATGTCCTCGTGCACGCAGGTGATGATTTCCGGCTTGTTGTTGCCGTGGTTGAGGATGCCTTCGTGCAAACCGCGATAGCTCGACGCGCAGTTGATAGCCAGGTACTCGATGCCGAGCGAGTTGACCACGTCGGTCATGAAGTCGCCGCCGCTGGTCGTCTGATTGACTGGGTCGCTGCCCGGCGGCATGGTCTCGGCCGCGATCTGCCGCGGGCCGGGAACGGCTGCCTTCAACTGCGTCGGCGGCGCGACCGGCAGCGCGTTAGCGACTGGCGGCGCGACCGCGGCGGCTGCGCCGATCAAACCAGCACCCTTCAAGAAATTGCGGCGTGCAGCATCAGGTGACGACCCGCGCTTCGGCATGGCGT
>DATMQV010000068.1:0-5366 GCA_035566615.1 Xanthobacteraceae bacterium
CGCGACCCAGTCGACGAAGCTGCGCAGTTCGTCCTTGAGCGGCGGCAGATCGAGCTTTTCCTCGACATCCTTGAGCCGGTTGTCGAGCCGCGGATTGGGTTTGGGATTGTCCGCCCACACCACCGCCGTCGCGTCGCGCGCCCCGAGCGGCACCGACACGATGTCGCCCGGTGCGAGCGACAGCGTCTCCGGCACCCGGTACGAATAGGCCCGGTCGAGCGCGACCGGCACCAAGACATCGACGACGCGTTTGGCCATAAGAAAGGTTGTCCCGATTCCCCGCAGTTTAGGAAGGGGAAAGGGCTTATCTTTATCCTCACCCGCGTAGCACAGCGAAGCGGGGGAGGGGGACCATGCGAAGCATGGTGGAGGGGGCGCTCGGCAAGGAAGCCAGACGTGCGGCAACGAGATGATTTTGGCGGCCGAGGCCCCCACCACCGCCCTTCGGGCGGTCCCCCTCCCCCGCTGCGCGGGGGAGGAGAAATAATATCCCCCAAGCTCGCCGCCGAAATCGAGCGCTGGCTCACCCATCTGGGCGCCGAGCGGCGCTATTCGCCCAAGACGCTGGAAGCCTATCGGCGCGACGTCGAGCAGTTCCTCAATTTCCTTACCGGGCACCTGGGCGGCCGGCCTTCGTTAAAGGATCTAACCGCCCTGACGCCCGCCGACGTGCGCGCGTTTCTGGCCAAGCGCCGCGCCGAAGGCATCGGCAGCCGCTCGCTGATGCGCTCGCTCGCCGGCCTGCGCGGCTTCGCGCGCTATCTCGAGCGCAATGGCAAAGGCCGCGTCGCTGCGCTTTCCGCCGTGCGCGCGCCCAAGATCGGCAAGACGCTGCCACGGCCGCTGCCGGTGACGGCCGCGCGCCGCATCGCCGATTCCGACTTGCACGGCGACGAGAATGCGGCGCCTTGGATACATGCGCGCGACGCCGCGGTGCTGGCGCTTCTCTACGGCAGCGGCCTTCGCATCTCGGAAGCGTTGGGTTTGACGCGCGCCGATGCCGGCAGCGGCACGCGCGACGCCATCACCGTGACAGGCAAAGGCCGCAAGCAACGCATGGTGCCGGTGCTGCCGCAGGTGCAGAGCTTGATCGCCGAATATGTGGCGCTCTGCCCCTACGATCTGCCGGCCGACGGCGTGCTCTTTGTCGGCGCCAAAGGCGGTCCGCTGTCGCCGCGCATCGTGCAGCTGGCGATGGCGCGGCTGCGCGGCGCACTCGCCCTGCCCGAGACCGCGACGCCGCATGCGCTGCGGCACTCCTTCGCCACGCACCTCCTGGCGCGCGGCGGCGACCTCCGCGCCATCCAGGAATTGCTCGGCCATGCCTCGCTCGCAACGACCCAGATTTACACGGAAGTCGATGCCGAGCGCCTGATCGAGGCCTATCGCGCCGCCCATCCGCGCGCTTAGCGGAGATTTATGCTATCGGCTGGTTTCCGCTCATTCCCGCGTAAGCGGGAATCCAGCGCTGGGTCCCCGCCTGCGCGGGGACGAGCGGAATGTGATTGCGGCGGTGGCAAACGAGGGGGCAAAAAAATCATGCCGGAAGCACACGAATCGTTGGAAACTGCCGAGCACGCCGAGCACGCGGCGCACTCGAACAGGAAAGTCGCGCTGGTGATCGCCATCCTCGCGCTGTTTCTGTCCCTTTCCGAGATGCTGGGAAAAAGCGCGCAGACCGAAGCGATCGGCGCCAATGTCGAGGCCTCGAATCTTTGGTCCTTCTTTCAGGCCAAGACCGTGCGCCAAACCATGGTGCGCACCGCCACCGAACAGCTAAAACTTACTGCCGAAGCCGCTTCCGATCCGGCAACCAGAGCCGCGATGGAGAAACAGATCGAGGCTTGGCAAAAAACCGCCGCGCGCTACGATTCCGAGCCGGAAACGCACGAAGGCCGCAAGGAACTGGCCGATCGCGCCAAGGAGGCGGAGGAAAGCCGCAATACTTTCCTGGCGAAGTATCATGCTTATGAGATCGCGTCCGCGGCGTTTCAGATCGGCATCGTGCTGGCGTCGGCCGCGGTCATTACCGAGATCATCGCGCTCGCCTGGCTGTCGGGGCTCCTTGGCGCCGGGGGGCTTGCGGTGATGGCGCTCGGCCTATTCGCGCCGCATGTGCTGCATTCGCTCTAGCGCAAGGTTCTGATGATCGCTCCCGGCAAGGCTGAGAAAAGGGCGGCACGCGCGGCGCGGCTGTCGGCCGCCCTGCGGGAGAACCTCAAGCGCCGCAAGGCACAGGCCCGCGGCCGCGCTAAAAGCGACGATCTCAAGGAACCCTCGTCCTCCGAAAACGCCGCCGCGGAGGCTGGAACTCCTGACTTTCGCCGCAATCGGGGCCGCGACTAGAGCATGATCCCGAAAAGTGGAGGCCGGTTTTCGGAAAAGATCATGCTCGAACAGGTAGCCGGCGTCCGGTGCTACCCGGATACTGACATTCGCGTGGGTCGGCCCGCCATGGGCCGACCGCTCGGGTCCGACTATTTGGCCTAGGCCGTCAGCTAGCGAATTTCAGTATCATCGAAGGAAACTGGCAACGTGTCGTTGCTAGTGTTTTTGGAATTTGACGTGCTCCGATGTGAGGTTCCTGGGCAAGCCTAAGGCTTGCTTGTAGGAAGCCCCGATTGACGCACGCGCACTTGACCCCAGATTGGGGCCACAGGGGGCATCATGGATCGTATTCGCATTCTCGGTGGGCGGCGGCTGAACGGCACGATCCCGATCTCGGGAGCGAAGAACGCCACGCTTCCCCTGATGATCGCGAGCCTCCTGACCGACGAGACCTTGACGCTCGACAATGTGCCCCGGCTCGCCGATGTCGCGCTGTTGCAGCGGATCCTCGGCAATCACGGCGTCGACGTCACGGTCGGCGGCAAGCGCGCCGGCGAAACCGCCGATCACGGCCAGACCTTGCAGATTTCCGCCGCCAACATTGTCGACACCACCGCGCCCTATGAGCTCGTTTCCAAGATGCGCGCAAGCTTCTGGGTGGTGGCGCCGCTGGTCGCGCGCATGGGCCAAGCGCGCGTGTCGCTGCCCGGCGGTTGCGCCATCGGCACGCGTCCGGTCGATCTTTTGATTATGGCGTTGGAACAGCTCGGCACGAAAATCGACATCGATGCGGGCTACGTCGTCGCACACGCGCCGCGCGGGCTCAAAGGCGGCGAGATCGTCTTTCCCAAAGTCACGGTCGGCGGCACGCACACCGCGCTGATGGCGGCATCGCTCGCCGATGGCTCAACGCTGATCGAGAATGCGGCGCGTGAGCCGGAGATCGTCGACCTCGCCAACTGCCTCAACAAGATGGGCGCGCGCATAACCGGCGCCGGCACCGAACGGATCGAGATTGTAGGCGTGAGCAAGCTGCACGGCGCTCGTCACAGTGTGCTGCCCGACCGGATCGAGACCGGCACCTATGCGATGGCGGTCGCCATGGCGGGCGGCGACATTCTGTTGCAGAACGCGCGGCCGGAATTGCTGCAAGCCGCGCTCGACGTGGTGGAAGCGACCGGCGTCACGGTCACGCCGACCGATCAGGGCATCCGCATCGCGCGCAACGGCGAACATCTGGAGCCTGTGGAAGTGACCACCGCGCCCTTCCCGGCCTTCCCCACCGATCTGCAGGCGCAGTTGATGGCGCTGATGACGCGCGCGCGCGGCACTTCGCAGATCGTCGAGACCGTGTTCGAGAACCGCTTCATGCATGTGCAGGAACTGGTGCGGCTTGGCGCGCGCATCAGTCTCGAGGGCGAGCGCGCCACCATCGAAGGCGTCGACCGGCTCAAGGGCGCGCCGGTGATGGCAACCGACCTGCGCGCGTCGGTCTCGCTCGTGATCGCAGCACTTGCCGCCGAAGGCGAGACCATCGTCAACCGCGTCTATCACCTCGACCGCGGCTTCGAGCGGCTTGAGGACAAGCTCACCCGCTGCGGCGCCGCCATCGAGCGGATCTCGGCCTAGCAAGATTTCGCGTCATTGCCGGGCTCAAGGGGCGTTGCGCCGTCTTGGTGCCGGATGCCCGGCAATCCATGCTGACTGCCGCGACATCAAAGCCATCCTGCAGCTTCGCCAGCCGCCGGCGCGAACCGCCCCATGTGTTCGCGGGACGGGCATCTTGTTTGGCGTAGACGTTGGGTACTGGTCCCACCCGAATAAGGCGGCCCATTTTCGGGCTTGCAGCCTCGAGCGATCCAGCCATATTCGGCCTCATGGCAAAAGAACGTGTCACTTTCAAAATGAAGCGGATCGCCGAGGGCGATTGGCAGATCGAGGCGCATTATCCGGGTGTAGAGATTCGCTACATCAAGGGCCTAAAGAGCAAAGCCGAAGTCGATGAATGGCTTCAGGGAACGCGGCGCATCGATTGGCTTAGATCGCAGGGCTACGCAAAATGAAGCACCCAAAGCGCCCGCGCTAAACTAATCTCGTCCTCCTTTAAGAGACGACGTATTGACATTTGTCTCTGTTTCAGATACATGTCTGAGCATCTCGCTCATCGAGGGACGCATTCCGGATGCGATCTGCAGTGTGGAGCGAGTGCGGTGCTTCCGCGCGGGCTCGCAACCCGCGCCGGAGCGGCTTTGGGCATCATTCCCTTCGGTACTACGGCCGAGGCGTGAGGTGCTGTCACTGGACTGGGACAGGATGAGGCGGGTAACGCCCGCCTGATTCCGAGTCCCAGGAAGCATGGCCTGGAGACTGAGCAGGGATGGGAATCCCTGCGAGAGCCGCGGTCGAAGCGCCGGAAGGCGGGCGCGCCCCGCAAGCAGATGAGTGCGCAGACTGCGTGCACTTGTCTGCATGGCGCGCAGCCGCGCCCGACGCATCGGCAGACGGCAACGTTTGCTGATGCTGCGCGGCACATGGTTGGCATGCGCCTTTCGGCGCTTCGCCTCCTTCTTGGTGCTGGGGGCGAGTCTATTGGCTTCGTGGTCGGCAAGGCTCGGGCACGTAAACGTGTCGCGAGAACGATTTCGTTTATCCGCCCCCGCGCGTTAGCACGGCGGAGGGGGACCACGCGAAGCGTGGTGGAGGGGGCGGGTTCGCTCCGAGCGAGCAGCCACTTGCCCCTACCGGGCGCGCTCTCGCGCGCCACCTCCCCGCGCGCGGGGGCCGCTATGCGGGGCAGGATAACCGAGCCCCCCATGCAAAGCGGGCGGATATGGCTTATGTATAGCTTTCCGAGCGCCTTACGTGCCGGTGCGTATGGCGAAACGCCCAAAGCCAGAACACTTGAACGACAAAAACACTTCAAAAGACGAACACTTGGAGGACCGAATGCCCCCTGCCCCCATTTCGCTGGTCGATCGCGCCGGTCTGGACCGTCCACGGCTCGCCAAGATCATTGGGCGCGGGCTTGAAGGCGCCGA
>DATMQV010000069.1:0-7536 GCA_035566615.1 Xanthobacteraceae bacterium
GGCTGAAACGATGCCGAGCGTCGCAAGCGCGATGTGGCCGCTCGGGTCCGATGCTGGCAACCAGTCGAACTTGCTGGCCAGCACCAGTAAGCCGGCGGCTACGAGCGCGAACGTCGAGGCAACGGCGACGACGCGGCGCGAGGCCGACAGCGACGCTTCGAGCGGAACGACCACGAGCCAGATGGCCGCGAACGAGGTGATGCCGCCGGTGAGCGCCGCTACCGAGGTAACGAGTCCAGTCAAAGCGAGCGAAGACAGAACGTGCGCGCTTTCGTAGCGTCCGGTGCGGGAGAGAAAATAGGCCACCAGGATGGGAACGACCAGCCAGGCGAAAATGACCAACTCGACCGCGCTCGGCGCGCCCCGCGCGATGAGATAAGCGGGAACCGCGGCGAGAGCGACAACGCTGCCCAGAAGACGCGGAGCGATGAAGGCACGATGGCGCGCTGCGGTCAGCGCATCCTGTTGTGCGGACGGATGCACCAGCATCGCAATATAGTCTCGTACCGGCGCCAACAGGCCCACGACCCTAACGCACGCCCGAACTTGCAGACGCGCTCCCCATTTTTCTGGAGCCGGATCGTGTCAGAGGCCACTTAAGCGAACACTAAGGTGACACCGACGCTGAGCGCGCGAGCCTCAGCAAGCGGCTTTGATGCCGTGCGCACTTGGGGGATTCCCCGATCATGGTGAACGGCCCGTTGCCAGGTATCCGCCATGGCCGCACCGCGATGCCGCTGACGTTCGGCAGTGTGCTCGGAGGACACAAGGCGTAGCGCGCATATTTGCCGCGAGGCGGCTTCGTTTTGCGGCGTTCGCTCAAATTTTAGGTAAATTGAATTTTTTCAAATTGGGCGAAAATTTGCAGCGTATTCTCGTCGACTATGCGGAAAAACGTTCCAGCACAGCCAACGCGACTTTCAAGCGTGCCTGCTAGGGTCACGACGTGTGCGGCAAAGACCGCCGTCGGGGATGCGGGTCACATGTTCTTTCTGCTCCGAATGACGTTCTGGCTCGGGCTGGTGCTGGTTTTGCTGCCGTTCGGCTCCGCGCAGCATAATTCGCCCGGCAATGAAGTCAGTGCCAGCGAGGCAATCTCCGCCGCCTCTGCGACGGTCGGAGACTTGCGCGGCTTCTGCGGACGTCAACCCGACGCCTGCACGGTCGGCATGCAGGTGGCGTCGGCGATCGGCTACCGCGCGCAGGCCGGAGCGAAGATCCTCTACGAGGCGCTGAGCGAAGCGATGGCGCCACGCGAGACCGGATCGGTCGGCACCGTCGGCACCAGCGTCTCAAAGAATGCCGCCGGCAAGTCGGCCGCCGAAAAAACCGCGGCCGAGCACCCTTCGCAGAGCACCTTGACGCCTGCCGATATCGCGCCCGCCTGGCGCGGTCCGCCGGCGCGCAAGGACGGCAAGCACGCCGCCTAGACAAAATCGCGTGCAGCGATGCACATCGACGTTATGGGTTCCACCCTCTATATAGAGCGTGACGAGGAACCCCTTCGGCGATGCCTGATATCGAAGAAATCATCGACAATTTCGCCGTCCTTGACGATTGGGACGACCGCTACCGCTATCTGATCGAACTTGGACGGGAATTGCCGCCGCTTCCCGAGGCCGCGCACAGCGACGCCAACAAGGTGCAGGGCTGCGCCAGCCAGGTTTGGCTCGACACGCATGTGCGGCGAGACGGCGCCGGCGGGCCGGTGCTGAACTTCGCCGGCGACAGCGACGCCCATATCGTGCGCGGGCTGATCGCGATCCTGTTTGCGATCTTTTCCGGCAAGCCGGCGCGTCATATCCTCGAAACCGATGCGCTGGCGTTGTTCGAGCGCATGGGGCTACGGGAACATCTCACCCCTCAGCGCTCGAATGGCTTCCGGTCCATGGTCGAGCGCATTCGCGCCGACGCACGTGGAGCGCTAACCGCGGCCACCGTTTAGGTCCCGGCCGCGAGGTGAACCCTGACCGCGTGCCGGCGGCCTCGCTTCCGCATCGGATCCTAATCCTCCACGCAACGCGTTTGGCCCTGGTAGGGTCGATTTGAAGTTCCTAAGATAAGCCGGGAAGCTCGAATCGGAACTTCAAAATCCAAAAACCGCACTAGAATCATAGGTTACTGGCGTCCCTTTGATTCCGAAACTCGCATAAGCTCTCGCGAACGTCGGAATCGGGACACTGGGCCGGAACGGATGTAGATCTGCGTCCGGCACCACGGGGTGGGGAAGGTTTGACATGGCCGTTGGCGAGATCGGCACATCCGGCGCGCTCGGCCGCACCAGAGCGCAGGCCGCGCTGACCGACGTTTTTGCCGGGCTCGTTTGCAGCATCCTCTCGATAGCCTACTGCCTCTCGTATGCGGCTCTGATCTTCAACGGTCCCTTGGGACCGGCGCTGGCCTACGGCGTCGCCGTCACATTCCTTTCGGCTGCCATTGGCGGCTCGATCGTCGCCTGGCGCAGCTCGCTGCCGTTTGCGGTCGCCGGCCCGGACAGTTCCATCTCGGTCGTGCTGGCGGCCCTGGTGGCGACAGTGATCCAGCGCCTTGGCAACGTCGATCCCCTGGTCCCGACCCTCATCGCGATTTCCGCGGCGACGGCGCTGACCGGGCTTCTTCTATGCATCCTCGGATTCACGCATGCCGGGCGCGCGATCCGCTTTGTGCCTTTCCCGGTCATCGGCGGCTTCCTTGGTGCGACCGGATGGCTGATGATCGCCGGCGCAGTGCAGGTCGTGACCGAGCAAAAGCTGCTGCTCGCCAATCTCGTAGAATTCGCGAACATTCCGATGCTCGGCAAAATCGCCGCTGCGATCGTCGTCGCGGTCGTATTGCAGCTTGCGCTCCGCCGGTCGAAGAGTCCGTTCGTCATGCCGGGCATTCTGCTCGCGGCGTTGGCGGCGACTTACGTTGCATTGCTGTTGACGGGCTGGTCGCTCGGCGAGGCGCAAGCGCATGGCTGGATGTTCAGGCCGCAGTCGACGGCCAACCTCATTTCGCCGTGGCAGCCCGGAACGTTGCAAAGCTTTTCGTGGACGCAAGCGCCCGCACTCGCCGGCGACGTGCTTGCGGTCATGTTCGTCACCATCATCAACTTTCTTCTCAATACGACGGGCATCGAGCTGTCGACCCGCACCGACGCCAACATCGACCGCGACCTCAAAGTTCTCGGCTTCGCGAACATGGTCACCGCCGCGCTGGGCGGCTATGTGAGCTGCACGTCGCTCAGCCGTTCGCTTCTCGTGCGCACCGCGGGCGGCAGCGGCCGGCTGTCCGGGCTGACGGTCGCGGCGGTCTCGGCAGCCCTGCTGATCGCAGGGCCCGCTTTCGTCGGCTATGTGCCGAAATACATTCTCGGCGGGCTTTTGTTCTTCCTCGGCGGCGGTCTCATCTATCAGTGGCTGATCCAATCAGCGCGACAATTGCAGCTTATCGACTATCTGTCGCTTATCGCCATCGCGCTCCTGATCATCAACTGGGGCTTCATCGCCGGCGTCCTCACCGGCATCGTGATCGGCTGCGCGACCTTCGCGCTCAGCATCAGCCGCGTGAACGCGATCAAATTCAGTTTCGACGGCTCGGAATACCGCTCCTCGCTTGATCGCGGACCGCACGAGCTGACGCTCCTTGCGGCGCATGGGCGCGAAATTCAAGGCATGGCGCTGCAGAGCTATTTGTTTTTCGGTTCAGCCAACCGGCTCTATCAGCACGTCAAGGCGTTGCTCGCCAAGCAGCGGGAATGCCGCTTTCTGATCTTCGACTTCCAGCGCGTCACCGGCATCGATTCAGCGGCGACCCAGAGTTTTGCGCAAATCAAACAGGCGGCGACCGAAGCCGGCGCGCGCATCGTTCTGGTCAAGCTTTCTCCGGAATTGGAGCGGGCGTTTCGCAGCGCGCGATTCGTTTCCGACGACATCGTGGTGGCGTCCGATCTCGACCGTGCGCTCGAGTCATGCGAACAGGCGATCATCGAAGCGCACCGCGCGCAGGTCACCGACTCGCGATCCCTGCGCGCCTGGCTCTCCGAGGCGCTCGGCGACGCTCATCTCGCCGATTGTCTGTCCAACTATTGCAAGCGTCTGGAAGTAAAAGCCGGCGACATCATCGCCCGCCAGGGCGATCCCGCGACGTCCATGCATTTCATCCTCGAGGGCCGCGTCGGCATTATTGTCGATTTGCCGGAAGGCCGAACCACGCGCGTTCGCAGCTTAGGCGGACATACCACGGTCGGCGAGATGGGTCTGATAACCCGCAGCCCGCGCAGCGCCACCATTCAGGCCGAAGCGGCAAGCGTTCTTTACGTCCTCGATGCCGAAGCGTTTGAGCGCATCAAACAGGAGCAGCCGACATTGAGCCAAGCCCTGCTCGCTTATGTCATCAAAGTGCTGACCGAGCGGCTCAGTTTCGCCAACCGGCTGATCGGAGTTCTGCAACGCTGAGGCCGCCGCTGGATTTTCCGTCAAAGCACGATCGCAACCGAAAGCCGGTTTCCGCTCTTCGGGATCACGCTCTACCCGCGATCGCGGCGGCGCCGGCGTTGCTGGCCCAATCCCATTTGCTTGGCGAGTTGCGAGCGCGCGGCCGCATAGTTGGGCGCCACCATCGGGTAGTCGGCCGGCAGGGTCCACTTCGCGCGATATTGGTCCGGCGTCATGCCGTACTGCGTGCGCAAGTGCCGCTTGAGCGATTTGAACTTCTTCCCGTCTTCCAAACAAACGAGGTATTCCGGCGTGATCGAGCGCTTTATTGGAACAGCGGGTTTGAGCGGCTGCGCCGGCGCGGCGACCTGCGCGCCGTTCGAGACGCGCATCAATGCCGAATATATTTGGCTGATCAGAGCCGGAATTTCGGCGCTGGATACCGTGTTGTTGCTCACATAAGCGGAAACAATATTGGCGGTCAGCTGGATATAACCGGCCTCATCGGAATGATCAGCCATGTTGGGCCTAGTGCCTCAAGAATAGCCGCGCCCCCCGGCGCCAACGTGCATCGCAAGTATGGGCAGTTCCTGCTCCTCTTGCGAATGACTATAAGATAGAACAACCGCTCTGGAAATAAAGCAATAAATGGTCTTCAACCTGAAAAGCCAAGAATAACTTGTAATAAACGTGGCGTTGGAGCTGGCCAAAGGCTTACTCCTCAGCCGGCGCACGCCGACGGCGCGCGAAGAACAAGTTTAGGTGGCAAATCGGTCGAAGGTGCGAGGTCGTTAGGGCGTGTTCTCGATGTGGTTGCGAAGCGCGCTAATTGAGCCGAAGCGCAATGTGCCCTGCGGGAGTTGCGCCTCAATCGATCCGTCGGAATAGAGCGTGTAGGCCATCCCCTCGACGACACCTGATTTGAGGACGGATACCGGAGCTGCCGCGTGGTGCGTCGCCGCGGGCGCGACGGCAGCCTGAGCGTGCTCGGGGGCCGACCGGGCCTCCTGCTGGGGCGCGGACGCGGCGGCCTGCCCCTGCGCCCCTCCCTTGTCGCCGCGCGGCGCGGCGGGCCAGAACGTGTTGAACACCGAAGCCTTGGCCTTGTCTGGAGCCGCCGCGGCAAGGCGCGGCTTGAGATCCATCCGTGGCATCGATCGGACGGGAGAGGCCGCGCCATTGGCCGCACGGGCCACGGCGGCGATGCCTTTCACCTCCGCAACGTTTTTATCCAAACCGGCCGTTTCGCGGAGCGCGTGCGAAAGATCCGCCGCAAGTCGGCCATTTTCAATGCGGGGGATCGTCGGAATTTTGGCGCGCAGGCGTTCGATGACAGCTTCGTCGGCCTGAGACTCAGGCGCCGCAGCTGCGGCCGGTAGCGGCGGTGGCTCCAGTTTGGTCTCTGGGAGCGAGGGTGCCGACATTGCTGCGCCAAACGCGGCAACTGCTGCCGCGTCGTCAACGCGGGGAGTACGCGACGCGGATCGTACCGCGAACGATCGCTCGATCCGCCGCATTTCGCGAACTGCGAGTCCAAAGGCAATGACCAACAGCCCGCCGACAGCAGCGATGGTGCCCGGCGTGAGAACTTCAGTCTGGAAGGTTCCGTCACGCGGGCTCAGGCCTGAACCAACCAGGACCAAGCCAGCGGCTGTCGTAACGACCCCCAAAAGCAACAAAACAATCGGCATGCCGACCTGTCCCCCCGCTCAGTAAGATGCGGTGTGACAAAAAAGTATTTTGGACACCATCTGTGGACTTCGCAAGGAATTTAAATAGCGCTAGACGCGACGGAATTGCCTCCCGCAACCCTGCGTCGTATAGCCTTCCGGCAGTCACAGGGTTGAGGTTCAACGCCGGCGCAAACTTATAATCTCTTGCGCTGCCTAGATAATTCGGCGATTACGACAGCAACGAAGGCGGGTTTTGTTGCGCGCGCACATTGCCGACACCGGCCCGTTAATCTTATTTAGAGGAAACCTTGCTTTTGGTCGGCCGTTTTATGGACGACCCCCTACCCGCCCCCGCTTGCCCTTCATTTTGAGGAGTACAACAAATGGCATTCACCTTACCTGATCTGCCTTATGCTTATGACGCTCTCGCCCCGCACATGTCGCGCGAGACGCTCGAATTCCATCATGACAAGCATCATCAAGCTTACGTGACCGCCGGAAACAACCTGGCCAAGGGCACCGAGTGGGAGAACAAGCCGGTCGAGGAAGTGCTCAAGGGCACCTTCGGCAAGAACCAGGCCCTCTTCAACAATGCCGGCCAGCACTACAACCACATCCATTTCTGGCAGTGGATGAAAAAGGGTGGCGGCGGCGACAAGCTTCCCGGCAAGCTGGAAAAGCAGATCACGACCGACATCGGCCCAATCGCAAAAATGAAAGAGGACCTCGTCCAGGCCGGCGTGACCCAGTTCGGCTCAGGCTGGTGCTGGCTGGCGGTGAAGGACGGCAAGATCACCGTCATGAAGACGCCGAACGGCGAGAACCCGCTCGTGCACGGCGCCAAGCCGATCCTCGGCTGCGACGTTTGGGAGCATTCCTACTACATCGACTATCGCAACCGCCGCCCCGATTATCTCAAGGCCTTTTTCGACCACCTGGTCAATTGGGATCACGTCGCCGAGATGTACGAAGCGGCCATGAAATAAAGGCATCGGCACTGCGGTGCGTTTGAAAAGTGGGACCTCCGGGTCCCACTTTTTTGTTGATGCGACTTCAGATCGGCGGTGTCCCGCTCACGCGCCGGAATGCGCATAGTCCCAATAAAGCTTGCGCGCCTGATGATAGACCGGTCCTGGCTGAAAGTTCCGATCATCGAGGCGCGTGACGGGCGAAACCTTGGTGTAGTTGCCGGTCGAGAAAATCTCGTCGGCCGTCTGAAAATCAGAATAGCGCAATGTGGTTTCGATCACCGTGATGCCTGCCGTGCGCAGGAGCGCCATGACGCGGCCGCGCGTGATGCCGGCGAGAAATGTGCCGTTGGACGCGGGCGTATACGCCACGCCGTCCTTGACCATGAAAACATTCGCGGTGGCGAGTTCCGCGATGTTGCCCAGCATGTCGCACATCAGACAATTGTCGAAGCCGCGCGACCGCGCTTCGATCAT
>DATMQV010000070.1:0-5573 GCA_035566615.1 Xanthobacteraceae bacterium
TACAGCTGCACGGCTCGCGGTCGGCAAGCGCGCGAAAGCTAGGAGGAATGTCCGGATTTGGCAAGGCTTTGGCAAGTCGCGAGCGGCCTCGCCGGAGCACAAAACAAAAGCCCGGGTGGAAACCCGGGCTTCGCCCCATCATACGATGGGCAGGGAAGCGAGCGCCGCTGCTTAGAGCATGATCCCGAAAAGTGGAAACCGGTTTTCGGCCGAGATCATGCTCAAACGAACGCTTAGTTGGCCTTGTTGAAGGCCTTGTTCATGCCGGCCTTGATCGGCTCCGCCGTCTCGGTGGCAACCTTTTGCGCCAGCGCGCTGAGTTCCTTGCTCTGCGCGGTCAGCGCTTCGAACTGCTTGCGCGCATGCGCGCTGGTCAGTTCCACAACTTCCGACAGGGTCTTCGCCGCCATGATCTCGCCGGCGAAGTCGAAAGCCGCATTGGTATTGGTGCGCGCGACTTCGATCACCTTCAGGCCGTAGTCGGAAGCGCCCTTGGTGGCGGTCGAGTAGGTGCTCTCGAGAACGTCGGTCGCCTCTTCGGCGGCGGCCTTCATCTTCTCGTAGGTGTCCTTCGCCTGGGCGACACCGCGCTCCGCAAATTCGCGGAAAGCGGCCGGCATCTCGACCTTCGGCATGTCGAACTTCGGCATCTCGAATTTGGGCATTTCGAATGCGCCCGATTTGGTCGTTTTTGCTTTCGGGGTGGCAATGGTGGCTTCCGCCATGACACTCGATCCTTGCTGGGTGCTCTTGGGCTGTTTGACCTTCGATATTGTCCGATTAGCCCCGCCGCCCATCGCGCGAGGCGTCGCTCAATTTCATCAGCCCCGGTCGCCGGAACGCAGCACACAGGCCCGGGCCATTCCGATGAATTCCTTAGCAGGAATCTTGGTGCAACGCAATACAGAATATTGCATTGCACAAACAAAAATAGTTTATTGTTTTTGCACAGTATATTTGAAGGGCAAGCTGCGGACTGCGCCGATCAAGTCTTCGGTTTGGCAGCGTCCATGACTATTTTGGCGGCACTTTGGCCAAGCTCTTGGGTCTGAGCCGTCAGGGTCTGCATCTGGCGGGCCATATATTCCTGCTGCAGCCGTATCACTTCAGTGGCGTCCTTGGCGTGCATCAGCTTTTGCGCGAAATCGAAGGTCGACGCCATGTTTTGCTCGGCATAAGCCATGGATTTGTGGGCGATTTCGCTCGCACCGGCGCGGGCCGCATGGGCCTGTCCTTGCCAGTGTGACACCGCTTGCGTCGCAGCATTGGCGATGCCGTCAAAAGCACTTCTTGCCTGCGCCACGCTTTGCTCGACGAAAGCGCGGACCTCATTGGGCATCGCAAATTGCTCGAATGGTTCCTTCGCCATCGTCGGCTCCTCGTCCCCCCGGACGACTTTACATCCTAAGCAAATTTGCCGTCGGCGTGCACCTTGTTCATGCAGCCCGGTCTGAGCGCGGGCGCGGTTAAGGTTATCCAGTCCGGACCAGGTTTGGCGCGGGCCCCGCCATGGACGGACGCGGCCGCCCGCACTATTAAGAAATTCTTAAGCAACGAGTACCCGCTGCATGCCGATCCTGGAGTCTACGTTCGCCGCTCTGCCGCGCGATCCGCGACTGGAGGTTCAGGTCGCCGATCATGCGACGAGCGCGGCGCCCGCCTGGCTCTGGAGCGCGGACGGATCGCAGATCCTATGGGCCAACGCCATTGGGGCCGCGATTTTTGGCGCTGAGCCGGCCGCGTGCAGCGCGCGCCGGTTCGATTCCAAACATCCGGCGGCGGTCGAGATCATGCGGCTCGCCGAGACGCTGCCGCCGCCCGGTCAAATGCGGCTTGAGCGCCTGCGCGGTTTCGGCGGAAGCTTCGGTCGCGCCGTCACCTGCCTGTGCTCGCGTGTTGCGCCTGACAATGGCGGAGCCATTTTTCTCGTCGCCACCGACCCGGTCGGTCCGGCGCTGCCGTTGCGCGAACGGGTGAGCCGGCTGTTCGCGAACACCGGCAAGCCGCTTCTGGTCTTCACGCCTGACGGCAAGCTCCTCTACGCAACGCCCCCGGCGCAGGCGCGGTTTGCGGCGATACAGTCAGCCTCCGCGCTCGGCCCGGCGCTGTTCAACCAAGCGCTCACCGCCGGCAGCGCCAGCGGAGCATCCCCGCACGGCAACGTCACGATCGAACGTTTCGGCACCGACACCTCGGCGGTGTTGATCGCCGACTTCGATACGCAGCCGAGCGCCGGTTCTGTCGCCGATCCGGTTGCCGCCAATGGAGCATCGGCGGCTTCTCATCGTCGCGACGAGCCCGCCGCCGAACGACGGCATCCTTTGCGCTTTGTCTGGCAGGTGGATACCGAGGGCCGGTTCGTGGTCGGCTCGGACGAATTCATGGAGCTCATGGGTCCGCGGACCACGGCCGCCTTCGGCCGGCTGTGGCGGGAGATCGCGGCCGATCTGAAACTCGATCCTGACGGCCAGATCGCGCGTGCGGTTGCGACGCACGAGACCTGGAGCGGCATCACCGTCCTCTGGCCGGTGGACGATGGCGGCGAGCGCTTGCCGGTCGAGTTGTCGGGGCTTCCGGTGTTCGATCGCGATCGTCTGTTTCGCGGCTATCGCGGCTTCGGCGTGTGCCGCGACCTCGATCGTATCAATCATCTTGCGCGGGCGCGGCGCGAGCGTCCGATCGGATTCATGGCGCCGCCGCAAGCCGCCGGCGAAGAGGCGGGCGCGATTGCCGCCGAACCGGAGCCGCCGACCGCGGTTGAAAGCGCAACTGGCGAGAACGCCGCTGACGCGACACCATACGAACCCGCGGCGATCACGCTCGAGCAAGCCGATAGCGAGGCTCCTGCGCCCGCAGAGCGCCCCTCGATCGCAGACCACTCCTCGATCACTATGGTGTCTGCGGCTGCGAATGTCGTTCCGTTTCGCACCGGCACGCCGCCCGATACAAAGGCGCCGGCGCTCAGTCCGGTCGAGCGCAAGGCATTCCACGAATTGGCGGAGGAATTGACGGCGCGGTTGCAGGGCGTGCGCGAGGATTTGGTTGAGCAAGGCCCCGGCGCTTTGCCTATGCAAGATCAGGCGGCGGCAGGCCCGGCGCCACAGCCCACTGCCTCTGAAGCGTTGCCGGCAGCGCCAACCGCGGCTTCGGCGGTGCAAGGAGCGGGCGGCCAAATAGTCCGGCAAGGTATTGCGTCATTCGCGCCGGCTTTGCTCGATCGCCTGCCGCTCGGCGTGCTGATTTATCGGCACGCGGATTCAGGCGAAGTATTCCTTCATGCCAACCGCTATCTGCTCGAGCTGAGCGGCTGCCAAGATCTGGACGCGCTTGGCGCACGCGGCGGATTGAGCAAGCTCTTCGCCGAACCGGCTGCCGATGCTCTTGCCGAAGGCGGCAGCCCGCAACCGCTGTCCATCCTGAGCCGCGACGGCTTGCGGCGTCCGGTGGAAGGCCGGCTCATCCGGGTGCCGTGGGACAACGCTTCGGCGCTGGCGCTCATTTTGAGCAACGGCGAGGCGGAGGAACGCAAGCGCGCGCATGTGCTCTCGCTCGAGAGCGCGCAGATCGAGATTCGCGAGCTGAAGACGCACGTCGAAGCCTTCAAGAAAACCGAGGCCGAGATGCGGGCCGCGACGCGCGAAGCGCAACGGGCCGCGGCCGCAAAAGCGGAATTCGTCGCCAAAATCAGCCACGAGATCCGCACACCGCTCAACGCCGTCACGGGCTTCGCCGAAGTGATCATGGGCGAGCGCTTCGGTCCGATCGGCAACGAGCGCTACCGCGAATATCTCAAAGACATCCATGCCGCCGGCTTGCATGTCGTCTCGCTGCTCAACGACCTGCTCGACCTTTCCAAGATCGAGACCGGCCAGCTCGATCTGTCCTTCGCCAATGTCAGCCTCAACGATCTGACCCAGCAATGCGTGGGCATCATGCAGCCGCAGGCGAGCCGGGCGCGCATCATCATCCGCACGTCGCTGACGCCGGGATTGCCGCAAGTGGTCGCCGACGAGCGCTCGCTGCGCCAGATCGTTCTGAACCTGTTGTCGAATTCGATCAAATTCACCGGTCCCGGCGGCCAGGTCATCGTCTCGACCGCGTTCGCCGATAGCGGCGAAGCGGTCTTGCGCGTGCGCGATACCGGCGTCGGCATGAGCGAAAAAGATGTCGAGGCGGCGCTTGAGCCGTTCCGTCAAGCGGCCACGTCCGGAAGCTGGGGCTCGGGCGGAACCGGCCTCGGTTTGCCGCTGACCAAGGCATTGGCGGAAGCCAATCGCGCGCATTTCAGCATCAAGAGCGCACCCAACGCCGGCACGCTGATCGAAGTCGCATTTCCCCCGACGCGCATCGCGCGGTAATCGTGGTAGTGAACCGAAAGCCTGGATCGCCGTTATTTTAGGTCCGGATAGTCCCGCGGGCGGAAAGCATCATGACGGCGCCGTTAGAAGTCGAGCTCAAGCTTGAGCTTCCTCCTTCGGCTTTGCCGCAATTCCGGAAACTTCCCTTGATCCGAGCGCTGCAAGCGTCGGCCAAACGCTCGTCGCAAGTGTCCGTCTATTTCGACAGCGACGGGCAAAAACTGCGGCGGCACGGATTGGTGCTCCGTGTACGCCGCATCGGCGATCGTCACATACAGACGATCAAGGCAACGCGAAATTCCAATATCCTGACCCGCGACGAGTGGGAAAGCGAAATCACGGACGGCCAGCCCGACCTGGCGCAGGCGCGCGGCACGGCGCTCGATCGCCTGCTGACCGGCAAATTCTGTCGCAAGCTCAAACCGCAATTCGAAACGCGCGTGCGCCGGACAGTGTTTCCGCTCGAGCGCGACGGCGCGGTCATCGAACTTGCGCTCGACGTGGGCACGATCGACACCGGTGCCGCATCGATGCGGCTTTGCGAGATCGAGCTCGAGCTGCAACATGGCGACAAGGAAGATCTTTTCGACATCGCGCGGTTGCTTGCGCGCGCGCTGCCGGTCCAGCTCGCGCTAACGAGCAAGTCGGAACGCGGCTACCGCCTTCTGGAAGGCGCGCAAGGCACGCCGATGAAGTTCGCCACTGTTCCGCTCACGCCCGACATGCCGGCGCGCGAGGCCTTTCGCGAGATCGGCCGCGCTTGTTTGCAGCAAATCATCGGCAACGAGTCGGCGGTGTTCAAAGACGATGCCGAGGGCGTGCATCAGATGCGCATCGGATTGCGCCGGTTGCGAACGGCCATTTCGCTCTTCGTTGCGCTCCTTGAAGATCCACAGACCGAAAGGATCAAAGCCGGGCTGAAATGGTTTACCGCCGAGCTCGGCCTGGCGCGGGAGCTCGACGTGCTGATCGCACGCGTGGTCAAGCCGGTCCGGCAGCGGAGGTCGGGCTGGGACGACATTCCGAAATTATCGCAGCAATTTGCCGGCCAGCGCACTGCGGCGCTCGCGCACGCCAGAGAGGCGATTGCCTCAGAACGCTATCGGCTTCTCAAGATCGAGATCGCCGCTTGGTTGGAGACCGGCCAATGGGCCGCGCCGCAGAACGATTTGGTCCGCGACCGCGGCGAATTGCCGATCGAGATTTTTGCCGCCG
>DATMQV010000071.1:0-6745 GCA_035566615.1 Xanthobacteraceae bacterium
TTATAACCCCCGTCAGCGAATATGGATTCCGGGCTCCTCGCTCACGCTCGGCCCCGGGATGACGAGCGAGTTTTGCTCGAACGAACGTCCGCTATCCCAAAAAAGGCAGCGGCCGGATTTTCTCCGGCCGCTGTGACGAAACACCGCTCAAGGCGCCTCGCGAATTCAAGACGTTAACGGCACGACCTCGGATGCGAGGTCAGTGCGCGTTACGACGTCTTCGTCATCTTCTTCTTCGGCTTTTTCTTCGTTGGAGTCGTAGCCATGACATAATTCCTTTTGTGGGATGATCCGTCGGCAGGGTTGAGTTCAAGCTCGCGGGTATTGCCCGATCCCTTGGCCTTAGCCCCCCTTACCGGGGTGAAGAGTGCCACAAGGCGACTTTTTCTGCAATAGGAAAATCGAAAATAACTCTTATTTTTCCGTAGCTTAACGGATATTCAGATTTCCATTAATCTACATTCCGTGATGAATGACGCATGAACGGAGCAGCCTTCGCGGCGGCTTCCGCATTTGACCGCAGGGGGAGCGCGGGCTACCAAACGCCCGCGCATCGCGTGAGCCAAACCGTTGCGAAGAAGAAACAAGGACCGGCGTCAGGCGCCGCAGCGAAGCGCCCGAAGCATCAAAGGCGAAGGTCGATCAAATATTTGAGCAAGGCACTTCAGAGCAGGGCAGTTCATCAAGACTCTCGACACTGGAGCATGATCCCGAAAAGCTGCCCTCGGGCTTTGACCCGATGGATGGAAACCGATTTTCGGTCAAGATCATGCTCAAACGAACACTCCACACCGTGATCCGATTGGATCATGGTCTAGACTCGCAACACGACATTTGAGCGCGCCGTTCGACCATGTCCTTCAATACGTTCGGACATTCTTTTCGGGTGACGACCTTCGGCGAAAGCCACGGGCCGGCGATCGGTTGCGTGGTCGACGGTTGTCCGCCGCGCATCGCACTCTCCGAACGCGATATACAGCCGTTCCTTGATCGCCGCCGCCCCGGTCAATCGCGCTTCACGACTCAGCGTCAGGAGCCGGACGCAGTCAGAATCCTCTCCGGCGTGTTCGTGGACGAAGCGTCCGGCCAGCAGCTGACGACCGGGACGCCGATCGCGCTCGTCATCGATAATGTCGATCAGCGCAGCAAGGACTATTCCGACATCAAGGAAAAGTACCGGCCCGGACATGCCGATTACACCTACGACATAAAATACGGCGTGCGCGATTATCGCGGCGGCGGACGCCAATCGGCGCGCGAGACCGCCATGCGGGTCGCCGCCGGCGCCATTGCGCGCAAGATCGTGCCGGGCATGCGGGTGCGCGGGGCGCTCGTCCAGATGGGCTCCCACCGCATCGATCGCGCGCACTGGGATTGGGACGAGGTCGAGCGCAACCCGTTCTTCTGCCCCGACGCCAAGAAGGCCGCGTTCTTCGCCGACTATCTCGACGATGTGCGCAAGCGTGGCTCCTCGATCGGCGCGGTGTTGGAAATCGTCGCCGAAGGGGTGCCGGCGGGTCTCGGCGCGCCGCTTTACGGCAAGCTCGACGCCGATCTCGCGGCTGCGCTGATGAGCATCAATGCGGTCAAAGGCGTCGAGATCGGCGCAGGCTTCGGCGCGGCCGAGCTGTCGGGTGAGGAAAATGGCGACGAGATGCGGGCCGGCAATGACGGCAAGCCGCTTTTCCTCTCCAACCATGCCGGCGGCATTCTCGGCGGCATTTCGACGGGTCAGCCGGTGGTGGCGCGTTTTGCCGTCAAGGCGACCTCCTCGATCCCCATATCGCGCCATACCGTCGACCGTCACGGTCGCGATACCGAGATCAAAACGACCGGACGCCATGACCCCTGCGTCGGTATTCGCGCCGTGCCGGTGGGCGAGGCCATGGTGGCGTGCGTGGTCGCCGATCATTATCTGCGCCATCGCGGTCAGGTCGGCGAGGCGCCGGCTTGGCCGTTTCCGCTGCCGTAATGCAACTGCCATGATGGTTTGAGACCGAGAAGAATGGACGCCGCCCAGCAACGCATCCACGCCGTCGTCGCCGCTTTCGCCCGCGGCGAAATCGTCATCGTCGCCGATGACGACGATCGGGAGAATGAGGGCGATCTGTTCGTCGCCGCTTCGCTCTGCACGCCCGAGAAGATGGCGTTCATCATTCGCAACACTTCTGGCATCGTCTGCGTGCCCTTGGCGCAGGACGAGGCGCGGCGGCTGCATCTCGATCCGATGGTGGCGCGCAACGATGCGCCGCTCGGCACCGCCTTCACGGTCTCGGTTGACGCGCGCCACGGCCTGACCACCGGAATCTCAGCCGAAGAGCGCACCAACACCGTGCGGGCGCTCGCCAACGGCAATATGGGCGCGGGCGACTTCGTGCGGCCCGGTCACGTGTTTCCGCTCGTCGCCAAGGAAGGCGGCGTGCTGATGCGCTCGGGCCATACCGAGGCCTGTGTCGATCTTTGCCGGCTCGCCGGCCTGCCGCCGGTCGGCGTGCTCGCCGAACTGATGAATGACGACGGCACCGTGATGCGCGGCCCGCAGATCGCCGCCTTCGCCGAGCGCCACAAGCTCGCGCGAGTCACCATCGCCGATCTCATTGCCTACCGGCAGGCGCGCGAGCGGCTGGTCGAGCGCGTCGGCGAATTTCCGGTCGAATCCGAGATCGGCATGCTCACCGGCTACGCCTACCTGACGCATTTCGATCCCTTCTATCATGTCGCCTTCGTCTACGGCGACATCAGCGACGGCCGAGCAGTGCCGACGCGGCTGCATCGCGCCAATTTGATCCTCGATGTGTTCGGCGGCGCCAAAGCCGTGCGCAAGACTCTGGAGCGTTTCAAGGCCGAGGGCAGGGGCGTGCTGGTGATGTTGCGCGACGGTGCTGCCGGCGTGCCGGTGGTCGCTATTCCGAAGTCGGACGAGACAGCGTCCGGCGAGGCGCGCAGCCGGCAGTGGCGCGAGGTCGGTCTCGGCGCGCAAATTCTGAAGGATTTGGGTGTGAGCTCGATCCGGCTGTTAAGCTTTTCGCGGCAGATGACCTATGTCGGCCTGTCCGGCTTCGGGATCGAGATTGTCAGTACGGAGCGGGTTGAGGTGTAAACACGCGCCGCACAGAAGCGGCAGAATCGGGAGCTAGCATGAAGAGGATCATGAACCGGATTGGCGTCGCGCGGATCGGTCTCGTGGCGGCGCTTTTTGGCATCGCGCTCACGGTATCGGGTTGCGGCTACAACACCATTCCCACCCTCGAAGAACAGGCCAAGGCGCGCTGGGCCGACGTGCAGAATCAATATCAGCGCCGGGCCGATCTCATTCCCAATCTGGTCGAGACCGTGAAGGGCTTCGCATCGCAGGAGAAGAGCGTGCTCACCGCGGTGGTCGAGGCGCGCGCCAAGGCCACCCAGGTCAAGGTCGACGCCTCGCAGCTCACCGATCCGGACAAGCTGAAAGCATTTCAAGACGCGCAAAACCAACTTTCCGGCGCGCTCGGCCGGTTGCTTGCCGTGTCGGAAAATTACCCGGACTTGAAGTCGAACGCCAACTTCCTGGCGCTGCAGTCGCAGCTCGAGGGCACCGAGAACCGCATCGCGGTCGCGCGCCGCGACTATATCGATGCGGTGCGGGTCTATAACACGGCGCTCCGCACCTTCCCGACCCTGATCTGGGCGAAGACGCTGTTCGCCGGCAACAAGCCGATGGCGGTGTTCACGGCTTCCGAAGGTTCGGACAAGCCGCCGCAAGTGAAGTTCTAAGACACCGAGGCATTCTTGCGAAGCCTTTACACGTTTCCCGGGCGCAGCGCGGCGCGACGCGAAGCGGCGTGCTGCGCTGCAGACCCGGGGTCGTTTCAGGTTCTAAGTTTCGAACGATCCCGGATCAGCAGTGCATCGCTTCGCGCCGCTCTGCGTCCGGGAAGCGCTCTTGTTTGTGTCGCTATCCTGCTTTGCCTCTTCGCCTCTTTTGCCTTCGCCTTCGATTTCCCGGAGCTCACCGGCCGCGTCGTCGATCAAGCCGGCGTGATGTCGCCCGACAGTAAGAGCAACATCGAGACGAAATCGAAAACGCTGGAAGACAAATCCGGTATCCAGCTCGTCGTCGCCACGGTGAAGTCGCTGCAAGGCAGCGACATCGAGACCTACGCCAATCAGCTCTTCCGCTTCTGGAAGCTCGGCGAGGCAAAGAAGAATAACGGCGTGCTGCTTCTGGTCGCGCCCAACGAGCGCAAGGTGCGGATCGAGGTGGGGTACGGGCTCGAGGGTACACTGACCGACGCGCTGTCGTCGGTCATCATCTCCAGCGCCATCATCCCGCGCTTCAAGACCAAGGACTTTTCCGGCGGCATCGAGCGCGGCGTCGACGGCATCATCGACGTGCTTTCGGGCGACAGCGCCGAGTGGCAGCCCAAGATCAATGTTCGCAGCGAGAGCAAGGCGGAAGACTTCGACAAGCTGTTCCCGATCCTGTTCACCGCCTTCCTGATTTTCTTCATTTGGTATCTGATCCGCCACTCCGGCGATGGCCGGCCGCCCGGGCCGGGCAGCCGGCGGGGCCCCATCATCTTTCCAGGCGGCTGGGGATCGTCGGATTGGGGCGGCGGTGGAGGCGGGGGCTTTTCCGGCGGCTTCGGCGGCGGGTTTTCCGGCGGTGGCGGTTCCTCCGGCGGCGGTGGCGCTTCGGGGAGCTGGTGATGCGCCCGCTGCGAGCGAGCCTGGCCGGTCTCCTGGCGCTGTCGCTCGCGTCGCTGGCCGCGCTCGCACTCGATTTTCCGGCGTTGACCGGCCGGGTGGTCGACCAGGCCGACATCCTCTCGCCGGCGGTACGCACCGACGTTGCGGCGCAATCGAAAGAGCTTGAAGAAAAATCCGGCATCCAGCTTGTGGTCGCGACCGTGCCGTCCTTGCAGGGCAGCGACATCGAGACTTTCGCCAATCAGCTCTTCCGCGCCTGGGAGCTTGGCCAGGCCCAAAAGAACAATGGCGTCCTTTTGTTGGTCGCACCCAACGAGCGCAAGGTGCGCATCGAGGTCGGTTATGGGCTCGAGGGCACGCTCACGGACGCGCTGGCGTCGACCATCATCTCCGGCGCCATCGTCCCGCACTTCAAGCGCGGCGATTTTTCCGGCGGCGTTGAGGGCGGCGTTCACGGCATCGTCGCCGTTCTCCGCACCGACCCGTCGCAATGGCAGGCGCAGGCGCTGGTCGCCGCGCCCAAGCCGCGTTGGTTCGGCGAATATGTGATCATGTTCGTCGTGTTTTCCGTCTTCCTCGGCGCGTTCGCTCTCTTCATCAAAGACTTGATCGGAAGGTTCCTGCATCCGGCGCCTCACGGCCATTACGTCAAACGCGGCGAGCGCTCGATTTATATCTCCCCGCGCCATGCGTCCGGTGGCTCGTCAAGCTGGGGCGGCAGCGATTCTCATGACAGCGGCAGCAGCTCCAGCTCAGGCGATTTCTCCGGTGGCGGCGGATCGTCAGGCGGCGGCGGAGCCTCGGGGAGCTGGTGATGGAATTCACGAAGGAACAGCATGAAGCCGTTACGGCCGCCATCCGCGCGGCCGAGCAGCGCACCTGCGGGCAGATCGTTTGCGTGCTCGCGCGCGCTTCCTCCGACTACGCGCACATCCCGATCTTGTGGGCGAGTGCGCTCGCGCTGATCACGCCCTGGCCATTGATCGTCTTCACGCCTTGGAGCGTGCAGCGGATCTTTTTGATTCAGCTTGCCGTCTTCGTCGTCGCGGGTCTGATATTCTCGCTGACCCCGCTGCGGCTCGCGCTCGTTCCGCGCGCCTTGCAGCGGGCGCGTGCACACCGCGCCGCGCTCGAGCAATTCTTTGTACGGCGCGTCGCCAACACCAAAAATCGCGCCGGTGTTCTGATCTATGTGTCGGTCGCCGAGCACTATGCGCGCATCATTCCCGACCAGGGCATTGCCGAGAAGGTGCCCAAGTCGGAATGGCAGGCGGCGATCGACGCCTTGGTCGGCCACATGCGTGCCGGCGAGATCGCCGCCGGCTTCACCGCCGGCATCGAACGCTGTGCTGCCGTGCTTGCAGCGCATGCCCCGCCTGACGGTTCGGCCAACGAATTGCCGGACCGGCTCTATGTGATGTGATCGTAATGCAACGGTCAGGTCCTGAAACACCGCGATCACTGAGAAATGATTCCTTAGCGGCTTTGGTTTGGGAGCATAGAAGCCCGGTCTGCAATGCTGGCAGTGTCCCGATTCCGAAGTTCGCAAGTGTTTGTGGCACGCTCTTATGCGAACTTCGGAATCAAAAGGGACACCAGCAAGTTTATGATTCTAGTGCGGTTTTTCGGATTTGAAGTTCCTATCCGAGTTTTCGGCTTGGTCTGAGGAATTTCAAATGCGCCGCACGAGTGGAAGGAGGCTTCGATGCGCGCTGAAAGACTCGATCGAGACCCTATCAATCCTCAACGCCGCGCCGTCATTGTCGCTGGCGGCGCGCTCGTCCTCGGCGCGGCGTTCCGCCCGTTGCGCGCGGCGGCGCAGACAAAGCAGCGCATCGGCGTTATCGGCTCCGGCCACATCGGCGGCACGATCGGCGGGCTCTGGGTCAAGGCCGGTCACCCGGTGCTGTTTTCGTCGCGCCATCCCGACGAGCTGAAAGACCTCGTCACCGGCCTCGGCGAGCTTGCGCAAGCCGGCACTGTCGATCAGGCGATCGCGTTCAGCGACGTGCTGTTTATCGCGGTGCCGTATGCGGCGCTGCCGCAGATCGGCCGC
>DATMQV010000072.1:0-16858 GCA_035566615.1 Xanthobacteraceae bacterium
CATAAGCGTGAGGCAGGATGCTACGGCGGCGACGTCGCCGGCGGTGCCGACCATCGATGCGGGAAAAAGGTTCGGCGGCCCGGAAAATCTCTCGTCGAACGGAAGTTCGACCGTTACGAAGCCCGGCTTGAGCGAAACCACGTTGATGGAAAATTCACGGACGAACGCCAGACCGGAAAGGAAGGATCTTACTTCGTTCTCGTCGAGTAGATTTTCAGCGTCAGGCATTGACTACACCCTTGTGGCAAAAGCAAAACGCACAATTACTCAACTATACGCACATTCGGCGTGAAGGGCTTGCAGTGCTCCAACACCTGTTCGTTGCCAATGCACGGCGGCGTTGTCATACTTCGCTGATGACCACCGCTTGGCGATATCCCACATGACCGACGTTCTCAATCTGCCGCGCCCCGCATGGATGAGCGAGGACGTCGTGCTCTTGGAAGAGACCGCGCGCCGCTTCATCGCTGCCGAATATGGCCCGCATCTGGAGAAATGGCACGAAGACCGTTTCTATCCGCGCGAGGTGTGGACCAAGGCCGGCGCGGCTGGATTGCTCTGCGCCTCGATGCCGGAGGAGTATGGCGGCGCCGGCGGCACCTTTGCGCATGAAGCCGTGATCGACCGCCAGTTTGCGCTCGGCGGCTTCGACACATTCGGCGCGCCGCTGCATTCGGGCATCGTCGCGCCGTACATTCTACGTTACGGCACCGAGGAACAGAAAAAGCGTTGGCTGCCGAAACTCGCCACCGGCGAACTGGTCGGCGCCATCGCCATGAGCGAGCCGGGCACCGGCTCCGACCTGCAAGGCGTGCGCACGACCGCACTGCGCTCCGGCAACGGCTATGTGCTCAACGGCTCGAAGACTTTCATCACCAACGGCCAGCACGCCAACCTGATCATCGTCGTCGCCAAGACCGACCCGAAACAAGGATCGAAAGGCGTGTCGCTGATGGTGGTCGAGACCGCCGATGCGTCGGGCTTTCGCCGCGGCCGCAAGCTCAAGAAACTCGGTCTGGATGCCGCCGATACCTCGGAATTGTTCTTCGAGGAGGTCGCATTGCCGGCCGAAAGCCTGCTCGGCACCGAGGAAGGCCAAGGCTTTTATCAGCTCATGAAGGAATTGCCGCAGGAACGGCTGATCGTCTCCGTCAATGCGGTTGCCATGATGGAGCGTGCGCTCGCTCTCACCATCGACTACGTGAAGCAGCGCGACGCCTTCGGCAGGAAGGTCATCGACTTTCAGAACACGCAGTTCGTGCTCGCCGAATGCAAGAGCGAGGCGACCGTCGCGCGCGTGTTTCTGGATCACTGTATCGAGCGCCACGTCAAGGGCGAGCTCGACACCGTAACCGCATCGATGGCCAAGTATTGGCACACGGACCTCGTCGGCAAGATCGTGGACCGCTGTCTCCAATTGTTCGGCGGTTACGGCTACATGGACGAATACCCGATCTCGCGCATGTATCGCGACGCGCGGGTGATGCGCATCTATGCGGGCACCAACGAGATCATGAAGCTTCTGATCGCGCGGAGTTTGTAGGAGCGCTTGACGCGCGGCTCGGCCGCACGACGAATCAGTCCGCCACTACTCATCCACACATCATGGGCGGCTTGCGCCTTAGCGAGCGATCGCGACCGGCAGATGCTCGATCGCCTTGAGGCCCGGCCGCCTGCGCCACTTGATCTGGGATTCATCCACCGCCAATTCGAGTTTCGGCCAGCGCCGAAACAAGGACTTCAACGCGCATATGCCCTCAAGGCGCGCAAGTTGATGGCCGAGGCAAAAATGAATCCCAGTGCCGAAAGCAAGATGCCGGTTCGGCTTGCGCCCGAGATCGAGCTTTTCCGGGTGTGAGTTCGCTTGCGGATCGAAATTCGCAGCCGCCAGCATGGGCATGATCTTGTCGCCCTTCTTGAGCCACACGCCGCCGAGTTCGATGTCTTTGCGAACAAACCGCGGTTTGGTGAATTGCACTACCGAAATGAATCGCAGGAATTCTTCTACGGCCACACCAGCCCGGTTCCAATCCTCTTCCAGCCAGTCGCGCAGCCCGGGGTTTCGCAAAAGCTCATAGACCGAACCACTGATCAGGTGGGTGGTTGTTTCGTGACCGGCGAACAGCAGCAGAAAAACCATAGCCACCATCTCGTCACGGCTGATTTGTCCACCTTCCTTTTCGACGCGCACCAGCTCGGCAATAAGACCTGTCCCGCCATGCTCCCAAACGGCTTCCAGCTGCTTTTCCAGATAACGCCGCATCGCCAAAATATTGGGGATCAGGCTGATGAAGCCGATCGTGCCGGTGAAGCGCGTAAAGCCACTCGCCCAGGCGATGAATTTCGGACGATCGGAAAGCGGCAGGCCGAGCAACTCGCAAATCACGGAAAGCGGCAACTTTCGCGCATAGCGGTCGACCAGATCGGCCGGACTTCCCTCCGCGAACAATTCGCCGGCGAACTCGTCGGCGATGGCAAGAATCCGCGGCTCCATCTCCAGAACCGCCCGGCGGCGAAAGGCTTCGTCGACAATATCGCGCAGCCTTCTGTGATCCGGCTCGTCCATCGACAGCATATGGTTGGCCAGCGTCCCCAGGATCCGGGGCATCCACCATTGCAATCCGGCGACGCCGCCGATGCCGGTGCGAATCGTGAAAGTGTCGCCGTCCTTCAACACACGATCGGCCAAGTCCTGCGTGGTTGTCGTCCAAACCTTCCCGATCATCGGGAATTGTACCTCGACCACGGGACCGGCGGACCGCAGCTTCGCGATCTCGGCGGCGGGATCGCGAAAGTAGGCTTGGCTTACAAAGTCGGCCCGCATGATTCATCCTTGCACGTGCAAGAAAGCTCTGTCTGATCTCGAGAAACTGTCCGGGACGAACAGGCTGGTGACGTAGGCAGTTGCCTTCTCGTGACACACCCCTTCACGGCGCGACATACTGGAAGTTTGGTGTGGCAATTTGTGGAAATAAGGGAGGGAGATTCGAAGCGGTGCCGCGATTTTCGCGTTCAAGCCAAATTCTCAGCGACGAAATTCTTGGCGACGGAATTCTTGGCGACGAACGCAAGCAGCCCCAAGTCGCAGCCGCGCGGCGCGATGAGCGAAATACCCAGCGGGCAGTCGTGCAATGTGCCGAGCGGCAACGAAAGCTGCGGCAGGCGCGCAAGGCCGGCAATCGACAACAATCCGAAGGCGCGCGTGCGGAAGACTTCGAGATCGGGCGCGGGCGTCGCCAGTTTTGGCGCAATGCCCGGCGCTGTCGGTAGGCAAAGAACGGCTTCGTCGCCAAGCAGCGCATCCATGTGCGCAGCGACTGCCTCGCGCTGCGGCCGCATGCGCTCGACTTCGGCCGGCTCGATGGTACGCGTCCAGGCGAAGCGCTCGGCGATGCCGGGGCCGAAGGCCGGATGGTGTGCATCGATCCAGGCGCTATGCCGCTTGCAGATTTCGTCGCCCTGCAAGATGCGGAAGATACCCGACCAGGCGGACGGCTCGCCGGCATAAACGTGGATGGCGCGATGATCCGGTAAAGCCGCTTTCAGCTTCGCCACTGCAGTCGCAAGCGCTGCGGCAATCTCGGCACCCGCGAAGGCGAACGCGTCTTCCGCAATCAGCAGCCGCTTGGGCACGAAGCCGCGCGTCGACGGCAGCAAGACGTCGCCGACGCGCAGCATCATTGCTGCCTCGCGGGCGAACCAGCCGACCGTGTCGAAGCTTTTGGCCAGATCGACAACGCCATCGGCCGGCACCAGACCGTGCGTAGTGCGAATACCGTAGATGCCGCAATAGCTCGCCGGCAGCCGCACCGAGCCGCCGCAATCGCTGCCGAGCGCGAAGTCGACGAGACCGCCGGCAACCGCCACCGCCGATCCGCTCGACGAGCCGCCGGGAATGCGGCCCGGCGCGCGCGGATTGATCGGCGTGCCGTAGTGCACGTTCTCGCCGTTGAGGCTGTAGGCCAATTCGTCGGTGTGGGTCTTGCCGACCATGTTGGCGCCGGCCGCAAGCACGCGCTCGACTGCGGAAGCGGTGCGCGTCGCCGGCGGATGCGTCTCGAGCCAAACCGGATTGCCGTTGCCGGTGCGATGCCCGGCTATATCGAACACATTCTTGACCGCAAACGTCAGGCCGCGCAACGGGCCATCCGGCGCTCCTTCCAGTTCGACGTGGTTGTGGCGGCAGAAGGCGTTATACGGATCGTTCGGAATCATTGCGGCCGGTGCATGCTGGCGGGCTGGCGCGAGACAGTCTTGCGGCCGCGTTTGAGGGCGTAAAGCACCGGCGTGAGCTCGGCAACGGCCATTTCAGGGCTGGTCGAATCGAGCACGACGAGATCGGCGGATTTGCCGATCGCCAGCCCGTAATCGGGAAGCCGCATCAGCCGCGCCGGCCTTTGCGTGACCATGTTGAAACACTCGCGCATATCGGCCTGTTTCCCGACCTGACAGATATTCGCGTACAGATTCGCCATGCGCATCTGCGAGCAATCTCCGAATGGCGTGAACGGATTGAGGATGTTGTTGCTCGACAGCGAGCAATTGACGCCGTGATGCAGGAGCTTGTGCGCCGGCACGACGCCGCGCGTGACGTTGTGATCGTGGGTGTGATGGCGGCCCATGAGATAAAGATCGGTCGAGGGCAAGACGGTGAGCGCCACGCCGGCATCGGCGAGCCGCTTCGCTGCCGCCTCGAAGGCCGGCATCGACAGGCTTGCCGCCTTCGTGACATGCCCGATCGCGACCCTGCCGCCATATTGATATTCCTCCGTGCGCTTGCAGACATGGTCGAGGTCCATGCCGTCGGCGGTCGGGCCGAAATCGAGATGCAGGTCGACGTCGATGTCGTATTCGCGTGCGAGTTCGAAAACGCGGTCGATCTGGCCGGGCGGATTGCTGTCGACATAGGGCGCGCCGCCAACCGCACGGCAGCCGCGATCGAGCGCTTCGACCATCAGTTCATCGGTGCCAGGATTGTTGAGCAGCCCCTCCTGCGGAAAAACGCAAATCTGCAGATCGATCGCCCAGGCATATTCCTTGATCAGCGGCAGGACGCCTTCGAGGCTGCGCAGGCCGACGCCGGGATCGACTTCCAGATGCGTACGCATGTGAGTGGTGCCTTGCAGGATCGCCTTTTCCAGCGTGCGGGTGGCGCGCGCATGTACATCTTCCGGAGTGAACCCGGCCTTGGCCATGGCGGCTTCGGCGATCGCCTCGTCGAGGTCGCCTTTCTCCGACCTGACCCGATCCAGGATGCAGGACTTGTCGAGATGGATGTGGGTTTCAACAAAGCCGGGCGACACGAGACGGCCGCAGAGATCGATTACCTCACCCTCGGCGGCGAGCCGCGGCTCGATCGCGGCGATCTTGCCGCCGGCGATGCCGATATCGGTCAGCGCCTGCTCGGCGCCTACTCGGCGCCCGTTTCTCAGAATGAGATCCATCATCCCCTCGCCTTCTAGCCCTTACTCACAACAGCGCCCCGTGGCCGCCGAGATACGCCTTCACCAGTGCGGGATCCTGCGCAACCTCACGAGCGGTGCCGGAATGCGTAAACGCGCCGGACTGTAGCACGTAGGCGCGATCCGCAACCGAGAGCGCAAGTTGCGCCATCTGGTCGACGAGCAGGATCGTGATTCCCTCGTCGCGCAGCGCGGCTAAAAGATCATAGAGATTTTCGAGAAGCTTTGGCGCGAGCCCAAGCGACGGCTCATCGAGCATCAAAACCTGTGGCCGCGCCATCAAACCGCGGGCAATCGCCAGCATCTGCTGTTCGCCGCCGGACAGGAGCCCGGCGCGCTGATACTGCCGCGCCTTCAAAGCCGGAAAGCGGGTGAGCAGGTTCTCGATCATGCTCGCCTCTTCGGCGGACCTGCGCGCATAGGCGCCGAGCCGCAGGTTGTCGGTCACCGACAATTCCGGAAAAACCTGCCGGCCTTCCGGCACCAGCAACAGACCGGCGCGCGCGATCCGATCGCCGGGGAAATGGTCGATGCGTTCGCCGAGGAAGCGTACCTCACCTTCGATCGGCCGCAGCAGGCCGGACAACGCACGCATCAGCGTAGTCTTGCCAGCGCCGTTAGCGCCAAGGACCGCGACCAGCTCGCCCTCGGCAATTTCGAAATCGGCCCGCCGCACCACGGTTGCGGCGCCGTAGCCGGCGGACAGCGCGCTCACCGTCATCAACGGCTTCTGCGCAGCAATCGCGACGGGTTGTTTGCGGCCGCGCTCCGCTTGCTCGCCGGCGCCCAAGTAGGCCTCCAGCACGGCCGGATCGGCGGCCACTTGGGCGGGCGTTCCCTCTGCGATCATGGCGCCGGCATCGAGCACGATCACGTGGTTGGAGACGCCCATCACCAGATCCATATCGTGCTCGACCAGTATCACGGTCATGCCCACGGCAGCGAGCTTGCGCAACAGCGCACCGATCGCCGCGGTATCTTCCGCGTTCAGCCCTGCCGCAGGCTCATCGAGCGCAAGCACGCTCGGCCGGACCGCGAGCGCGCGGGCGATTTCGACCAGCCGTTTGTCGACATGCGCGAGCGCATCCGCGGGCCGCCCCAGCGCACCCCTATAGCCGACGAAGGCGAGCAGGCTTTCAGCGATCTCGGCCTCGTCGCCGTGCTTGCCGCCGGTGAGAAAATGCGGCGCCAGCCGGCCGCGCCGCAGCGCGATCACGACATTGTCGATGACCGACATCGACTCGAAGAGTTGGCTTGTCTGATACGTGCGCGCGATGCCGGCGCGCGGAATTTGATGGGCGCGCAGCGCCGAAACGATTTGATCGCCGAGCCTCACCGTTCCCGCATCCGGCCGGTAGAAGCCGCAGATGACATTAAGCGCTGTGCTCTTGCCGGCCCCGTTCGGGCCGATGATGCTTGTGATCGCACCCGGCTGCGCCTCAAGGGTGAGATCGCGCACGGCGCGCACGCCGCCGAAATTCACAGAAAGATCGCGCACCGCAAGCGCTTGTCCGCTTGCGCCGGCGGCGAGAAAGCGGCCGATGTCGCTTCGCTCTTTTGCAAGCGTGTCGCGCTCCTTTCTGGGCAGAACGCTCGCGATCAACCCGACCAAGCCCGTCGGCGCAAGCCGCAGCACGGCGAGCATCAGGACACCGACGAACAGGAGCCGGTATTGGCCGAGCGTCGCCAGTAGTTCCGGCAGCAGCACCACGACCAAAGCGCCGACGATCGGACCGAGTACACGATCGGCGCCGCCCAGCATCACGACCAAGAGGAACAGGATCGACTGAAAGAACGGAAAGGATTCCGGGCTGATGAAATTGCTGATCGAGGCATAGACGCCGCCGGCCAAGCCGGCCGCGACCGCCGAGATGCCGAACGCCGCGGTGCGAACGAGCGTCGGATCAAGCCCAATCGAAACGCTGGCGGATTCGGAATCGCGCACCGCGCGCATGGCGTTGCCCCAAACACTTCGGCTGAGCCATGCGAACGCGGCTGTCGCCATCACAACGAGCGCCAGCGTCAGAAAGGCGATGCCACGCTCGCCGATCTCCGTGCCGAACACGCTCGGGCCCGGAATACCGGACAGGCCGTTCCACCCGCCGGTGACACCCTGCCATTCAGCGGCGCTCTGCTCGACCACAAAGCCGAAGGCAATTGTGACCATCGCGAGATAAGGCCCGCGCACCTTCAGCGCCGGGATCGCGAGCAGCATGCCGGCCAATCCGGCGATGACGCCACTCAAGATGAAGGCCGGCCAAAAGGACCATTCATAGTTTGTCGTCTGGATGCCGACCGTGTAGGCGCCGATCGCGTAGAAGGCGACGTGGCCGAGCGATATCTGCCCATTGAGGCCGAGCAGCACGTTCAACCCGATGCCGACGATCGCCGTCAGCCCGACGGTGACGATGATGAAGACCTGATAATTGTTGCCGCGCGAGATCAGGAAACACGCGGCGGCAATCGCGATCGCGGCAGCCGCCGCATTCAGCGCGCTCATACTTTCCTCAATTGCGCGCGGCCGAACAGCCCGTTCGGCCGCAGCGCCAGCGCGAGGATGACAAGCGCGAAAGTGACGATCTGCGTATAGGTCGAGCCGAGCAGTGCGGTGATCAGCGCTTCGGCGACGCCGTAAATCAGGCCGGCCAGCACCACGCCCCAAGCGCTTTCAATGCCGCCGAGAATGGCGACGGCAAAAGCCTTGATGCCGAACAGCGTGCCCATCGTCGAGGAGATGGTAAAGAGCGGCGCGACCAGAATGCCGGCAATGCCGGCGAGCAATCCCGAAAGCGCGAACGCGATCTCGATGACGCGTTCCACGCGAATACCCATCAGCCGCGCCGCGTCTTTGTTCTGCACCACCGCGAGCAGCGCCTTGCCATGACGTGAGGTCGCGAAAAGGACCTGCAACCCGGCCGCCAGCAACAAGCCGATCACCGGGATGAGAATTTGCAGATATTGAACGCGCACGCCCGCGATCGTCACCGCGCCGGTGGTCAGAAACCCAGGCGGCATGCCGCGCGGATCCTTGCCGAAGGTGAACAGCACCACGTTGTCGAGCACGATGCCGAGCGCCACCGTGGCGATCAGCCAGGAATTCGAACCCCGCACAACGAACGGCCGCACCGCGACGCGCTCGACAATGACGCCCCACAGCGCACAGGCTGCCAGCGCGATGATGACCGCAACCGGCAACGGCCATTTCAGCGTCACCCAAAAGCTGAAGCACAACACCGCGCCAAGCATCATGGTGCTGCCCTGCGCGAAATTCACCGTCCGCGATACGGCGTGGGTGACGTGGAAACCAAGCGCCAACAATCCGTACATGCTGCCGAGACCGAGCCCGGAAATAATCGCGGTTGCAATCAGCATGTTGCGGCGTTTGCGAAGGCGTGAATTTTTCCCCGCCCATTCCCGCGAAAGCGGGAATCCAGACCTGGGTCCCCGCTTTCGCGGGGACGAGCGGGGGCTGAACCGGTCATGCCTTTGCCCGGCGGCCTGCAGTCGAAGCGTTTCAGACGCTCGATGCGGCCGCTCAATTCACCGGAACGATCTTGTCGCCCTCGTAGTGCACCATGATGTAGTCGTCGGGCCCGAGCGCGTCGTGATTGTCGTGGCTGAATGGCGGCTTGTAGGTCTTGATAAGGCCCTCGTAGGGCGTTTTCAGATCCTCCAAGGCGGCGCGGACGGCATCTGCGTCGGTCGAACCCGCTTGCGCGATGGCGAGCGCGAGAATGTGCATGGCGTCATACGCATTGGCTGTGCCGACCGGCGCGACGATGTCTTCCGGACCTTTGACCTGCGGATACTTCTTCTGCAGCGCCGCCAGCACGCGCTGGCCGACCGGGTTCTGCTTGCCGAAGAAGCTATAGGTCTGGACGAAATCCGCCTCGCCCGCGGTCGGCCCGGCGAGTTCCGGAAAGCGGCCGCCGGAAATGCCCCAATGCGAAATCACCGGCACGGTCCAGCCCATGCGCTCGCGCGATTTCATTACCTGCGCGCCGGGCGGCGCGTTGACCACCAGGATGATGCTGTCGGCGCCGGCGTCTTTCAGGCGCGTAAGCTGCGGCACCATGTCGACGTCGTTGTTCTCGAATTTCTCGACGCCGACGATCTCGACCGATGGATCGGCCTTGGCCGCGGCCTGCAGGCCCTTTTCGTTGCCCTGGCCCCAAGGATTGTTGATGAGCATCAGGCCGGCTTTCTTGGCGCCGAATTTCTGATGGGCGAATTTGAGAAGTTTCACGTCGACCAGCGCGTCGACCGCGGAAACGCGGAACGCATAGTTCGGATCGGCGCCATTGCGCGTGATGCCGGTGCCGGCCGCCCACACGCCCATATAGATTCGCTTTTCCTTGTTGAGCACCGGCACGATGGCAAGCGACACCGGCGTATCGATGCCGCCGAAGATCACCGCGACATTTTCGGCCGCAAGTTCGCGCGCCGCGATCAATCCCTTCGGCGGGCTCGACTCGTCGTCGCGCTGCACCAGTTCGAGCATGCGCCCGCCAAGGAGGCCGCCTTTGGCGTTGATCTCCTCGATCGCAAGCGTCAGCCCGCGGGTGATCGCCTCGCCCGACTGCGCCGACGCGCCGGACAAAGCCGCCACCTGCCCGATCTTGATCGGATCCGCGGCAAAGGCCCCCGATCCGAACAAGACAATCGCAGCGCCGGCAACCAGCGCGCGCGCCGCGCGCTCATAATGCCGCAGCAAGCCTGCAGTCATCAGCGTTCTCCTTTGAGTTTTCCCGGCTGTTGACGTCGGCAAAAGTGCCGGAAAGATAATGGCGAAAGAGGCTCCGGCTTGTCAATTTTGGCCGCCGCGCAGCAGTTCCTTCTTTTCACCCAGCGGCCGCCAGCATCATCTCGGCGCCTTTCTCGGCAATCATGATCACCGGCGCGTTGGTATTGCCGCTCACGATCGCCGGCATGATCGAGGCATCGATCACGCGCAGGCGCTCGATTCCGTGCACGCGCAATTTTTCGTCCACCACTGCCATCGGATCGCTTCCCATTTTGCAGGTGCCGACCGGGTGATATTCCGTCTCCGCGGTGGCGCGAATGAAGTCTTCCAGCTCGGCGTTCGATTGCACGGCCGGACCGGGCAGCCGCTCTTCGCCCAGCCAAGACTTGAAAGCCTGTGCTGCCAGAATGTCGCGCCCCTGCCGCAAGCCCGCGATCAGGATTTTCAGATCATAGTCGGCGGCGAGGTAATTCGGATCCATCACCGGGGACGCGAGCGGATCGGCCGAAGCAAGCCGGATTTCGCCGCGGCTTTGCGGCCGCAGGCAGCAAGCGTGCAACGTCACGCCATCGCCGTCCATCGGCGTGCGCGCGTGATTGACTACCTGCGCCGGAATGAAATGGTACTGGATGTCGGGGTTGGCCGCGCCAAGCTCGCTGATCGCGAACGCGCCGGCCTCGGCGACATTGCTGGTGCCCGGCCCGGTGCCGTAGAGCAGAAATTCCACCGCCACGCCGATCGGCGCAAGCCCGCGATTCTTGCCATCGAGGGTAGAGCCGCGCTTGGCGCGCTGCACGATGCTGACGTTGAGATGGTCCTGCAAGTTCTGGCCGACGCCCGGCAGATCATGCACCGCCGAAACGCCGCGCGCCCGCAACTCCTCGGCAGGACCGATGCCGGACAGGAGCAACAATTGCGGCGAGTTGATCGCGCCGGCGGCGAGCACCACCTCTTGCGCGGCACGAGGAGTGTGGCGCCTTCGGCCGCGCGCATATTCGACCCCGACTGCGCGGCAATTCTCGATCAGCACACGCGTCGCCTGCGCCTTGGTGACGATGGTGAGATTCTCGCGCGCCGCCACGGGATGCAGATAGGCCGATGCCGCGCTCCAGCGCCGGCCGTTTTTCTGCGTCACCTGAAACAGGCCGCAGCCGAGCTGCAGCGCTCCGTTGAAGTCCGGATTGAACGGCAGGCCGGCCTGCTGCGCCGCCTCGACGAAGACGTGGCTGAGCGGATTCGTATAGGGACGCTCGGCGACATTGAGCGGACCGTCCGCGCCGTGAAAGCTGTCGTGCAGGCGCTCGTTGCACTCGGCCTTCTTGAAATACGGCAGCACATCATCGTAGCTCCAGCCGGCATTGCCGAGCTGGCGCCAATGATCGTAGTCGGCCGATTGCCCGCGCATATAGACCATGGCATTGACAGAGCTCGAGCCGCCGATGAGGCGGCCGCGTGGCCAATACATGCGCCGGCCCTTCATTGCTGCTTGCGGCGCGGTCTCGTAGCCCCAGTTGAAGCGCGGACCGGACAGGTTGGCGATGCCGGCCGGCATGCGCACGTAGAACGACTTGTCGGAGCCGCCGGCTTCGAGCAGCAGCACCTTGATCTCGGGTCTGGCCGACAGCCGGTTGGCGAGGACCGAGCCTGCCGAGCCTGATCCGACGATAATGTAGTCGTATCCTGTTTCGGCCACCTAGTCCTTCCTCCTTTACTGACTATGTGATTGTAGGGTGATTGCGCAAAGCCCTTACTCTATGCGGCGTTCGATCCTGCCGGAAGGTGGCGTCGTCATCCGGAAGCCGGAGCGTGAATCCATGCTGCTTGCCAACTATCTGTTCTTCACAACAGCCTGCGAAGCGGCGCTTGCTTTCTACACACACTGTGGATTGGGCAAAGTCACGGAAGTAAAACGCTATGATGTCGAGGCCGCGCCGATCCCGGCCATGCGCGGCAAGATCATGCATGCGCGCTTCGAAGGTCCGGGAGTTCTCTTCTACGCATCCGACAATCATGACGCCGAGCCGATGCGCGGTTCGGCCCACTTTCTTATGATGGACGACCGCGAGCAAACAGACCGGCTTTTCAACCGCCTCGCCAAAGGCGGAACCATCACCACACCGCTCGGCATACAGCCTTGGGGCGACTATTACGGCAAGCTGACGGACCAGTTCGGCGTGCGGTGGATGCTCAACTGCCCGATCAAATTAGGTAGCCAGCAGCCGGACTGAGCAGCAGCGAAATCCGCGAACGATGTGAGGCCTCTATTCAGCTCCCGGGTTTCGCGGAGCTTGTCATCGGGCCCGCCCCTTCGGGCGGTACCCGTTGGCTCAACCCGGGCTACAACGCGCTCTGCGCGCGCGCCCGCGCCGCCGCCGTGCGCGTCGCCACCCGGTCGAGCAGCGCGATCATGTCCTCCACGTCGGCGCGGTCGAAGCCCTGCGTGATGAAGACGATCTTGCTGCGGCGATCCGCATCCGGCCAGCGGTCGAGCCACGACAGATTGTGGAGAAGATGCTGCGCGCCCTGGATCACCGCCGGGCGATCGGGCTCTTCGGCGACATTCACGATCCCCTTCACGCGCAAGAGGTTCGGCCCGAGATTTTGCTGAAGCGCATCGAGCAGAAGCCGCAGCGCTTCGCGCGCGATCGGCGCATCACGCGTGAAGCAGAAAGACGCGATGTCGCGATCGTGCAGATGGTGGTGATCGTGATCTTCGTGATCATGACCATGCCCGTCATGCCCATGATAGTGATGATGATGCGCATCGGCCTCATCGTAGGCGGCGGCGTTAAGCCAGGCGCGCGCATCGGCCTTGGCATTGTTCGGATCGAGCCCCTCGGCGCGCAGCAGCTTGATGTCGAAAGCGGAATCGTCGATGCGCGAAATCGCCGCCGCCGGATTGAGCCGGCGCAGCCGCGCGGTGAGCGCGGCTTCGGTTTCTTGCACGCGCCCGGGATCGACCAGGTCGAGCTTGGTGATGAGGATATGGTCGGCGAGTGCGACCTGGCGTACCGATTCGACATGATTGTCGAGCGTGCCTTCGCCGTTCACCGCGTCGACCGTCGCGACCACGATGCCGATGCGATAAAGCCCGGCCAGCACCGGATCGGACAGAAACGCCTGAATGAGCGGCGACGGATCGGCGAGCCCCGAGGTCTCGATCACCACATGATCGAAGCGCGGAATCTCGCCAGCCTCGCGCGCGTGATAAAGATTGTTCAGCGTAGTGACGAGATCGCCGAACACGGTGCAGCAAAGACAGCCGTTTTCCAGCACCATGATGGTGTCGTCGCTCTGCGCGGCGAGCGCGTGATCGAGCCCGATCTCGCCGAACTCGTTGATCACCACGGCGGTGTTGGCCATCGCCGGATCGCCCAGCGCGCGATTGAGCAGCGTTGTCTTGCCGCTGCCGAGAAAGCCGGTGAGGATGGTGACGGGCGTGTGCGGCAAGATAGGCGTTCCCAAAGTTCTGTCGTTTGACGAACATATAGCGATCGGCAGTGCGCGTTGCGAGCCGTGAGCGGCCGCGTTCGCTTTCCAACACCCCGTAACCGATACGCCATCCCGCGCCACGCGCGGAGACGCAAGATTAAGACGGCGTTTACCGCAGCGGTCCAAAGTAACCTCGTCTGGGCGACTGCGAAATGGGGAAAGCTATGGGCGTTGCCGAAGTTGCCGAGCAAGACTCGTCAATCTCCGACCAAGACGCAGCTTCGATCGAAGGCGGCATTCGCGCCCTCGTGCGCCGTAACCGGCTCGCGGTCGCGGCGGAACTCATCGACCATCCGTGCGAAAACGCGCTGATGGCCGGAGCGGCCTCCATCGCCGACATCGACAAGCTGATGGCGGAGTTGCAGACGGCGCGCGACTTCCTGCAATCCGAAGCCGAGCGCGTGCGCCGCATGAACGCCCGCTATGCACACTTGGCGCAGACCGCCTCGGCTTCCGTGAAGGTGATCGCGGAAAGCCTGGGACGCTGGCGCGACACCGAGAGCGGCAACCAGCCGCATGCGGCAATGCCCCGTGCCGAGGCGCCGTCGCTCAGCCCGCCGCAGGATACGGACTCCGAGACAGAGTCGAACGATCAGTAGCGTCTCGGCCGCTGCGCCAATGTGGTGCAAGCCCTCTGAATTGCGTCGCTGAAACTTCCAATAACCCTGCCCTTCCCTGTTCATCGTCACCACTGGGCTTGACCCGGTGGTCCACGCTGACGGGCAGCGAAACAAAGCTGCCGATGGAGCTTCCGGTCTGTCCGCATGGATTGCCGGATCAAGTCTGCCAATGACGACGTTGAAAATCGTTCTCGCGACACGTTCTCGTGGCCGAGTCTTGCCAATCACATGTGCGCCAAACCGTGCGAATTCATTGGCTTGCCCGCTGCTCGCTGTGCCATGCGGTCCTGCGGAGTGCCGGTCGGTTTGAGAGAGTTTGGGTCCAAGATTGGGTCCAAGCTCCGCGCAGTGCAGGGGAGTTGGTGACCCAGTGACCAATTCCGCAAAGGCTAGTGCGCGGCTTACGACAATGGCCGCGCTGGTCCGACCGTTCCTCGGGGCGCGATCACATCATTATGTCGAAACGGTAAGTTACTAAAACCGTAGCGCGAGGTTATACGTATCTCACGAAAGAGGCCCGACCCGGGCGGCATTCCCATCCCCCGACACCCCGCCGCCCGGATCAAAAGAGCCTACAAGCTGAGGCAACAACCTGCAGAGACCCCGGGAGCGTGGACTGCCCGGGGGTTCTTTCTGTGGCGGTCAAAGCATTTTTTCTGGCTCCGCAGGACTTTCCCGGAGTGTGTGTCGTCGCAGCCACACCGCCCGTTTTTTCGCGTTGCGGGGCGGGCAATGGATGGAACAGGCAAGACCGTTAGTGCCTAATGATTGGCTGCTCCGGGTCGAACGTCGGCGCAGCAGGGGGCGCAACATGACTGCTTCTGATCCACCTAATTCCGCCGCTGAGCAAAAGCGTGCTGAGCGGCTCGACGTTGCTCGTACGGTGTATCACGCACTGACGGCCCAGGACGCCGACCGGGTAATCACCCTCTGCGACATCCGCGGTAGGTTGATCGCTCGCCACGATCTGCGGCCTGAGGAGGGTACTGAACAGAGTGCCTCATAGCGTGGTCACGCAGCGCGCGCTTGGTAGTGATTGAGCACGAACAACCGTAAAGCCGACGAGAGATTGCCTTGTTGGCGTTCAGCGTCGATGCTGCCGATCAGATCAGACAGCGTAGTCCGGCGGGTCGTGGCGATATCTTTCAGGCCGCGCCAGAAGGCATCCTCAAGACTGACACTCGTCTTGTGTCCTGACAGGACGATCGAACGCTTGACGATAGCTGATTTCATCGGCCCCTCCCCGGTTACCGGTAGGATACCGCTACGACAGCGCCAATCCCCCTATTTGAGGGGGTCAATGCTACGCGACTTGCAATGCGATCTTTTCGATCAGCGTCGCATCATCTGCCGGCCTTTGAGCTATTGACCCGCTTCGACACCGGCCAACGCTGAAGGAGGTCGTTCGGCTGCGGGTCCCTAAAAAAGCGGTGTGGGGGATGTGCTCTCGGTCACATGGCTGTGGCGTTGGGAACGGATAGGATTCTTAAATCGACACGCTGGGCAGCGACACACATCGTACCCAGTGTGTCAGAAGTCGATTGGGGAGCAGACTAATGCCTAGCGGTACAGTCAAATGGTTCAATCCGACCAAGGGTTATGGATTCATTCAGCCTCAGGGCGGAGGCAAGGACGTCTTTGTTCACATCTCGGCGGTGGAGCGCGCCGGCCTCAGCAGTCTCATGGAGGGGCAGGCGCTCGAATTCGAACTCGTCTCGAGCAGGGGTAAGACCTCGGCGGAGAACTTGAAGGTTCGTTGATCATGCCCAGACTGTGCATACAAGCAGGATGAAATTTGAGGGCGGCCTCGCGCCGCCCTTTCTTCATTTAGTCGCACGCCTTGATGATGCGTGCTTGATTGCCGATTTCGTCAGTGTACCAGTCACTCACGATCATCTTAACCTGAGGCGTCATCGCCTGATTGGCAGTTCGTGAAGCCGCATGTTGTTGCTGCCGAAGGCGAGCTTCTTCCTTTAGCCTTGTCAGAAGACTCGTGTCGTGGTCCATGGCATCCCCCTCCAAGATCCACCTCACGATCGGAGCCTGGGCCGGAATGATGGCCGGATGCCGATTTTTATTAGGTTTAATGAGGGCGGAGGGCTTGGCTGTGTCGGCCACCACTCTTCGGCCGCGCACAGCTGGTGGATCCGGGATACTTTCTCGAAATGCCTGAGGGCGCATTCAAGATTTACGGTGCTGCAGGCTGCCGCAGTTTGCTGGGAAATCGCTAAAATTATCGAGCGCATATGCCGATCTGACATCGCGGGAATCTCAGATGAAATTCCCCTCTTGGATCACGGTGAAATATCTCCGCACACCGGCATCGAAAGCATCTCTGACGAAATGCCCCAAGTGCGGCAACGAGATGCGCCTAGTAGATAGAAGTTCAATGTCGGGGGACGACATGCGATCTTACCGCTGCGATAATTGCCGGGAAGAGCACATTCTGGACTTCGGGACCGCGACCTGGAAACGACTTTCCGATGCCCGTTAATCCGAGGAATAGGCCTGGGGCTAAAATGTCAGCTTTGGCTCATGAA
>DATMQV010000073.1:0-2336 GCA_035566615.1 Xanthobacteraceae bacterium
CCTCGACTGGCGTGGTGATAGCTTGCGCTTGGTCAACTAAACCGGAGGTCGACGATGGAGCAGATTCTGATCAACCTCATCGCGGGCGCAATCGGTGGCGCGGGTGTCGGCAAAGCATCGCCAAATTTCGATTTGGGTACGGTCGGTAACATTGTCTCCGGCCTGGTTGGTGGCGGAGTGCTCGGCCAGATCGTAACTCTGGCGCTGCCCACGGTCATGGCAGCGGCCCAGTCAGGCAATCTGAGCATTGGCGGCATCATTTCTCAATTGGTCGCAGGCGGGGCCGGCGGAGCCATTCTCACGGCGATCGTCGGCGCGATCAAAAACAGAGCCACCGGTTAACCCAGATTCGGGCTGCCATTATCGGCCATCCGGACGGACGCCCGGTCACCGGCCGGGCGAGATGATCTTATTTCTGCGCGCGCATCCGCGATACAGAGGTGTTTTTCAGGTCAGACCCTCCCGGGTGGCCCGAAAGCGCGTTCGCCTGATCGGTAAAATCCGCCCAGCGCTCTTCAATGACGATGTTTCTGCCTTCGACGCAACCGAGGTCGCGTAGTCCCGCCTCGAAGGCTTCCACTTGATCGGCCCCGGCTGTAGGCGGAACCCACACCCAAGAACCCAATCCGCGCGACTTTGGCCTGCTGTGCCTGCGCCGCGCGCACGCGAAATGGCGCGTTGGGCCAACAACCGATATCTGCCGGTCTAGCCGTGTCGGGGTGAGTCAAATAAGCTGGTCGCCGATGTTGTTCGACGCGAGCACGTGGACAGGCAATTCAACCGGGACATGGCATGGCAAACCGATTCATGACGGCGCAATCAACGGCGGCGATGCGACGTTGCGGGCCTCCCGCTATTGTGACGCTCGCCGCGATGGCGGCACTGATGGCGCTGACTGCCGGCACAGCGGCAAGACCGCCGCGTCCCGCGCCGCCGACCGAGGCGACGGCGCCGCGCGCAGCAGGCGAGCCGATCATGGCGATCGTGTCGATCAAGAGCCAGCAGGTCACTTTCTACGACGCCGAGGGCTGGATTCTGCGCGCGCCGGTGTCGACCGGCACGACGGGACGCGAGACGCCTGCCGGCGTTTTCGCCGTCATCGAGAAGGAAAAGGATCACCACTCCACCCTGTATGACGATGCCTGGATGCCAAACATGCAGCGCATCACCTGGAACGGCATCGCACTGCACGGCGGGCCGCTGCCAGGCTATGCGGCCTCGCACGGCTGCGTGAGGATGCCCTACGACTTTGCGGAAGAGCTGTTCGACAAGACCTGGATCGGGATGCGGGTGATCATCTCGCCGAACGATACGGCCCCGGTCGAGTTTTCCCATCCGGCGCTTTTCGTGCCGAACGTCGAGGCCATCGCGGCTGCTCCGGCGCGAGCCGAGACGCTCGCCCGCGAGGCCGAGGAGGCCGCCAAATTGGCCGACGAAACGAAGAAAGCCACCGCGATAGCGGCGCGCGAGACAGTGTCGCTCACGGCCTCGCTGCGCAAGCTGGAGTGGCTCAAGACCCGCGCCGACGCCGAACTCGCGTTCGCCGACAGGAAGCTCACCGCCGCAAAGACGGACCAAGCCAAGGCGCAGGCCGAGGAGCAGAAGCAGAGGGCCGCCCTTAAGGCCGCGGAAGCCGGGACACAGCTCGACACCGCCAGAGCCAACGCGAAGTCGCAGCTTGACGCCGCCGCCGCCGCAAAAGACGCCGCCAAAGCAGCCCAGACCAAAAAGGCCGACACCGCCAAGGCGGCGAGTGAGGCGAAGCTCGCGCTCGAGCCGGTCTCGGTCTACATCAGCCGGGCCACGCAGAAGCTTTACGTGCGGCGCAACACTCACAAGCAATGGCCCGACGGAGGCGAGGTGTTCGATGCGACCATTGAGGTTCCGGTCACGATCCGCAATCCCGACAAGCGGATCGGCACGCATGTGTTCACGGCGATGGCGCGCAGCGACGCCGGCCTGCGCTGGACCGCGGTCACGATCGACAACGGGGCCGACGCCAAGGACGCGCTCGACCGCATCACCATCCCGGAGGATGTGCTTGTTCGCATCGCGCCGACTGCATTGCCGCGATCTTCAATCATCGTCTCGGATGAGCCGCTGAGCCGCGAGACCAACTATCGCACCGAGTTCGTCGCTGTGCTGAATAACCAGCCCCAAGGCGGCTTCGTGACGCGCCGGCCCACGGTCGATGTCCCCGTTGCGAGCGGCAACGACTGGGGCAACGGAGGCTTTGGCTTCTTTTTCCAGCCCAATTGGAACTCCCAACCCGGCTATACACGTCCGCGCGCCGGCCAGTCCTATCAACCGATGCAACAGCGCTGGTGGTAAGGCGC
>DATMQV010000074.1:0-12481 GCA_035566615.1 Xanthobacteraceae bacterium
GGCAACCGCCTTGGCGCCTTCCTTGACGATCGCGGCGGCGAGCACGGTCGCGGTCGTGGTGCCGTCACCGGCGATGTCGGAGGTCTTCGAGGCGACCTCGCGCACCATCTGCGCGCCCATATTCTCGAACTTGTCGTCGAGCTCGATCTCCTTGGCGACGGTGACGCCGTCCTTGGTGATGCGGGGAGCGCCGAACGACTTGTCGAGCACGACGTTGCGGCCTTTCGGGCCGAGCGTCACTTTCACGGCGTTGGCGAGAATGTCGACGCCGCGCAACATCTTGTCGCGCGCCTCGACTCCGAATTTGACGTCCTTGGCAGACATAGTTGTTCTCCTGAAATCGTGCTTGCCCATTCGTCATCGCCGGGCTTGTCCCGGCGATCTCGACTCGGTTGCACAGCAGTGCCGATCTATCGGGATGGCCGGACCAGGTCCGGCCATGACAAAGGGAGTGAGTTGTTACGCGGCCTTCTTCTTGGCCGCGGGCTCGTCGATGATTCCCATGATGTCGGACTCCTTCATGATGAGGAGCTCCTGACCGTCGATCTTCACCTCGGTGCCCGACCATTTGCCGAACAGCACGCGATCGCCGACCTTCACGTCGATGGGGATCAGCTTGCCGGCCTCGTCGCGGCCGCCCGGCCCAACGGCCGTGACCTCGCCTTGTGAGGGCTTTTCCTTGGCGGTGTCGGGAATGATGATGCCGCCGGCTGATTTCTCTTCGGCATCGATGCGCTTGACGACAACGCGGTCGTGAAGCGGACGAAACTTCATGGTGTCCTCCTAAGATACTGACAATAATGATACTTTTGAGTTGGGCGGTCCCCCTAGACCGTATTCTCGGCTGACCGCTTGGCAGCGATTTGGGGCGCGATTTTTGGCCCGCAAGAGGCGCCTGAAAATTTTTTAGCACTCATTAATCAGGACTGCCAGCGGCCGCGTGCAACAATCTCGCCGTGGTTAATGGCGTCTTGTTCCGCTGCCCGCTGCGAAATTTTACGCGTCGGCGGCCGGAAACATTCCCATGACGCCCCGGTTGACACCCGGTCCGGAGCGCGCGGCGTGCTTTCCGGCTGTTAGCACGCACCAATGAACGCTGCTAGCGCCTTGAAAATGCACAGCTTATTCAATTTTGAGGCTTGCAATGGAGGAACGAGTCTCGAAACATTCGCTCTTGGACGGAGGGACTATGAAATGAGCTCACAGGAATTCTCTGCGTCGCGGGATTTCCGCCGCCAGCTCGAGGGCTATGGACTGACCACGGCCAACATCCTCTATCGCCGGCCGGATCATCCGTGGCTTCTGCAGACCTATATCTGGCAGGAGTACGATCTGTGCCCGGAATTTCCCGTGCTCAATAAATTCCTCAATTTCTGGCTGGAGAAGCTCGAGGGACCGCTGCATTCGGTGACGGTGGCGCATGCGCGGCTGATCAAGCCCGCCGAGATCAAAGCGATCGACGGCGAATTCCGCCTGCACTGATTTCGCGCTTTTTGTTTCCTTTATCTGTTCGAGCGTCGAGTACCGGGGGCGCGAGTCAGCATCGGCGGACATTTGATGCATCGTGCGGATACATTGCGCGCGGACGTTGATGTGCCTGCACATCAGCTCGCCGAAGCTGCAATTGACTCGCCGAAGCCGCAAGGCCGCCACATTGCGGCCACGTTACCTTTCGGTGCCTGTTAACCATTGACATGCCATTTGGCCCGGCCGCGACAATTAACTAAAAGCCGCCGCAATCGCGCGCAACTGTTGGGGGTCGCGCAACTCTGGTCGGGGGAGCGCCTAACATACGCTGGTCTGCTTCGTGCGTGCTGCTGTCGCGGCATGTCGAAATTTGCTTGACCTGCGTCTGAGACGGAAGCGGGGGAATGAGACTCACGAACGAGTGGCACACGCGTGATGAGATCGTCGAAGATGCAAATTTCAGGGGGAAGGCGCGGCCGCAAGGGACGCTGAGCCGCGTCGCGCTTGCCGGCATTGTTTTGGCCAGCGGCTGGACGGCGTGGACCTATCTGTCCGGCGGCACCGAAAATGCCGCGGCTACTCTGGCGGAGCAGCCGGCGCTGTCAGTCGACAGCGGCGAGCATCACCCCGCGGTCGCGACCGCCTATGCGCGGCTCTCGAACGCGTTGAAGAATCAAGCGCGGCGTTCGGCGGCGGCAATTACCAGCGAGGTTGCGTTGTTTGATTCGCGCTTCTCGCTCGGCTATCCGCCCGGCACGTTTGCGCTGGCCGGGTCGGTGGCCAAGGGCGATCGCGAGCCCATGGTCACGGCTTCGCTGGCCGATACCGGCATTGCGGCGACGCCCGAAGCTCCGCCGAAGCCGCCGTCGATCCGCGAACGCGTCATGGCGAAAGCGGCCGCGGCAACCAAAGCTATTCGTTCGCAGATCCGCGCCGCTTCGGTGCGCGAGAACGCACAGGCCTATGCCGCGGCAAATTCCGCTCAATCCGAGAACAATACGCCGTCCATTTTCGAGAAGCTGTTCGGCAAGCCAAGGCCGGTCACGCTCGCTTACGCGGCGCCGGAAGACGGCACCGCCACCGACGGAGTAAATATTTCGTCCGGACGCTACGATCGCTTCACCGCCGTCTATGACATATCGGCCCATACCGTGTACCTGCCGGACGGCACACAACTGGAAGCGCATTCCGGGCTCGGCTCGCGGATCGACGATCCGCGCTACGTTCATGAGAGAATGCACGGTCCGACGCCGCCGACACTCTACGATCTGAAAATGCGCGAAGCGCCGTTCCACGGTGTGCAGGCGATAAGGCTCATTCCGGTCGACGAGGAGGGCGCGTTAGGCCGCACCGGTCTGCTCGCCCATACTTACATGCTCGGTACGCGGGGCGATTCCAACGGCTGCGTGTCGTTCCGGGACTACAATGCGTTCCTGCGCGCCTATCAGAGCCAAAAGATCAAGCGGCTCGCCGTGGTAACGCATCTGTAGCGAGAGCGCACTCTGTGGGATGGGCTTGAGCTGCTGCGAAACCCATCGCCGCGCACCGGGAAGGCGCTGCGCGCTTCGTGCAGCGTCTCAATGCGACGATGGGTTAACCGATCCCGCGCCACCTGATCGTTGTCAGATGGAAGCTGCGCAGCGCCGTCTTCGCGTTCAACCCTCCGTCGATCTGCGGGAACCGCATCTATAAAGGATTCACTGAATTTCGCCGCGCGGGCACGCATCAGAGACGGTTCTGCGCGACAAAACCGCGCACGACTCCTGCGGCCGATCGGGCTAATTGTTTCATTACAAAGTGGAAACGTGATCGAATTTCCTTGCTTCCGCCTCAAACATCCGTTTGAATTTCGTCCGGTCGTTTGAAACGTTCCACGGGCATCCCAAATAGAGTTTGGTGCCCCATAGAGTTGGCGAGACGTCCCGAAAGGAAAATTCGAGGTTCCCATGTTGGCACTACGAGATCTGATGCGGCCGATCGGCGATCACAATGTGCTGCAGCCGGCATGCCCGATCTGCTCTCGACCGCTGCGCCTGACGCGCGTCACGCCGCGTGACGGCGATCTTGCCGAGTTGCGAACCTACGGCTGCGCCGGATGCGGGGTCTGGCTCACAGAAGCCGCCGACGACAGGCGCGAGGACGATAAGAGCCACTGACGATCCAAACAGAGTTTAGCCCGCGGCAATGTCCCGCCGCGGACAAAAGGCCCCAAGCGCTTAGGCCCCCCTCCAATCGCGCTTGGGGCTTTTCTTTTTCAGCGACATCGCGCGCGGAAGTTCTCTGCGCAAGGATTCTTTCCCGGAAGGTTTTGCTTAGAGCATGATCCGGAAAAGTGGAATCCGGTTTTCCGAAAAGATCATGCTCAAACAAAAAGCTAGAGCGGGATGCCGATCGAACCACAACTCATCCCGCTCTAGTCGCTATGCCGGCTTCGGTTTGGGAAGGAAGACACAGTAGGGATAGCGATATTTGCCGACCGTATCGATGCAGACGTGACACTGCTCGTCCAAAGAGTCTTTGATCATTTCCGGAGTGAAGATCACGCCGTTCCAGGACAGCCCGAGCCTGTCTGCCTTTATCGTCTCGCATGGAACAGGATGGCAGTGTTGATCGTGACAACACGCCCACGGATACCATGAGTGGGCGAGGACGATTAGTCCGCTGAGGACGATCTTCATCTGGGGCCCGATATTTGTTGTCGGCCAGGTTAGAACAGCGCGGCTCGTTGCAGATCGTGGACGCGCCAAACGTGCGCAATGCTAACACCAAGTCGGCGTTCCGCTACGCTTGTTCTGGTTCCACATTTTGCCAGTGTGCCGCTGTGAACGGCCAGAGGAGGGGCTTCGAGACGCCCATCCGCGCAGAGCTCGGGCGCTTGGGCGTCGCGAGAACGATGGATGTTATCCGCCGTCCTGAGGTGCGAGCCTAAGACGCGTTTACCCGGGTCGTCGACGCGCCATGGGAGCCGCGAAGGATGACGGGCATTGCGGTCCGATTGCGGGTATCTTGCCGTCGCATCATGGGGCACGCGGCGGAGGAAACATGCGCATCCGTTTTCAATTCGGCGCGGTCATGCTCGACGCCGAGCTTCTCGATACGCCGACCGCGCACGCGATCGCGGCCGTGCTGCCGCTCTCCGGCTCGGCTTTGACCTGGGGCGAAGAGGTCTATTTCGAAGTGCCGGTGCGAGCAAAGCGCGAACCGGATGCGCGCGCCATCGTCACGCCGGGCGAGATCGCCTATTGGCCCGACGGGCACGCCATCGCCATCGGTTTCGGCCGCACGCCGATCTCGCAAGGCGACGAAACGCGGCTCGCCAGCCCGTGCAACATCTGGGCGAAGGCGCTCGGCGACGTTAAAACGCTCGCCGCCGTGCGCGCACGCAGCAAAGTCGATGTGACGGCGCTGGACTCGCCGTAAGGAATCGCCGGGATGCTTCGTCGCTATCGCTCCTCGCAATGACGCGAGCTTTCGGATGACACGCTCTAGCCGCGCCCGACGAACGGCATCTTGTTGGCCATCACGGTCATGAACAGGACATTGGCGTCGAGCGGCAGGCTCGCCATGTAGGCGACCGCGCGGCCGACGTCGTCCACGTTCATGCGCGCTTCCGGCATGACGCGGCCGTCGGCCTGCGGCATGCCGGTTTCCATCTTTTCCGTAAGCGGCGTTGCGGCGTTGCCGATATCGACCTGGCCGCAGCAAATGTCGTAGGCCCGACAGTCGAGCGATGTCTGCTTGGTCAGGCCGGTGATGGCGTGCTTGGTCGCGGTGTAAGGCGCGGTGCCCGGCCGCGGCGTATGCGCGGAAATCGAGCCGTTGTTGATGATGCGGCCGCCGCGCGGATCCTGCGCCTTCATGATCTTGATCGCTTCCTGCGTGCACAGGAAAACGCCGGTGAGGTTGGTGGCGACCACCGACAGCCAGCGTTCGAGCGGAATCTCCTCGATCGGCATGCCGCGCGTCGAAACGCCGGCATTGTTGAACAGAAGATCGAGCCGGCCGTAGGTCTCTTTCACTTTGGCGAACAAAGCCGCGATCGAGGCCGGCTCGCGCACGTCGGTCGGCACGACGAGCGAGGCGCCGTCGATCTCGCCCGCAACTTCGTGCAGCTTGTCGGCGCGGCGACCGGCGAGCACGATCGAGAAGCCGTCGCGCGACAGCGCCACCGCCGCCGCTTTGCCGACACCGCTGCCGGCTCCCGTCACCACTGCGATCTTCTGCGCGGCCATCGGCGTCTCCCTCCTTCTGCGTCATTCCGGAAGCCGCGTCAGCGGCCGTCCGGAATAACCACGGATCGCGAGGTTTCGGAAGGGCCGAGAGCATGGTTGGCAGGACGGCGGTTATGGATTTCGGGCTCGCGACTTCGTCGCGCCCCGGAATGACGACCACGGGGTCAGCTTGCCAGTGCGATTTCCTGGTCGGGATTGCCGACGCGATAGTCGTCGGGCGAGGCGATGCGCGCGCCGATGTCGGCAGCCGGACCTGGCCGGCCGAAGCGATAGCCTTGCATCGAATGGACGCCGGCGGCGCGCAGGAACAGGTGCTGTTCCGCGTTCTCCACGCCTTCGGCGGTCACCCGCATGCCGAGACCGCGGCCGAGACTGACGACGGCGTGCACGATCGCGGCCGCGTCCGGCGCGGTCTCGATGCTGCGCACGAAGCTCGAATCGATCTTGAGCTTGTCGAACGGGAAGCGCCGCAGATAGAGCAGGCTCGAATAGCCGGTGCCGAAGTCGTCGAGCGCAAAACGAACGCCGATCGCCTTGAGCCGCAGCATCGACAATTCCGCAGTTTCCAGGTTGCCGAGGAGCGTGCTTTCCGTGAGCTCGAGCTCGAGCCGGCTGGCGTCGAAATCGGTTTCCTTGAGGATGCGCTCGACCACGTCGACGAAATCCGAACGGCGGAATTGCAGCGGTGAAACATTGACCGCGACGGTGAGGCCCGGCCAATCGCCGCCATCGAGGCAGGCGCGGCGCAGCATCCATTCGCCGAGCTCGACGATGAGGCCGGAATTCTCGGCGATCGGAATAAAGACGGACGGCGGAATGACGCCCGCGGTCGGATGCGTCCAGCGCGCCAGCGCCTCGACGCCGACCATGGTATCGCCGCTGGCATTGACGATCGGCTGATAGGCGGCGGAGAGGCCGTCGTTTCTGATCGCGTGCAAGAGATCGCTTTCCAGGAGCTTGCGCTGCGACAGATCGGCGTCCATGGCCGCGTCGTAGATGCAGGCGCGATTGCGGCCTTCGTTCTTGGCGCGATAGAGCGCCATGTCGGCGTAGCGCAGAATATCGCCGGCGTCGCGAGCGCGCCGGTCGATCACCGCGATGCCGATCGAGGCGCCGATATTGATGGCGTGGCCGCTGATCGAATAGGGCGCGCACACCGCCGAGATGATGCGCCCGGCGATCGCCTGCAGCGAATACGAGTCGGACGAACAGATGGTCAGGATGGCGAATTCGTCGCCGCCGAGGCGCGCGACGAGATCGTCGCCGCGCATCACATGGCTCAGGCGCTGAGTGACGGCGAGAATGAGCTCGTCGCCGATATGGTGGCCGAGCGTATCGTTGACGTCCTTGAAGTGATCGAGGTCGATGAAGAACACGGCGGCGGAGGGCCCGCCGCGGCGCACTTCGCCGATCAGTCTTTCCAGCCGTTCGCCGAAATAGATGCGGTTGGGCAGCCCGCAGACCGGATCGTGCAGGGCGAGATGGCGCAATTGCGTTTCGCCGGCGGCGATCGCCTGCGCGGTGCGGCGGGTGTGGCGCAAGATCAGGCCGCCGAGCAAAGCGAGACCGCCAATCGCCACCGCAATGAACGGCAGAACGCTTCCGGCCACTTGGCCGCCCGGCTTGCTCGGGTTCCAGGCGACGCGGGCGATTGGATTGCCCTGCGGGTCGGCGATGGCGGTCACATAGTCGTCGGCCGTTGGGCTCGCATCTTCGGTCGGGCGCAAGCCGGACAATTGCAGGTGGTCGCCGATCCCTCGCAGCAACGCGCTGTCGATGAACTTGACCGACAGCACAATCGGCGCGCCGGCATTGCCGGCGGCAAGCTCGCTCTCGGAGCCGATGGCTACCGCCATCACGATGGCCGGTTTGCCCATCACCTGCTCGATCCAGCCGGCGGAACGGCTCGGCTTGCCTGCATCTTGCGCGCCGATCACCGGCAGGGCGCCTGCCGGTGCCGCATCGCTGCGGCCGCGCACGAAATCACGGATCGCCACCAGCGCGCGAGGCAGCGGCATGCTTGCCATATCGCCGCCGGCACGGGAGCGCGCATATTCGACGCGGTCGGAGCCGTCGACGATCACGACCAAGTCGTCGTCGAAGAAGCTCTCCAGCCAATGGCCGAGGTGCTCATCCACCCATTGCGGATCGTATTTCTCGCGCACCGCTTGCGTGGCCCGGTCGGTTGTCGCCACGCTTTCGACCTGACGCAACATGCGTGCGCCGCGCTCGACGATTGCCTGCTGAAAAAGTTGCTGCTCGCGCTTGAGCGCCATCTCATCGGCGCGGCGCGCAGAGGTGAGGATCGCGATGACGAGACAAATCACCGCGACGATGACGATCGTGCCAATAGGAATGATCAGCTTCAGCCACGCAAAATCGAAGCGCGACTGCTTGCTGTCCCCGGCGTCGTCTGGTTGCGCCGAAAGGTTCACGCTCCCACTCTTGGCGTATCTTGGCGGTGTGACGATAAGGCGAAAAAGATTGCGATTCGCTTGCGACTTATGCAGGCAAAGGGTTACCGCGCGCGCTTGAAATCGCTGCCGAAGTTAACGCGGCGTAAATCGGAACCTTCAAATTTTCCACAAACGTGCGTGAAATGCCCGCATCGCGCCGCGACGGCTCGGGTCGGCGGCGAACTATCGTCTGCTGCTGCTGTAGGGCGGCCTCGGAATGGCGATATGAGCTGCGCGCAAAGCTGCCGACCAGCGTTCGCGCAGGTCGCTGAAATACGGTTCGCCCGGCTCGATCCGATAGATCAGTTCCGCATCGCAGGTGTCGCGCCGCACGACCAGGAGGTCGATCGGCATGCCGACGCTGAGGTTGGAGCGCATGGTCGAGTCGATGGAGATCAGCCCGACCTTGAGCGCGTCGTAAAGATCCATTCCGTAACCGACCGCGCGGTCGAGCACCGGCTTGCCGTATTTGTGCTCGCCGATCTGCAGATAGGGCGTGTCGGTGGTGCATTCGATGAAGTTGCCGGCGGAATAGATCATGAAAAGCCGCATACGCTCGCCGGCAATCTGTCCGCCGAACAGGAAGGAAACATCGAACGTTACGTCGGAGGCTTCGAGCGCCTTGCCTTCGGTGGCGTGGATCGTGCGGATCACGTGACCGACGCGCTGCGCTGCCTGGAACATGGACGGCGCATTCATCATCGTCTCGTGCTCGCCGGTCTCCGGATTGTCGTAGCCCTCGGTGAGGATACTGACTACCGACTGGCTGATCGACAGATTGCCGGCCGAGGCCAGCGCCATGATGCGCTTGCCCGGGTCCTTGAACACGTGCAGCTTGCGGAAGGTCGCGATGTTGTCGACGCCGGCATTGGTTCGCGTGTCGGCGAACATGACAAGTCCTTCGCGCACCAGGATTCCGCAGCAATAGGTCATCGACGGCGAGCTCCTCGCAGCGATCTTTATACCGGCGGCTCGGTTTGCGGCAATGGCGGGCGCGTGCCCGTCAGGGAATTATTGATCGACCGTGATGGCGACGGCCGCGCTTTCTTCGCCGATCCCGTAGCGGGTGCCGCGGACCGGCGCCGCGCCGAGCGCATCGAGCCCGACCGCGACGCGCACATGGGCTTCGGCCGGGCAGACGCAATTGACCGTATCGAAGCCGACCCAGCCGAGCCGCGGCACATAGGCTTCGGCCCAGGCATGCCCGCCGCCTTCCGGCTCGGCGCGCCCGCACATGTAGCCGGCGACGTAGCGGGCCGGAATCTGCAGGCTGCGCGCGGCGCCGAGAAAGATGTGGGTGAGATCGCGGGCGCCGCCGCTTTTGTGCGTAAAGGCTTCGACCGCGGTCGCCGTCGGCGACCGCGGCGAGCCATGTTCGCAGATGATCTCTTCATGCATGCGATTGAGCAGTGCGTGCAGTTCGGCAAGCGTATTGCCGCCATTGGCGGCCCGCAGGTCGAGGGCAAAATCTCGGATGGCATCGTCCGCCTGCGTCAAAGCGGTATCGCGCAAAAACAGGCTTGGTGGAAAGCGCTCAAGCGTGCCGCGCACGACGCCGTCGGTGTTTTGCGTTTCCACCTCGCCTTCGACATTGATGCTCAGCTCCGCGAACGGCCCGTCGGCGGCAAAGACATGGGTGAGGTTGCCGAAGGCGTCCTCGTGCGCGTTGAGCCGCGAGTCGCCCGAAACATCGATGCGCCAGCTGATGACGTATTGGCCTTCGTAATTGCGCGGCGTGAGCCGCAGCACCTGGATGACGCCGGCGGCCGGCGGCTCGTAGCGATGAACAATGCTGTGGGCGATGCGCAGACGCATATTCGACGATTTGTAGTCAGCGGTTCGGATCTGGGGCTTTTGAAATGGTTTCGGTCCGAAAAGATAGACGATCCGGTGGGCCGCTGTCCTGCGGTTTGTGCATTCCGGCCTGCAATTCGGCCTTCCGGCGGCTACATCAGATATTGCTGCGCGATCGCGGTGCCGAGCTGATTGTTGTCCTCGACGAAGGCGTCGATGAATTCGTGCAGGCCGGTCTGGAATATCGCCTCGATGCGGCTGTTTTGCAGGCGGGCGCGCACGGCGCGGGCCTGCCGTTGCGCGCTGCCCTGGCGCCCGTAGGCATGCGCGATGCGGTCGAGATTCTGTACGAGATTTTCGTAGCAGCTCGCCAGCGACCGGGGCATTTCGTCCTTGAGCATGAGCAGGTCGGCGACCAGCCACGGCTTGACGTTTTCGCGATAGAACAGTGATAGGCCGTCAGCGCCGACACCGAGCGCAGGATCGCGGTCCACTGGAAGTAGTCGAGCGGGCCGCCGACCTGTTCGATCGCCGGCAGCAAAAGGTGATACTTGACGTCGAGAATGCGCGCCGTGTTGTCGGCACGTTCGATGAAAAGGCCGAGCCGGGAGAACCAATAGGCGTCGTTGCGCAGCATGGTCCGGTAGGCGGAGCCATCGAAGCGCAGCGAAGCTTCCTGCACCCAGCGCAAGAAGCGCGCGAATTCTTCGCGCGAGCGCGGCCCGTTGCCCCACTTCTTCAACTCGAGCCAGGCGCTGTTGATGGTGTCCCACGTCTCGCTCGTGAGCGCGGTGCGCACCGATCGCGCATTGACGCGTGCGGTCTCGATGCAGTTGCGGATCGAGGAGGGGTTGGTGGGCGAGAAGGCCAGGAATTCGGTTACGGTTTCTTCGTTCGCCTCGGAATAGGTGGCAAAGAATGCCGCGCCGCAGCCCGCGGTCGCGACCGCCGATTCCCATTCATTCGACGTGCCGACATAGGCGAGTGGCAGCGCGGTCAGGCGATAAGTCGTTTCGAGGATGCGGGCGAGATATTCGGCACGCTCGACATAGCGGGCGAGCCAGTAAAGATTGTCGGCGGTGCGCGACAGCATGTCTTAGCGTGTCCTCATCCGGCGAGCACCCAGGTATCCTTGGTGCCGCCGCCTTGGCTTGAATTGACCACGAGCGAGCCTTTCTTCAGCGCCACCCGCGTCAGCCCGCCCGGCACGATGCGGATGCGATCGCGGCCGGTGAGCACGAAGGGACGCAGATCGACATGACGCGGCGCGATGCCTTCCTCGACACAGGTCGGGCAGGTCGACAACGCCAGCGTCGGCTGCGCGATGAAATTCTTCGGATCGGATTTAAGCTTGGTGCGGAAGGCGGCGATCGCGACCTTGTCGGCTTTCGGCCCGATCAGCATGCCGTAGCCGCCGGACCCGTGCACCTCTTTGATCACCAATTCCTCGATGTGGTCGAGTACGTAACTCAGATGCTCGGCTTCGCGGCAGCGCCAGGTGGGGACGTTTTTCAGGAGCGGCTCTTCGCCGAGATAGAATTTCACGATGTCCGGCATGTAGCTGTAGACCGCCTTGTCGTCGGCGACGCCGGTGCCGACCGCGTTGGCCAGCGTCACATTGCCGGCCTGATAAGCCGACATCAGGCCCGGCACGCCGAGCACGCTGTCGGGCCGGAACACCAGCGGATCGAGGAAATCGTCGTCGATGCGGCGGTAGATGACATCGACGCGTTTCAAGCCTTCGGTGGTGCGCATGTAGATCACGTCGCTTTTGACGACGAGATCGCGGCCCTCGACCAGTTCGACGCCGAGCTTGTCGGCGAGGAAGGAATGTTCGTAATAGGCCGAATTGAAGACGCCGGGGGTAAGCAGCACGACGGTCGGATCGGAGGAGGCGGTCGGCGGTGCGATCGACTTCAGCGTCGCCAGCAACTCGTCGGGATAATTCTCGACCGGCGCCACGCGGTAACGCGAGAACAATTCGGGGAAAAGCCGCAGCATGATCTCGCGGTTTTCCAGCATATAGGACACGCCCGACGGCGTACGCGCATTGTCCTCGAGCACGTAGAAATTGTCGGCGTCAACGCGCACGATGTCGATGCCGGCGACATGCACATAGATGTCGTGCGGCACCTTCTGCCCGTTCATTTCCGGGCGGAAGACCGGGTTCTGGAAAACCAGATCCTCGGGCACGATGCCGGCCTTGAGCACTTCGCGCCGGTTATAGACGTCCTTGATATAAGCGTTGATCGCCTTGACCCGCTGCTCGAGCCCGCGTTGCAAGGTCTGCCATTCGGAAGCGGCGAGGATGCGCGGAATGACGTCGAACGGGATCAGCCGCTCCTGCGCCTCGGCGTCGCCGTAGACCGCAAACGTAATGCCGATCCGCCGAAAGAAGTGCTCGGCCTCGCGGCGGCGGAAATCGAGCACGTCCGGGGGAATTTCGCTCAGCCAGTGCGACAACTCGGCGTAGGCCGGCCGCACCGCGCCTTCGCTGCCCTTCATCTCGTCGAACATAGCGGTCCCCGGCCC
>DATMQV010000075.1:0-3939 GCA_035566615.1 Xanthobacteraceae bacterium
GCCGCCGAGCTTCGCCTTCACGCCGGAAAATCTGGAGTGGGCGAAGGCGCGGATCGCCAAATATCCGCCGGGCCGGCAGCAGTCCGCGGTGATCCCGCTGCTGTGGCGCGCCCAGGAGCAGTCGGGCGGCTGGCTGCCGCAAAAGGCGATCGAGGCGGTCGCCGAACTGCTCGGCATGGCCAAGATCCGCGTGCTCGAAGTCGCGACCTTCTACACCATGTTCAATCTGTCGCCGGTCGGGCGTTTCCATGTGCAGTTCTGCGGCACAACGCCCTGCATGCTGCGTGGCGCCGACGCGCTCAAGACGGTGCTGCATCGGATGATCGGTCACGAGAATGAGGTGACCGCCGACGGCACCTTCTCGTGGACCGAGGTCGAGTGCCTGGGCGCGTGCGTCAATGCGCCGATGGTGCAGATCAACGCCGATTACTACGAGGACCTGACGCCGGAGTCGCTCGCGCGCATCCTCAACGATCTCGCGGCCGGCCGCACGCCGAAGCCCGGCCCGCAGGTCGATCGCCATTTGTCGGCGCCGGTCGGCGGCGAGAAAACGCTGACCGATCCGTCGATCTACGAAGTGACCAGACAAGCGCCGGCGCCACAGCCGTCCAGCGCCGACGCAACCGACCCGAAGCATGGCTAGAACGAGACGCGGATAACATGCTCGCCGATAAGGACCGCATCTTCAGAAATCTCTACGGCCGCCACGATTGGGGTCTCGAAGGCGCGCGTGCGCGCGGCGCCTGGGATGGCACCAAGGCGATCCTTGAAAAAGGCCGCGACGCCATCGTCAACGAGGTGAAAGCCTCCGGCCAGCGTGGCCGCGGCGGCGCCGGCTTCCCGACCGGGCTGAAATGGTCGTTCATGCCCAAGCAGTCAGACGGTCGGCCGGGCTATCTGGTCGTCAATGCCGACGAATCGGAGCCGGGCACCTGCAAGGATCGCGAGATCATGCGGCACGATCCGCATCTCTTGGTCGAGGGATGTTTGATCGCCGGCTGCGCGATGGGCGTGCACAATTGCTATATCTACATCCGCGGCGAGTTCATTCGCGAGCGCGAGCGGCTGGAAGCGGCGGTCGAGCAGGCCTACGAGGCCAAGCTCATTGGCAAGAACAACATCCACGGCTACGACTTCGACATCGTCGTCCATCATGGCGCCGGCGCCTACATCTGCGGTGAAGAAACCGCGCTCCTTGAAAGCCTGGAAGGCAAGAAGGGCCAGCCGCGGTTGAAGCCGCCGTTCCCGGCCAACATGGGCCTCTATGGCTGCCCGACCACAGTCAACAATGTCGAGACCATCGCCCAGGTGCCCGACATCATGCGCCGCGGCGCCGCCTGGTTCGCCAGCATCGGCCGGCCAAACAATACCGGCACCAAGCTCTATTGCATTTCCGGCCATGTCGAACGGCCGTGCAATGTCGAAGAGCAGATGGGCATTCCACTGCGCGAACTGATCGAGAAGCATGCCGGCGGCGTGCGCGGCGGCTGGGACAATCTGCTCGCGGTCATTCCCGGCGGCTCATCGATGCCGCTCATTCCGGCCGGACCGGATCAGGCCGACACGCTGCTCATGGATTTCGACGGCTGCCGCGAGAAGAAATCCGCGCTCGGCACAGCCGCCGTCATCGTCATGGACAAGAGCGCCGACATCGTGCGCGCGATGGCCCGCATCTCCTATTTCTACAAGCACGAAAGCTGCGGCCAATGCACGCCCTGCCGCGAAGGCATGGGCTGGATGTGGCGCCTGCTCAACCGCATGGCCGATGGCCGCGCGCAAAAGCGCGAGATCGACATGCTGTGGGAGGTCACCACCCAGATCGAAGGCCATACCATCTGCGCTTTCGGTGATGGCGCCGCCTGGCCGGTGCAGGGCCTGCTGCGGCATTTCCGCCCCGAGATCGAGCGGCGCATCGAACACTACACCGCCAATCCCGACACCGTCGGCGTTTTTGACCCGCCGCCGGTGACAGAGGCGGCGGAGTAGCTCCGATGAACGACGCGCGGCACCTCGCACAGCTCAATATCGGGCGCTTCCGCTATCCGACCGACGATCCGCGCATGGCCGATTTTATGAACAATCTCGACCTCGTGAATGGATTGGCCGAGCGCTCGAACGGCTTCGTGTGGCGGCTCAAGGACGAGAGCAACAACGCTACGAATTTTCGTCCTTTCGACGATCCGAACATGGCGGTGAATCTCTCGGTTTGGGAAAGCGTCGAAGCGTTGGAGCGCTTTGTCTGGCAGACGGTGCACGAGCGCTTTTATGGCCGGCGGCCGGAATGGTTCGACGCAATGGATGCACCGCATTTCGTCATGTGGTGGGTGCCGGCCGGTCATCTGCCGACGCTCGGCGAGGCGAAGGAGCGGCTTGAGCATCTGACCGCGCACGGCCCTTCGGATTACGCGTTCGGCTGGGAAAGCGTTCCGGCCGCGCAACTGTGGAAGACGGCGCGCTGCGGCGCCATGGACGGGCAGGCGGCATGACCAAGCTCATTGTCGACGGCAAAGAGATCGACGTTCCGCCGGAATACACGCTGCTGCAGGCGTGCGAGGCGGCCGGTGCGGAAATTCCGCGCTTCTGCTTCCAGGACCGGCTGTCGATCGCCGGCAATTGCCGCATGTGCCTGGTCGAAGTGGTCGGCGTGCCGAAGCCGCAGGCTTCCTGCGCCATGGGCGTCAAGGATCTGGCGCCGAACAAGGATCATTCGCCGAAAGTCATCTCCACGCGCTCGCCGATGGTGCGCAAGGCGCGCGAAGGCGTGATGGAATTCCTGCTGATCAATCATCCGCTCGATTGCCCGATCTGCGATCAGGGCGGCGAGTGCGATCTGCAGGATCAGGCGATGGCCTATGGCGTCGATCAAAGCCGGTTCCGCGAGAACAAACGCGCGGTCGAGGACAAATATCTCGGCGCGCTGGTCAAGACTTCGATGAACCGCTGCATCCAATGCACGCGCTGCGTGCGTTTCGTGACCGAAGTCGCCGGCATCCCGGAACTCGGCGCCATCGGCCGCGGCGAGGACATGGAGATCACCACCTATCTGGAAGAGGCGCTGACCTCCGAATTGCAGGGCAACATCGTCGATCTCTGCCCGGTCGGCGCGCTGACCTCGAAGCCGTACGCGTTTGCCGCGCGCCCGTGGGAGCTCAACAAGACCGAGTCGATCGATGTGATGGACGCGCTCGGCTCGGCGATCCGCATCGACACGCGCGGACGCGAAGTGATGCGCATCCTGCCGCGCACCAATGACGACGTGAACGAAGAATGGATTTCCGACAAGACCCGCCACGTCGTCGATGGCTTGCGCACGCAGCGGCTCGACCAGCCCTATGTCCGCAGCGGCGGCCGCCTGCAACCGGTGAGCTGGAGCGCGGCGTTTGCGGCAATCGCTGCCAAGATGGCGCGCGCCAATCCGCGCAGGGTTGGCGCGATCGTCGGCGATCTCGCAGCCGTGGAAGAGATTTTCGCGCTGAAGGATTTGATGACTCGGCTCGGTGTCGTCAATCTCGATTGCCGTCAGGACGGCGCGGCTTTCGACCCGTCCTGGGGCCGCGCCAGTTATCTGTTCAATTCGACCATCGCCGGGATCGAAAGCGCCGATGCGCTTCTGCTTGTCGGCACCAATCCGCGCCGCGAGGCGGCGGTGCTCAACGCACGCATTCGCAAGCACTGGCGTGCGTCGCGGAATTTCCCGATCGGGCTCATCGGCGCGAAGGCGCCGCTGACCTACACCTACGATTATCTCGGCGCCGGCCCGGAGACGCTCGCCGATATCGGCCGCCGCAGCTTTGCCGACGCCATGCGCAAGGCGGAGCGGCCGCTAATCGTCGTCGGTGCCGAGGTCTTCGCGCGGCCGGATGGGGGTGCGGTCGCCTCGCTTGCTGCCAAGGCCGCCATCGACCTCGGCGCGATCAAGGACGGCTGGAACGGCTTCTC
>DATMQV010000076.1:0-5608 GCA_035566615.1 Xanthobacteraceae bacterium
CTCGGGATGCCGAAGGATGAACCATTCGACGAGCTGCCGCGCCGCCGGATCGCCGATGGTTTTCTCAATCGCGGTCGCCTCGGCGATCTTGGCCTTGCGCGCAAGATCGATCGCGTTCCTTACTGCTGCAAGCTCAGGCGGGAGCGAAGAAGTATCCGCGGCGGGAATGGACTCATCGGCGGATGGCGCCGGCTTGTGGCGTGCTGCCTCATCCTTTGCATGCCCGGCTTTTTTGAGCGCCGCGCCGTGGCGATGATGCGTTCTGCTCGCTTCACGGGACTTCGCACCGTGGGCCTTCGCTTCGTGCGTTTTCTTGCCCTGATGAGGCTTGTGGCCGGCACGTGCAGCGGCGTCATCCGAACAAAGCGCCAGTGCAGCCAAGGTCAGAAAGCAAGACAGCGAACGCCAAGACAGCGAACGCCAAGACAGCAAACGCCAAGACAGCAAACGCCAAGACAGCAAACGCCAAAACTGCGAACGCAATGGCTGATTCATTCCACGCCCCCCGTGAGCCGACCGAACGAACCACGATCCACAACGATCGAAACTGATCGAAGGGTACCACGGCGCTATTCACCGGCTGTCGCGTTTGGGCAACAGAGCAGAAAAACCTTGTGGCGACATTTAGGAGAAAGTAGGAGAAAGACAGTTGCGGAATACCTTCACGACCGCTAGCGAGCTGCTTTGGTGGCTGCCTGGATCATCGCGAGTTGCTCTGTCGCGACCAGGTCGAAGGGTTCGAAGCTGTGTTCGGCGCGAGCCAGGATCACGGCGCCCTCGCAGGCGGCGACAAGACTCGCAGCGACCGCGCGCGCTTTGCCTCTTGGCATTCCGCCTTCAACAAACAAGCTGCTGAGCCGCTGGCGCCAGCTTGCAAGGATTTTGGCGGCGCGCGTCCTTAAAACCGGAGTTTCCGCCGCGACCGTCACGGCAACGACGGCGCATCCCGCCGAAAAGTCCGATCTGGCAAGAACCGCACGCCACAACGACAGGAAAGCTTCCGCGACCTCGCGCGCCGGTTTGCCGGACAGCCGATCGAGCGCTTGCAAAGCCTGGTCTCCGGCAAATTCGAGCGCGGCAAGCACGAGTTCTTCCTTGCCGCCGGGAAAATGATGATAGAGCGAGCCGCGCGGCGCGCCGGATGCTTCAAGGATCTCGCTGAAGGACGCACCCTGCAGCCCCTTCCTGGCAAGCAACACCGCGGTGCGCTCGATCATTTGCCGTTTGACATCGCTAGTCACGGTTTTACCAGCCACGGTTCGTCTTGACTATGACAACTGTCATAGTAAACTATACCGACCATCATAGTCCGTTGAGAGGAGTTTCGTCGATGCCGATGATAGATATTTACGCAGCCGCAGGCACTTTCCGTGACCCGCACAAATTGGCCGGTGACGCCGCAGCGGCGGTCAAGTCGATCGAGCAGGTGCCGGACATTGCCATGTTCCGCAAAAATACGGCCGCCTTTGTCCACGAGCTTGCGGCCGGCTGCATCTCGAATGTGGACGGAGACGCAAACTATGTTCGCGTCCAAGTGCTCACCAACGCCGGCGCTCTCGACCGCGCGAAGCAAATTGCCGTGGTGCGCCAGTTGACCGACCTGGTCGCCGCGGCAGCAGGCGACGAAACCCTCAAGCAGCGGACCTGGGTTCTGCTCACCGAAGCCGCTGAAGGAGGCTGGGGTCTTTGGGGCCATGCCCACAAGAACGAAGAGATCGTCGCGGCAGCTCGCGATGAAATTTCAAGGCTGCGAGGTCGGTGACGAGGGCTCGACGCACGCGCCGGGAGGCTCCTCCTTACGTGCTCGCCATCGCCGTCGAAAACACGACTTCCACCAGCGTGCCCGAACGTGCTGCTGTCCTGAGGTGGAATTGCGCGCGATTGGCCTCTACCAGCGCCTTGGTCAGCGAAAGGCTGACGGGCGAGCCTTCGCCCGCCTGGTCGGAAGGGCCTTGCGTGCGGAATGGCTCCATCGCCGCCGCTACTTCGTCGTCATTGAGCCCGTTGCCGGTATCGCGGACCCGGAGCACGACATCGCCGAAATCGGTCAGCGCGGTCGATACGATGACCTGGCCGCCGGCGTTGGCCAGATGAATCGAGTTGGCGATCAGGTTCAGCGCGATCTGACGCAGCGCGCGAGCATCGGCGACAACGGGCGGCAGCATGTGCGCCAGCGAGGTACGGATGATGATGCGTTCACGGTTGGCCTCTCCTTGCAGCAGGGCGACGCAGCTCTCGACAAGATCGTTGAGGTTCACTTTGGTGAAGGAAAGGTCGAGCTTGCCGGTTTCGATCCGGCTTAAATCGGTGAGTTCGTCGATGATCGCGACGACGCGTTCGCCGGAGGCGCGGATGTCCTTCATGTATTCGAGATAGCGCTCGTTGCCCAGCGCCCCGAAGCGCTCGCCGATCATCACTTCGGCAAATCCGATGATGGCGTTGAGGGGGCTGCGGATCTCGTGGCTGATCCGAGCCAGCAGGTCGGCCTTGGCTTCGGCCGCGCGATCGGCCAGCCGCCGCGCGTCGCGCAGTTCGCTCTCGCTTTTCCTGGCCTGCGAAAGATCGCGGAACACGGCAAAGAAATTCGGACCGTGGAGCTGCGTCCGTCCCATGGTGATCGACAGCGGAATGAGGCCGCCGCTCCGCACGCGGCCGAGCACTTCACGGCCGTGCTCGAGCAGACTGGCGAGGCCCGCTCTCTTGAGGCTTGCGAGATAATCCAGCACTGCGCCCTGGCTCTCCGGCGCGAACAGGCCGACAAGGTTTCGCTGTACGAGCTCGGCGCCGTCGTAACCGAACAGCGCTTCGGCGCTGCGGTTGCACGAATTGAGGTTACCCTCGGCATCGAACATCACAATGCCGTCGGCAGCCGTGTCGAGGATGGCGCCGAGTTCCTCGGCGTTGGCGTGGCCGACGGTGGACGGCTCCGACACGGGCGATGGAGGGCTCGATGCGGGGGTGCGATCTTCCCGCGTGGCCGTGGCAGAGAAAATCAGGGCGTGCGCGGTCTCCCGGTCCCAATTGATCGCATGGAGGGTCGCGTCGATGGCTGGGTTTGCCTCCGACGAATCCTGGTGAGCGGAAATCGTGACCGGTGTACCGGTGTCGGAAGTACTGCTCGCACTGGAGACGCCGGGCGCGACGTAGAGCGCATCAAGACCGCCAGCCTGTTCGAGCGCGTGAAGGCTGGCATAACCGATGTGTTCGAGAAATGCCGGGTTGGCATAGAGCAGCCGGTCGAGCCGGTAGATCAGAACGCCGTCGGGCAACAGGTCGAGCAGCATCCTGTCGCGCACGCTCTCGCCCTGCGCAGGCGGTTCGGGGCGCGTCAGCCAACTTGGCGGCTCCGATTTTTTCTGTGGTAATTCCGGCGCTGCCGGCGGCTCGGCGCCCGTTTCGGTCGTGCTCGTCGCGGCCTGCGTTCCGCTCTCGCCGCCGAGCCGCGCCGACAATTGGCGAGCGAGTTCGTTAAAGGCGCTGTTTTCTACTGCCGTCAGGGCAGGAGTGCGCGCCTCGCCGATCGGCCGGAACGGAACGACATTCTTGAGCGCTTCGTCCGGCGCTTCATCTGGCGTTTCCACGGGCGTATCCAAATCGGCTCGAGTTGAAGTTTGCGGACCTGCCGGCGGCAGGCCTGCGCCGGAGGGGCGTACACCAACGAACGCTGCGGACAAATCCGCGGCAGGCAGGATTTTGGCAATTTCGGCGGCGAGCGATCCCGGCGGAACGGGAGTCGAAATTGAACCTGAAATCGGACCTGGCGATGGCGGCGCGCTGGAGAAATCGTGACGGCGCATCTCCTCCAGCCGCGCGAGCCCGTCGAGATCTCGGCAGATGCCGAAGCCGCGATAGCCAACGAACCCTTGTGTGGCGTCAAGGATCGGCGAGCCTGACAATTCTATCCGAAGGCGATTGCCGCCATCGACGGGCCAGTTCACCGCGATGCCGGCGAGGTTCTCGCGTGCGGCAATTGCCTTTTCGACGCGCCTCTCGGGATCGAGGCCCATGGTATCGGCGATTTCGCGCCAGGGCCGGGAGAAGCCTCCGGCGCCACGCACGCCGATCAAGCGGCTGAACTCATCGGGGCCGAGAGAGAACCGGCCTTGCGCATCCATCTGCCATGAAACGCGCAGCGGATGTGTGCGCGAGGCGCCCGGTTCTGTCGCCGCCTTCGTCCCTGTCGCGCAGGCGGGTTCGTCGTGCGGGGTGTTGGCGGAATCGGTAGCGGCTATTTCGGGCGTGTCAGCGAATTCATCGATCAGCGCGAATTCGGCCGGCGCTTCGCCGGATATCGTTGCGCGCTCATATTCCACCGTCGGCAGATCGCCGGGAGCAGCGACGTTTTGTGTCGCCCGCTCCGCCGCCATTGCTGGCGGTGCGGGCGAGGCACGATCGGCGACGTCGTGCACGACATGCACGGGCAGCGTTGCACCTGGCGCGATCGGCATTGCGCGGCCGACCGGTTCGGCGGCCACGATCAACACGCCCTCCATGCCATCGGCGAAATCAAGCCGCGAGCAGCCACAGGTCATCAGCGTTCCCAGCGGCGCGCCAAAGCCGCGCAGGCGTTCCAGCCGGATCGCCCCGCTCGGCGGCAACCGGTGGGCCAGATGTGCGATCTGGCGGCGGCGTGAATCGGCTGGCCCGAAGGTTCTGCTGGCAAGGCTTGCTGCATCCTCTGCACCGAACACCCGCGCGCCGACCGGGTTGGCCCAAAGCACGCGCGTGCCGTCGATCGACCAGAGCCAAGCGGGGAACAGGCTCGCAGCGTGAACCGCCAATCGTGGATCGCCGGCGGCTCGCAACTGGAATTCAGCGTTGTTCATCGTGGTGATTTGACCGGCGGAATTGGCTGCAACTCGATCCTGGCCTCGGTTGTCGGTGGCCAAACGATGACAGCGTTAACGGATCATTAGTATCGCCTCTGGGGCGCGGCAGGTCCACGGGCCGCGGCGGGAAAGGCCCGTAAACCTTAACCTGAATGGACCTGATCAGGCCCGCAAGGTCTTCGAAAGATTCAAACGCCGGTGCACGGGCAACGGCAAGTTCGCTGGAGGAGCGTGGTTTCGCCGGGCGCGCCGGCGCCGAGGATTGTCGGCGTTCAAGGCGAACGCCTTTGCCGAAAAGAACGTGCAGTCCTCGCTGGGATGACGCGCAGTCACTGCCGCACGCCAACGACCTGAACGAACTCATGCGCGTGCATGGCGAAAACGTTCGATCTCGAATGCGGTCACTGACAGAGCAGGCGGGCGAAATGGACCAGATCGTGAGCCGGGCGGCGATGGCGCCAGCCACGCCAAGAATATGAAGTATAAAAAGACCCATTTCTCAAATACTTGTTGGCTAAACGCCGTTCTGATGCGGCGATTGGGGCGCGGCCAGGAAACGGTTCCGTCGCGCCGTTATTTTGGCGTTGCACCCAATTTTCATTGCGTTGCACAATATTGCCGTGTTATTGTGCTCATGTAATAGGCGCCCGAGAAGGGCATTTCCACCGAACTGATCCGTGTCGCCGTTCCCGCATCCCCGCCGGGCACGAAGCGCTCACACCGTTTTTTCACCCCCCGCTGAAGGATACTTGCCATGGCCAATCCCTCCGATCCTTTCT
>DATMQV010000077.1:0-22850 GCA_035566615.1 Xanthobacteraceae bacterium
TTGGGACCACAAACATTTGCGGCATTTTGCGCGGACCTTAGCCGAGCAAAGTGCCGAATGTGACCTTCATCACAGACCCTTCTTCAAGCCGGCACGAAAATCGGCCTTGGCTCCAACGACCGTGCGCAGTTCATAAGAAGCCGGGGATCTTCTGCATGCATCTTCAGTTCGTCGGCTGCGGCGATGCGTTCGGCTCGGGAGGAAGATTCAACACTTGCCTTCATCTCGTCGGACGCAACATCAACGTGCTCATCGACTGCGGCGCGACTTCCCTCGTTGCGATGAACAAGCTTGCGATCGACCGCAATAACGTCGATACCATTTTCCTCACGCATTTCCACGAAGATCACATCGGCGGCGTGCCGTTCTTTTTGCTGGAAGCCAATTACGTTTTGAAGCGGAGCCGCCCGCTCACGCTCGTCGGGCCGCCCAGTCTCAAGTCGCGCTATTCGGGCCTCATGGAAGCGGGATTTCCGGGCACCAAGGATCTCGACCTTCAATTTCCTCTGCATCTCCAGGAGCTGGAAATCGGCAAGCGTACGGACGTCGGCGCGCTCCGGGTTACGTCGTTTCATGTTGTGCACGACGACCGCGCCGGCCCCTGCCTCGGGTTTCGCTTCGAAGCGGAAGGCAAAGTGATCGCCTTTTCGGGCGATACCGAATGGACGAACACCGTCATCGATATCGGGCACGAGGCCGATCTGTTTATTTGCGAGGCCTATACGCGCGACAAGCCGATCTCTACCCACATGGCCCTGTCTTCGCTCGAACGCCACCTCGGGCAGATCCGGCCGAAACGGCTCATCCTGACCCATATGAGCAACGACATGCTCGCACGCCGGGCCGAGATCTCGTTCGAGACGGCAGAGGACGGCATGGTTGTCGAGCTTTAAGATTTGTTGATCATCCATTCGTCCGCGAAGCTGGGAGCCAGATCTGGGTTCTCACTTGCGCGGGAATGAGCGGAAAGAAAAATCACGCTCTAAATACGCTTACGCGCCGAGCGCTGCCTCAACGGCGGCGAGCGCAGCGCCGGCCTTCGAGCCGTCTGGACCGCCGGCTTGTGCCATATCCGGCCGGCCACCGCCGCCTTTGCCGCCCAGCGCCTCGGCGCCCTTGCGGGCAAGGTCGACCGCATTGAAGCGGGCAACGAGATCGTTGGTCACCCCGACCACAATGCCGGCTTTGCCGTCCTCGGTGACGCCGACGATGGCGACGACCCCCGAACCGACGGCTTTTTTCCCCTCGTCGGCGAGGCTGCGCAGGTCTTTCAGATCGATGCCTTCCACGGTACGCGCCATAAGCTTGATGTCGCCCACCGCGCGCATTCCATCGGCGCCTTCGGCCTTGCCGCCGCCGCCCATGGCAAGCTTCTTTTTTGCCTCGGAAAGCTCGCGCTCGAGCCGCTTGCGCTCATCGAGCAGCGCGGCAACCCGCGCCGGCGCCTCGTCGATCGGCACACGGAGCTCGGAGGCGGTGGCTTTGGCCAGCGCGGCCAGATGGTTGGCGTTTGCGCGCGCGCTCCGCCCGGTCAGCGCCTCGACCCGGCGCACGCCTGACGCAACCGCGGATTCACCGACAACGGAAATAATGCCGATATCGCCTGTGCGGCCGACATGGGTGCCGCCACAGAGTTCGACCGACCAGGCCATCGTATTGCCGCTGCCCTCGCCCATGGCGACGACGCGCACCTCGTCGCCGTATTTCTCGCCGAACAGCGCCCGCGCGCCGGAGGCGATGGCGTCGTCGCGGCTCAGCAGGCGCGTCACTACCGGCGCGTTTCGCAGCACGACGTCGTTGGCGATATCCTCGACCCGCTCGATTTCCTCAGGCGTCATCGGCTTGGGATGGGAGAAATCGAATCGCAGACGGTCGGGCGCGACCAGTGAGCCTTTCTGCGCCACGTGATCGCCGAGCACCTGCCGCAGCGCTTCGTGCAGCAAATGGGTGGCTGAGTGATTTTGCCGGATGGCGCCGCGCCGCACATGATCGACATTCAAGTCGAGCGCAGCCCCGACTTTGAGGCTGCCTTGCTCGACCGTGCCGAAATGCACGAAGAGGTCGCCGGCGCGCTTTTGCGTGTCGGTGACCGCAAAGCGCACGCCGTCGCCCGACATCACGCCGGTATCGCCGACCTGCCCGCCGGATTCGGCGTAGAATGGCGTCTGGTTGAGAACGACAGCGCCGCTTTCGCCTTTTTGCAGGGCGGGCACTTCCTTGCCATCCCGCAAAAGCGCGACCACCACGCCCGCCGCGGTTTCCGTCTCGTAGCCGAGGAAATCAGTGCCGCCGTGCTTCTCGCGCAGCGTGAACCAGACGGCCTCGTCGGCAGCCTCGCCCGATCCCGCCCATGACCCGCGGGCCTTCTCGCGCTGGCGCTCCATCGCATCGGTGAACGACGCAATATCGACGCCGATCCCGCGCGGCTTGAGCGCATCCTGCGTGAGATCGAGCGGAAAGCCGTAGGTGTCGTAGAGCGTGAATGCGGTCACGCCATCGAACATGTCGCCCTTCTGGAGCGACTTGCTGGCCTCGTCGAGGATCGTGAGCCCGCGCTCAAGCGTTTTGCGAAAGCGGATTTCCTCAAGCTTCAACGTCTCGATGATCAGTCCCTCGGCGCGATGCAGCTCCGGATAGGCCTGCCCCATCTCGCGCACGAGTGAAGGCACCAGTCGCCACATCAGCGGTTCCTTGGCGCCGAGAAGCTCGGCGTGCCGCATGGCGCGGCGCATGATGCGGCGAAGGACATAACCGCGGCCTTCGTTCGAAGGCAGCACGCCGTCGGCGATCAGAAACGAAGAGGCGCGCAGATGATCGGCGATCACGCGATGCGAGGCCTTGCGCTCGCCGTCGGGATCGACATGGGTCAGATCGGCGATCGCCTCGATCAACGCGCCGAACAGATCGATCTTGTAGTTGTCGTGCGTGCCCTGCAGCACGGCGGCGATGCGCTCGAGCCCCAAGCCGGTGTCGATCGAGGGCCGCGGCAGATCGATGCGCCCGCCGCCGCCGGCAAGCTGCTCGTACTGCATGAACACGAGATTCCAGATTTCCACGAACCGGTCGCCGTCGGCCTCGGCACTGCCGGGCGGCCCGCCCCAGATGTGATCGCCATGATCGTAGAATATCTCGGAGCACGGTCCACACGGGCCGGTATCGCCCATGGCCCAGAAGTTATCCGAGCCGGCAATGCGGCCGATCTTGCTGTCGGGCAGCCCGGCGATCTTCTTCCAGAGCTTGAATGCCTCGTCGTCGTCGATATAGACCGTGACCATCAGCCGATCGGCGGGAACGCCGAATTCTTTGGTCACGAGCTTCCAGGCAAGCTCGATGGCGCGTTCCTTGAAGTAGTCGCCGAACGAGAAGTTGCCCAACATCTCGAAGAACGTGTGATGCCGGGCGGTGTAGCCCACATTGTCGAGGTCGTTGTGCTTGCCGCCCGCCCGCACGCACTTCTGCGCGGTCGTGGCGCGCACATAGGGACGCTTTTCCAGGCCGGTAAAAACGTTCTTGAACTGCACCATCCCCGCATTGGTGAACATCAGCGTCGGATCGTTGCGGGGAACGAGCGGAGAACTGGGCACGATTTCGTGCCCCTCGCGCGCGAAATAGGCGAGGAAGTTCGATCTGATATCGTTGACGCCGCTCATGCCGGGCACTCTCTAGCGGTCGCGGTCTTTCCTGTCCAGAAACGGCGCGCGAAACCGCCCAATTGCAGTCAAACCGCAAAACATATAAGCGCTCCCTTTCGCCCCCGCTGCCCAGCGAGCTTGCCATGCCCGACGGAATTGCCCCCCTCCCCCGCGCCTTTGCCGAGCGGCTGCGGGCGCGCCGCTTTGTGATGACGGCGGAGGTCGCCCCGCCGGTCTCCTGCGACCCGCAGGACCTGTTGCGCAAGGCTGTTCCGCTGCGGGGGCTCGCGGACGCCGTTAATATTACCGATGGCGCCGGCGCGCGCGCGCATATGGCCGCGCTCGCCGCTTCGGCGATCCTGATCGACGCCGGCATCGAGCCTATCCTGCAGATCACCTGCCGCGACAAGAACCGCATCGCGCTGCAGAGCGAATTGATGGGAGCGGCCGCGCTGGGCATCCACAACATCCTGGTGCTGACGGGCGACGACCCCAAGGCTGGCGATCAGCCGGACACCAAGCCGGTATTCGACATCGACTCACGCGCGCTGATCGAAACTGCCCGGCGGCTGCGCGACGAAGGCAAGCTGCCCACCGGACGCGAGGTGGCGGGCAAGGCGCCCTTCTTCCTTGGCGGCGCCGACATGCCGATCGATCCGCCGTCGGGCTGGGAGCCCAAGAGCCTCGCCGCCAAAGTCGCCGCCGGCGCCCAATTCGTGCAAACCCAGTTCTGCATGGATACGGCGCTGATCCGCCGCTATGTGGGCGCGCTGTCGGACGCCGGCCTGACCGGCAAGCTCGCCATCCTGGTCGGCATCAATCCGCTTCGCTCCGCGAAGTCAGCGCAATGGATGAAGAGCCATCTGTTTGGCACGGTCATCCCGGACGATCTCATCGCGCGCATGGAAAAAGCGTCGGACCCGGTGCGCGAAGGCATCCGCATTTGCGTCGACCTGATCGCCGAGCTCGCCACCATTCCGGGCATCGCCGGCGTGCACATCATGGCGCCCGGCAACGATGCGGCCATCCCGGAAGTCATTGCCGAAGCCAAAAGCCGCGTGCAGAAGGCGGCTGTCACGTAGCGCTATCGGACACCCGTTCATTCCGCGAAGGCGGGAATTCAGGCGGACACACTCGCACGTTCGAGTGAAGATCTGGGTCCCCGCCTTCGCGGGGACGACCGGTGCTGCACTCAGAGCGGTGTCGCAGTTAAAACGGCGCCGCACTCAGTCAGCGGGCTTCTCCATGGTGCGGATGTCGACTTCCGATTTCAGCGTCCGGTGCACCGGGCATTTGTCGGCGATCTCCAACAGCCGCGCCCGCGTGGCCGCATCGAGATTGCCCTCGAAGGTGATCTCCCGATCGATGTGATCGATCTTTCCCTCTTTCGTTTCACAATCCGCGCAGTCGGCCGCGTAAATTTTTTCGTGCCGCAGGTGGACCAGCGTGCGCTCCAGCGGAATCTGTTTGCGATCGGCATAAAGCCGGATTGTCATCGACGTGCAGGCGCCGAGCGCGGACAGCAGCAGATCGTAAGGACCCGGTCCGGTGTCCATACCGCCGGCTTGCACCGGCTCATCGGCAAGGAACCGATGTTTGCCGACCGCGATTTCCTGCTGGAATTGGCCGTTGCGGGTTTCGCCCACAACGACCGTGCCTTCGGGAATTTCCTGCGTCGCGCCGGCATGCGCCGCCATGTCGAGATAGCGCTCGGCCCACGCTGCGACGACATGCGCCACATAGACGGCATCGCTTGAACGGCTGAGCAGGTGATCGGCGCCGGCGAGTGAAATGAAGCTCTTGGGATGCCTCGCCGTCGTGAAAATATGGCTCGCGTTATCGATGCCCACCGTATCGTCGGTCGGCGAATGGAAGACCAGCAGCGCTTTGCGCAGATCGCTGATATGAGACGAAAGTTTCTGTTCGGCAATGTCATCAAGCAGCTCGCGACGAATGCGGAAAGACCGGCCGGCGAGTACCACTTCCACTTCACCCTTGTCTTTGATCTCAGCCACCCGATCCGGGAATAGGCCGGCGACATGCGCCGGGTCGAAGGGCGCGGCAATCGTCACCACCGCGCGTGCCTCGGGGATGCGATGCGCGGCGGCCAGCACCGCCGCGCCGCCGAGGCTGTGCCCGATCAAGATCGCAGGAGCGGCGAGCGTGCGGCGTAGATGATCGGCGGCGGCCACCAGATCGTCGACGTTCGATGAAAACGTCGTGTTGGCGAACTCGCCTTCGCTGGCGCCCAAGCCGGTGAAATCGAACCGTAGCGCCGCAATGCCGCGCTGCTTCAGCCCATCGGCGATGTGGCGAGCCGCCCTGTTGTGCTTGCCGCAGGTGAAGCAGTGCGCGAACAACGCGACCGCGCGAATTTCGCCGTCCGGTCGATCAAGCAGGGCGGCCAGCGTCTGGCCCTCGGCATTGCGGAAATCAAAACGTTCGGCGGGCATGAACATCTCCTGCGCGGGGAATCGCGTACCGGACCGTAGCCGTTGATAAGAGAATATCGACCTCAACAAACGGTGACGGAGGTCCGCCTGGAGCTTCAAACTGCCGTCATCCACCACCCAACCGGAATGCGTGCGAAGGGAGAACGAACATTTGGAGCGTGGTTCGGGAAAAGTTGAAGCCACGAGGCTGCGGATACCCTATCGCCCCAACTCCTTCATCGCCCCATCCAGCCCCTCGAGCGTCAGCGGAAACATCCGCCCGCCGATGAGCTGCCGCATCATCCTGATCGACTCGGTGAAATCCCATTCGCGCTCGGCCACCGGATTGAGCCACACGCACGACGGATAGGTCGAAAATACGCGCTGCATCCAGGTGCTGCCGGCTTCTTCGTTGAAATGCTCGACCGAGCCGCCGGGCGACGCGATTTCGTAAGGCGACATGGAAGCATCACCGACGAAGATCACCTTGTAGTCGTGCGGATAGGTGTGCAGCACATCCCAGGTCGGCGTCGTCTCGGTCCAGCGCCGGCGGTTTTCCTTCCACACTTTCTCGTAGAGACAATTGTGGAAGTAGAGATGGATCATGTGCTTGAACTCGGTCTTGGCGGCGGAAAACAATTCCTCCGTCACCTTGATGTGCCAGTCCATCGAACCGCCGATGTCGAAGAACAACAGCACCTTGATGGTGTTGTGCCGTTCCGGCCGCATCTGGATATCGAGATAGCCCTTCTGCGCCGTGCCCTTGACGGTGCCGTCGAGATCGAGCTCGTCGGGCGCCCCGGTGCGCGCGAACTTGCGCAGGCGGCGCAGTGCGATCTTGATGTTGCGGGTGCCGAGTTCGACGCCGCCGGCGAGATCCTTGAACTCGCGCTTGTCCCAGACCTTGACGGCGCGAAAATTGCGATTGCCGTCCTGGCCGATGCGCACGCCTTCCGGATTGTAGCCGTAGGCACCGAACGGCGACGTGCCGGCCGTGCCGATCCATTTCTTGCCGCCCTGGTGGCGGCCTTTTTGTTCGGCGAGCCGCTTGCGAAGCGTCTCCAGAAGCTTGTCGAGGCCGCCCAGCGCCTCGATCAGCTTCTTTTCCTCTTCGGTGAGATGCTTCTCGGTCAGCTTCTTGAGCCATTCGGTCGGGATCTCGGCGGTCAACGCATCCGAGATGTAGTCGAGGCCCTTGAACACGTGGCCGAACACGCGATCGAAGCGATCGAGATTGCGCTCATCCTTCACCAGCGTCGCGCGCGACAGATAGTAGAATTCCTCGATGCGCCGGCCGGCAAGGTTCTTGTCCATCGCTTCCATGAGCGTCAGATATTCCCGCAGCGTGACCGGCACGCCGGCTTGCTTCAGCTCGGTAAAGAAAGTCGCAAACATCTCTGCCTCACGGGCGTTCCGCGCCCAAAGCCGGCCGTCAATCTAACGCGACAGACGTGGGCGCGGAACAGCGATGTTGCAAGGCGCTGCTATTCGCTGCGCATGCGGCTGAACATCGCCCGTTTGAATGCCGGCACGCGATCGATTACTCGCAAAGCAGTGCGCGACAGCATCGACCGGACACGGCTCTCGACGATCGCCTGATTCATCGCGTGCAGCGATGTGCGCACGGCGCGAAAGCCATAGTCCAGCATGTCGGTCTCGTAGCCGTGGATCGCATCGATCAGCGGTCGCTCGCCGCGATCGGCCGCCGTCAGTGCCCGGCACAGACGCACGGCGTTCTTGAGCGCCACATTGGCGCCGATGCCGCGATAGGGCGTCATCGAATGGATGGCGTCGCCGAGGAGCGTGATGCGCTGCGTGGGCCACGGCGCAACCGGCACGGCGGTGCGGATCGCGAGCGCGTTGATGGTGGCGGCGTCGGTGTGATGCACCAAATCGCGAAAGCGCTGATCCCATGCCCGTGCCGTCATCGCCCTAAGCACGATCTTGCGAAGTTCGTCACCCGACATTTGGTCCGTATCGCGGCCTGCAAGCCCGAGCTTCTCGCGCCGCGCGCCGAACGCCCACATCAGATAACTGCGCGCATCGTCGAAATGCGCGTCGGCCGCGGCCGACTCGTCGTTACCGTCGAAGCCATTCGCGGCGGCATCGTCGATATCCTGCAGGGCGACGAAAAGGCAGTGACCGCCCTGCCCCGATGCCAGCGTCATGCCGTCGCGCAATTCAGGCGCAAGACGTTCCCGGTTGCCGCCATCGAGGAAGACCTTCCCGGCGATACCGACGATCCCGGTGTCGATGCGCTCGGCGTGAGGCAGGAACTGCCGCCGCACGCGCGAACCGCCGCCATCCGCAGCGACCAGCACATCGCCTTCGGCGGATGTGCCGTCGGCGAAATGCGCAACGACGCGACCCGTGGGCAATTCCTGGTAACGCTCGAAGGTCTTGCCGAAGCGCACGACATCATCGAGGCCGGCCACCAGCACTCGCCGCAGCGTGATGCGGCTGACCGAGCGATCCAGCGCGATCCGATCGCCATTACCTCCCTGCGGCGGGTTGCGCATGTCGAACGAGATCAACACGTTCATGCGCTCGGTGACGCAGCGAATGCCCCGAGAAGGCTTGCCGCAGGTGCGCGCGAACGCTTCGAACAATTGCGGCGGCAGGCATTCGTGCAGCGCCAGGCTGCCGGCCGGATTGATGTGGACGCGGTAGCCTTGCACGCGATCGGTCATGGTGCGATCGCGTTCGTAGACGGCAACGTTCACGCCCGACTTTTTCAGACCTTGCGCCAAGGTCAGGCCGCCGATGCCGCCGCCGATAATGAGGACATGCAGCGGCGCGGGCACATCACGGACGATGGAACTGATGGCGGGCTGCGCTGTCATCCGACGACTCCCGCGACATGCAGCAGCGCAACGAACGCGCCGATGGCGACGATGAACAGGCCAAGCCCGACCGGCGAGCCCCAGCCATGCCAAGTCAGCGTCTTCTCGGCGTATTTCCAGGTTTGCGGATCGATACTGTTCGTTTCGTTTGTCATGATGTTCTCCGTTTCAAACAAGCAGACCTTCCCGTCGCGCAGGCGCGACGGCCCTGTTCTGGCGGAGGCTCGGCTGATAGCTTAGATGTGCGTGCCTGAAGCCGGCGCTCCGCGCCTTCGGTTTTGGGTTCGAGGCCCCGGCGATGTTGCAGCATCGCTGAGGCTGCTTTTCTTTTTGTTTTTTCTGTTTGCTATTTAGTTCATGGGCGCTCCCCCAAACTCGCGATAGAGCCTTGCCATCGTCACTTCGCGGTCATCGTGAATGGCGCGCCAAAGCTCGAGCGGGCCCCAGCCGCTTTCGATCCGGCCGATCACTTCGGCGACGAAATGCTGCTCCGCTTTAAGCAGCGCGAGCCGGTATTCGGTCTCGATGAGAAACAGCGGCGGGATGTTCTGGCGACTGACTTGCTCGATTTGCAGCGCGAGCGCCGTCGAATTTCTCTCGATCGCCAAAAGCCGCTGCCTGAGGAGGGCGAGCGCTTCATCGGGCGGCAGCACCGGCAACAGGCAAAGCGCCGCCTCGAACTGCGGATATTCCTTGACCGGCTCGGCAATCAGCTCGGCCATCCAGGTGCGCAACTCGTCGCGCCCCGCGGGGGTGATTTCATACACCGTGCGTTCGGGCCGGCGGCCGTCGCGGCCGGTCTCGCGCGCCGCAATGAATGCGCGCCGCAGCAAGAGCTCGATCACCGTATAGAGCGAGCCGTAGCGCAGCTTGATGCTTTCTTCCTTGTGCCGCTGCTTGAGGATCACGCCCATCTCGTAGGGGTGCATCGGCCGCTCGAACAGCAGCGCCAGCACCGCCAAAGCCAAGGGGTTCGATGGGTGGGCTTGCCGCACCACGGCGTTATCCTTACGCGATTATCCGTTTACGGATATACGAAGCAGGATAAAGCCTCAAGCCCCCTCGCTTCAGCAAAAGAACCGCGGCGAACAGCGATTCTGAAAAGATATATCTTGCGCTACATCGTATTGTGAGCTATCTAAAGATATATCGTAATGCCTCAGGAGGGCAAAAAATGTATGGACATCATGGACATGACCACGGACACGGCTGGAAATGGGCCGCCGGCCGCCACGGCAGCCGCTTCGGTTTCGGCCGTCGCGGCAAATGGGACTTTGGCGGCCGCGACCCCGAGGACTGGATGCGCGCAAAGCGCATGCTGGCCCAGGGCGACCTGCGCCTCATTGCGCTGGCGCTGATCGCGGAGGCCCCGCGCCACGGCTACGAGATCATCAAGCTGCTCGAAGAGAAGACCGCGGACTGGTACAGCCCCAGCCCCGGCATCATCTATCCGACCCTGACCTATCTGGAGGAAGCCGGCTATGTCACCGCTTCCGCCGAAGGCTCGAAGAAGCTCTACACCATCACCGAGGAAGGCAGCGCTTATCTCAATGCCAATCGCGAGATTGTCGACGCCGTTCTTGATCGGCTGAGCGCATTCGGCGAGCGCGTCAACCGTTGGCGGCGGCATGTACGCGGTGAGCGTGGTGACCGCGGCGAGCGCGGATCTTTGCCGCCGCTGACCGAGGCCGCGCTCGACCATTTGCGCGAGACTATCAGCAAGCGTCTTGAAGGCGACGCCGATGCCGAGGCGCACCTTGTCGAGATCCTGGCGCGCGCCGCCGCCGACATGCAGCGGAAGTGAGCCGCGCGGCGGCTTTCCCCGTTTTAGACCGGGACGCGAACAGTCGCGCGCAATCCCCCGAGCGGCGAGTCGCCCAGCGTGATATCGCCGCCGTGGGAGCGCGCGATATCGCGTGCGATGGCGAGCCCGAGGCCAGTGCCGCCTTCGTCCTGATTGCGCGCATCGTCGAGCCGCAGGAACGGCTTGAATACATCCTCGCGCAATTGCGCCGGAATGCCCGGCCCGTCGTCGTCGATCGTCACCGTGAGCCAGCGGTGATCGCGGTGACCGGTGATCGCGACAGTTGACGCAAACCGCCCGGCGTTGGAGACGAGATTGGCAAGGCAGCGTTTGAACGCGGCCGGCCGCACCGTGACTGTAGGCTGACCGTGAAATGCGACGGTCGCGCGATGACCGTGACGCTCGCTATCGGCCAGTAGCTCGCTCAACATCGCCGACATATCGGTCGGCGCCGGCTGCTCGCCGAGATCGCCGCGGGCGAACGCGAGATAGGCCTCGAGCATCGCAGCCATTTCGTCGACGTCTTTCTTGATCGCTTCGGTTTCCGGGCTGTCGCCGAGGAAAGCGAGCTCGAGCTTGAAGCGCGTCAGGATGGTGCGCAGATCGTGCGACACGCCCGCCAGCATCGTCGTGCGCTGCTCGATGGCGCGCTCGATGCGCATTTTCATTTCGAGGAAAGCGGCCGCAGCGCGCCGCACTTCGCGCGCGCCGCGCGGACGGAAATTCGGAACCTCCCTGCCCTTGCCGAAAGCCTCGGCGGCGTCGGCCAGCCGCACGATCGGCCTGATCTGATTGCGCAGGAACAGGATGGCGATGGTCAGCACCACGAGCGACGTCGCCACCATCCACACCAAAAAGATCCAGGCGTTCAGGTCGTAGGCGTCGGCGCGGCGTGCGAACACCCGCATGATCGTGCCGTCGAGCTTGATGCGGATTTCCACGATCGACGAGCGGCCGACAGTGTCGATCCAGAACGGCAACCCGATCTGCTTTCGAATCTCGTCGGACAGCGTGGCATCAAGCTGCGAGAAGAACGGCTTCGGACCTGGCGGCGGCAATTGCGTTTCGGGCAGAAAGTCGACGACAAGGCCGAGCCGATCCTGCGCGATGCGTCGGAGCTGAGCGCGATCAGCGCCTTGCGGAAAGCTCTTGTATACGTCGATCAGCGTCGCGATTTCGCGCGTCACCGCCGAGGATAGGTAATAGTTGACCACGCTCCATTGCCGTTCGACGAACATGAAGGCGACAACCGATTGCAGCACCACCATCGGCACGATGATGATCAGCAGCGCCCGCGCGTAGAGGCCCTTCGGCAAAACAGCCTTGAGCCACAGTGTGAACGTTCCCCACGGCCCGGTAATGGGCGCGGCGATGGTGCCGGCGGCAACGGCCGCGGAATTGGCGGCGCTCAGCAGGACGCTGGCGGCGCTGCGCAGGCGGCCGACGCTTTCATCAAGGCTGGTCATGACGCCGCTCAAGCCGAAGCCACCAGACGATAGCCGACCCCGCGTACTGTCTGGACGATGAGCGGATTGGCCGGATCCTGTTCGATCTTGCGTCGCAGCCGGTTGACCTGAACGTCGACGGTGCGTTCGCTGACGCTCTCGCCGTTGCCCGCCAACGCCTGACGCGGAACGGTCTCGCCAACGCTTGCGGTGAGCACGCGCAGCATTTCGCGTTCGCGATCGGTCAAGCGGATCGCCTCCTCGCCGCGGCGCAGCTCTCCGCGGGCCAGATGAAATACGAACGGGCCGAAGCGCACGGATTCAGCCGGCGGCATGCTCGGCGGCCGCGCGCGCCGCAGGATGCTGGCAACGCGCAGCGACAATTCGCGCGGCTCGAATGGTTTCGCCAGATAATCGTCGGCGCCGATTTCGAGCCCTTTGATGCGGCTCTCCTTCTCGTCGCGCGCCGTCAGCATCAGGATCGGCACCGCCGAGCCGGCGCGGATCGCACGCGCGAGATCGAAGCCATTCTCGCCCGGCATCATGACGTCGAGAATGAGGAGATCGAAATGAAGACCTTCGAGCTTGGCGCGCGCTTCGCGCGCCGTCTCGGCGGTGGTGACACGATAGCCTTCGGCAAGAAGAAAACGCGAAAGCAGCGCGCGGATGCGGCGATCGTCGTCGACGACGAGCAAATGCGGCGCGTCATCGGCGGGATTGGCAACGGGCGTCGCCATGCGTGTCAATCTCGGCCGTTCGAACGTGCGCGCTCGGCGCGCGCAATCATTCGCAGGACACGTTCGCGGTCTTCATCCCCGATCATGCCGGCAAGAAAGCGGCGCGCGGTCTCGCGTCCAGTGGGGCCGAGTTCGTCGAGTACGCGGCCGATCCGCACTGCTTGCAGCCCGGCAAGCTTGAGCGCCAACGCTTCGCCGGCCGGGCTGACGTAAAGCAGCCGCTGACGGCGATCGGCGCCCTCCTTCTGGACGACGTAGCCCTCGTCGATAAGCTGCTTGAGTACGCGGCCAAGCGACTGCTTGGTGATTTTCAGAACGTCGAGCAGCTCGGCGACTTTCATACCAGGGTTGCGATTGACGAAATGCAGCACGCGATGGTGCGCGCGGCCAAAGCCGAGCTTGTCCAAAAGCTGATCGGGGTCGCTGACGAAGTCGCGGTAGGCAAAGAACAAAAGCTCGATGAGGTCCCAATAGGGCTCGCGCGCGTCTGCGCTCTCGGCCGCCGCCGCGGCGGGCCGGTCTTTGCGCGGTGTTGTCAAACTGATGTCGGCCATTATGTCAGCACTATTGACATATTTCGGTTTGGTTGTTACCCCCAATGACGCTATGTCACAGCCACACTGCGCCGGGTTCGCCCAGGGCGCGCGGTTGTCAGGGCGCCGAACGGCGCTCTCATAGGGCAAATGCGACCTTAACGGGAGTCCGCTCCCGACGCAAAAGCCTAAGACGGAAGCATCGATCGGAGCGCAAGGCCCCCGAATTGCGCCCAAAAATCCGGCAGGATGGGGGCCATCCGTGCCACAGGGAGGCAATGCCATGGCAGTGCCATTCGACCAGCGTCCCGATCTTATCTGGTTCGACGGCAAGCTCGTTCCGACCGTTGAGTGCAAAATTAACGTGCTCACGCACGGCTTGCATTACGCGAGCGCCGTGTTCGAAGGCGAACGTGCCTATGGCGGTGAGATCTTCAAGAGCCTCGAACATTCCGAGCGCCTCAAGCGCTCGGCGCAGATCATGGATTTCGAAATCCCCTATACGGTCCCGGAAATCGAGGCCGCCAAGCGGCTTGTGGTCGAGAAGAACAATCAAAAAGAAGCCTATGTGCGGGCGATCGCCTGGCGCGGCTCCGAGCAGCTCGGCGTCTCCGCGCAGAAGAACACCATCCACCTTGCGGTGGCGACGTGGGAATGGCCGAGCTATTTCGATCCCGCCCAGCGATTGAAAGGCATCCGGCTCGACCTCGCCGAATACCGCCGCCCTGATCCGCAGACCGCGCCTGCGCTGGCCAAAGCGTCGGCGTTGTATGCTATCTGCACGGTCTCAAAGCACCGCGCCGAGCGCCGCGGCTTTGCCGACGCGATGATGCTCGACTGGCAGGGGCGCGTCGCCGAGTGCACCGGCGCGAATATCTTCTTCATCGCCGACGGCAAGATCCACACACCGATCGCGGATTGCTTCCTGTCGGGCATCACCCGCGCAACCGCGATTGCGCTGGCGCGCCGGCGCAATATCGAGGTGATCGAACGCCGGATCATGCCGCAAGAGCTTTCCAGCTTTTCCGAGTGCTTCATCACCGGCACCGCCGCCGAAGTGACCGCCGTGTCGCAGATTGCGGACTGGAACTTCACCCCGAGCCGCATCACCCAGCAATTGATGACCGACTACACCGCCGAGGTGCAGCCGAAGGGTAAGGCCGCGGCGGCCTGAAAACATGGGCCCGTGGCGCTGAAATCGCCGGCTGTGGGCGCGGCGGACCGAGTCGCGATGGGGCGTTGTTTACGACGCCCGGATCGCGATAAGCTGCGGCCGCGATGAATCAAACCGTTCGCCCCCGGATCCTCGCATCGGTCTGTCCGCACGATTGCCCATCGACCTGCGCGCTGGAGGTCGAGGTGTTTGGCAACAACGCGATTGGCCGCGTCCGCGGTGCGGAGGACAACGACTACACGGCGGGCGTCATCTGCGCCAAGGTGGCGCGCTATGCGGAGCGCGTGCACCATCCCGACCGGCTGAAGCAGCCGTTGCGCCGAACCGGCCCGAAGGGCAGCGGGCAATTCAGCCCGATCTCCTGGGACGAGGCGCTCGATCTCGTCGCCGAGCAATTTACGCGCGCCGAGCAAACGCACGGCTCTGAAACGGTCTGGCCTTACTTTTATGCCGGGACGATGGGCTATGTGATGCGCGACGGCATCCACCGCCTGCGCCACGCCAAGAAGTATTCCGGCTTCTTTACCACCATCTGCGTCAATCCGGCCTGGACCGGATTCGTCGCCGGCACCGGCCGCCTCGCCGGCGCCGATCCGCGCGAGATGGCGAAATCCGATCTGGTCGTGATCTGGGGCACCAATGCGGTGAACACCCAGGTCAATGTGATGACCCACGCAACGCGCGCCCGCAAGGAGCGCGGCGGCAAGATCGTCGCCGTCGACGTCTACATGAACGGAACTATGCGGCAGGCCGACCTGCCGGTGTTGATCCGGCCGGGTACCGACGGCGCGCTTGCCTGTGCGGTGATGCATTGCCTGTTCCGCGACGACAAAGCCGATTGGGATTATCTCGACCGTTATACGGACGCGCCGCGCGAACTCGCCGCGCACTTGCGCACGCGCGATCCGCAATGGGCGTCGCAGATTACCGGCGCGCCCGTGGAGACGATCGAAGCATTCGCAAGGCTGGTCGGCCAGAACAAGCGCGCTTATTTTCGATTGGGCTATGGATTTTCGCGCTCGCGCAACGGCGCGATCAACATGCATGCGGCAAGCTGCATCGCCGCAGTCACCGGCGCGTGGCGCCTGGAAGGCGGCGGCGCCTTCCACAATAACGGCGCGGTGTTTCACCTCAACACACGAGTGATCGAGGGCACCGATCTGCGCGACCCTTCGATCCGGATGCTCGATCAGTCGCGCATCGGAGCGATCCTTACCGGCAACGCGGACGCGCTGCGCGGCGGACCGCCGGTCACCGCTTTGCTGATCCAGAACACCAATCCGGTTTCGGTCGCACCCGACCAGGAAACCGTGAAACGCGGCTTCGCGCGCGAGGATCTTTTCGTTTGCGTACACGAGCAGTTCATGACCGACACGGCCAAAATGGCCGACGTGGTGCTGCCGGCGACAATGTTTGTCGAGCACGACGACTTTTATACCGCGGGCGGCAGCCAATTCATTCTGTTTGGACCGAAGCTCATCGACCCGCCCGGCGAATGCCGCTCGAACCACGAGGTGATTTGCGGATTGGCCAAGCGGCTTGGCGCGGAGCACGCGGGCTTTGCGATGACGCCGCGCGAATTGGTCGATGCCACTCTGCAAGACTCCGGCTGGGGCACGCTCGCCGAGCTCGAAGCCAAGCGCTGGATCGATTGTCAGCCCGATTTCGCCACCGCGCACTATCTCAACGGCTTCGCCTATCCGGACGGCAAATTCCGCTTCAAGCCGGATTGGCCCGAAGTGCCGTTCAGCCGCAAGCAGGTCAACTACAGTCCAGCGTCGATACCGTCACTGCCGGATCATTGGAACGTGATCGAGGAGGCCGATGCGGAACACCCCTTCCGCCTCGCCACTTCGCCGGCACGCGGCTTTCTCAATTCGAGCTTTACTGAAACGCCGACTTCGCTGGCGCGCGAGCAGCGACCAACCGTCATGATCCACCCGGACGACGCGGCAGCACTCGAAGTCACCGATGGCGAAGAGGTCAGCCTCGGCAACCGCCGCGGCGTCGTTCGCCTGCACGCCAAGCTGTTTGACGGCGTGCGGCGCGGCGTGCTGATCGCGGAATCGCTGTGGCCGAATTCCGCGTATCCCGACGGGCGCGGCATCAACACGCTGACCGGCGCCGATCCGGTCGCGCCGTTCGGCGGCGCAGCCTTCCACGACAACAAGGTGTGGCTGAAAAAGCGCGCGCACTGAAGGCTCGCGGCGGAGCAAGCAGCTTCGGCCTATCGCACCCGCACCGGAATGATCTCGACCGATAGCTGTACCTCGTCGCCAAGCCCGTAATAGTAATAGGCGGGCTGCGAAACCAGCCGCAGCAGCAGGAACAAACGAAATCGCACGCGCCTGAGCCAGTTCATCCGGCGCGACGGCAACAGATTTTCCTGCGAAGCGTGCACCACCCACTGACGGCGGTCGGTCGGCAAATCGATTTGTTTGTGCCGCGCCATTTCTTCCAGAAGGCGCTCGACATTCGGTTCTTCCATGAAGCCGAAGCTGATTTCCACAGCAACGATGCTGCCACGATGATGATCGCGGTCAAAGACCGTGACGCAATAACGGTTGTCCCTGATGTAGGGCACCTCGCGATGCGTGACTTCGACGAAGATGAGATTGCGCGGCAGGACGCCGTGCCGCTCCCACAGCATCTGTATGATCGCCGGTGTGCGATCGCTCGGCTGCCGCAGCGGGGCCGCTGCCATGACGACGGCATTGCGTTCCATGAACGCGCTGCAGCCGCGATGGAGCTCGACCAACTCCGCCATGGTCATGGTCGATTTCGCGGAATAGGCCGCAAACGTCGCCTTGCGGCCCCAGCGCCAGGTCGCCATCACCAGGAACAAAACCACGCCGATCGAAAGCGGTACGTAGCCGCCGTCCACGAATTTGAGCAGGCACGCCACCAGGAAGGCGATATTCACCGCCAACAGCGCACCCCAGATCACGCCGGTCTCGAGCGGCCGCCAGTTCCAATATACCAGCGCGACCCGAAACATGGCGATCGAGGTGATAACCATCACCCCGGACACGGCGAGGCCATAGGCTGCAGCTAGCGCCGCACTCGAACCAAACGTCGCAACGAGCAGGACGCATCCAGCAAAAAGCGACCAATTGACGAACGGAACATAAATCTGACCGGCATGCCTCTCGTGCGTGTGGAGGAGAGTGAGCCGCGGGAAGAGACCCAATCGGATGGCCTGCGACGCCAGCGAGAAGGCCCCTGAAATCAGCGCCTGCGAGGCGATCACCGTGGCAACCGTGGCCAGCAGGACCATCGGAAAAAGCAGCGGTGGCGGCACGAGATTGTAGAACAATTTGCCGCCCGCGACCGGTTCGCCGCTTAACAGATACGCCCCCTGCCCCAGATAATTGAGCAGCAGTGCCGGAAAGACGACGCTGAACCAGCTTGCGCGAATGGGCCGCGCGCCGAAATGGCCGAGATCCGCGTACATCGCCTCGCCGCCGGTGACGACGAGCATCAACGCACTCAAGACGAGCAGGGCATCGAACGCACCGGCGTGTCGAAGAAACGCAAAACCATAAATCGGATTGAAGGCCGCGAGTATCTGCGGGCGCAGCCCGATTTGCCAGACGCCAAGCCCGGCGATGACGACAAACCAGACGGCCAGAATTGGACCGAAAACAATGCCGATGCCCGAAGTGCCCTTATATTGAATGGCAAACAAAACGGTCAGAAGACCGATCGTGATCGGTACAACCGCATTGCTTAACGATGGCGTGGCGACTTGAAGCCCCTCGACAGCCGAGACGACGCTGATTGCCGGCGTGATGATACCGTCGCCAAAAAGCAAGCCGGCTCCGAGCATCAACGCCCATAATAGCGGCCTGGTGCCGCGCTTTTTCAGCTCGTGCAGAAGGCCATACAGCGCGAACAAGCCGCCTTCGCCGTCGTTTTGCGCGCGCAAGACAAGGATCGCGTATTTGACCGCGACGATGATGGTGATCGTCCAGATCACGAGCGAAACGCCGCCGAGCACCTCCTCGGTCGTCGGTGCGGAGGCCCGGCCAAAGAACAATTGATCCATGGCGTACAGCGGCGATGTGCCGATGTCGCCGTAAACGATGCCCAACGCTCCAAGGGCCAAAGCGGCAAAGCCGCCGCGCGGCCGATGAGAAGGACCAGCGAGCTCCGGCTGCTCTTTAGTCTTGCGCGGCAGACTTCGAACCTTTCCTAAAACGGAACAGAGAAATAGAAAATTGTCGCGTTTTGGATAGCTAACTCTTGAACGGCCTCAGGCATTGATCTTCCTCAAAGATCGACCCATGGGCTGACAATGAGGCGTCCGTTCCAAGTAAAAGACCGCGCGATGGTAAGCGCCTTCATAGCGCTTGCGGCGCTTTCGATCCTGACGATTGCCGGCCCGGCTTGGGCTCAGATGGTGAATTGGGCGGACACGGCACGCAAAGGGCATGATTTGGCGACAGTCGCTTGTTCGAATTGCCACCAGGTGGCGATCGACCAACGCGCGGCGCCAGTCTTGACTTCGCCCGCCCCCTCATTCGATTCGATCGCGCAGCGGTCGGATATCAACGCGGATGTTTTGGAGCATTTCATCATCACGACACGGCGCAGCGTGGATCACCCGACGAGCATGCCGAATCCGTATCTGCTGGAATACCAAGTACAAGAAGTCGTCACTTATATTTTGAGCTTGCGCAAATAGGGGCGCTTTACTTCGCGGCTTCATGCCGGGGCGGCGGCATGGACCAGCGGTCGGCGGCGGAGTCGTCCGATGCTTTGGCCTCGACCCAAGTCTTCTCTTCACAAGCCTTGTCTCCGACAGACTCCACCTGTTTCCAGAACGGTGCGCGCGTCTTCAGGTAGTCCATCAGAAAAGACGCGGCGGCAAAGGCCGCTTCCCGATGGCTGGAAGCCGTTGCCACGACCACGATGACGTCACCGGGCTCAAGCCGCCCATGGCGATGGATCACCGTGACGCCGAGCAGCCGCCAGCGTGCGCAGGCCTCCTCGACATGGCGGCCGATTTCGGCTTCGGCCATGCCCGGATAATGCTCAAGGGTGAGCGCCGCAATCTGTTTGCCGTTTTCGTCAGCCCGACACAGCCCGGTAAACGTCACGACCGCGCCGATGTCGGTACGGCCATGCGTCATCCGCTCCACTTCGGCGGCAACGTCGAAGGGTTCGCGCTGCAGGCGGATCGTCGTCGTCATCGTTACTCCTGCAACCCGCTGGCGGCTTTCAAAACCTCATCCGCCGGTCATGGGCGGAAAGAATGCGATCTCGCCGGCGCCGGCGATCGGCGCATCCGGCCGGACATGGCGGTGGTCGATAGCGGCGCGGATCACCTTGGCGTTCTCGAATGCATGCGCATACTGCTCGTCGCGTTTGGCAAGCCAGGCCATCAGCTCGCCGACCGTTCCAATATTGGCGGGCGGCTCGATCTGCTCTTCCGATTTGCCAAGGCGCTCACGCACCCACGCGAAATAGAGAAGCCTCACGCATCCTCCTTCGTCAGGTGATGCAATCCGGCCTGCAGGTAATCCCAGCCGGTGTAGATCGTCAGCAGCGCGGATAGCCACAACAACATGATGCCGGTCCAGGTGACGACCGGAACGATCGCATCGCCCGCGTCGCCCGCAATGAGAAACCCGATGGCAATGAGCTGCAGCGTGGTTTTCCATTTGGCGAGCCGCGTCACCGGCACGCTTACGCGCAATTCGGCGAGATATTCGCGCAAACCCGAAACCAGGATCTCGCGGCAGAGGATCACGATCGCCGCGAACAGCGCCCAGCCACGGATCGTGCCCTCGCCCGCCGCCATCAGGAGGCAGGACGAAACCAAGAGCTTGTCGGCGATCGGATCGAGCATGCGCCCGAGCGAGGATTGCTGGGCCCATATGCGCGCCAGATAGCCGTCGAGGAAATCGCTTATCGCGGCGGCGATAAAAAAGGCCAGCGCCACCCAGCGCAGCCACAACCCGCCTTCGAGAATGCTTTGCCAGAACATGCAACCGACCACGATCGGAATGGCGACGATCCGGCCATAGGTCAGCATATTGGGAAGCGCGAAAGGGTGCGCGCGCAGCCGGTCGGTGGTCGTGGTGGTCGAGTTCATGGCCATAACATAGCGTTACCGCGGCAAGGCCGACAGAGCCCGCAAACGCATGTCTGGTTCAGCGCATCTGCGCCGAATGCCTCGGGCCGTCGATCGCTGGGAGCCGCCGTCATGCCGCTCCTTCGTGAAAGAAGTCGTAGATTCGCCGCGCCGTTTCGGCGCTGATACCATCCACCTGCATCAGGTCGGTGACGGAAGCGCGCTCAATCGCCTTGAGGGTCCCGAAGTGATGTAACAAAGCCCGCTTCCGGGTTGGGCCGATGCCCGCGATTTCCTGCAGGCCGGCCTCACGCAGGTCACGCATGCGGCGGGCCCGATGGGAGCCAACCGCGAATCGATGCGCTTCGTCGCGCAGCCGCTCAACGAAATACAAGACCGGATCGCGCGGCGGCAGTTTGAATGAGTCGCGGCCCGGCACAAAGAAGGTTTCGCGCCCGGCGTCGCGGTCCGGCCCCTTGGCGATGCCGATCATGGGCACCTCAACGCCGAGGCCGGTAAGCACGTCCATGGCGGCGGTAAGCTGTCCCTGCCCGCCGTCGATCAGCACCAGATCCGGCCAGGGAGATTCGGCATCGTCGGTCTCTGCCGCAACGTCGGAGAGTTCCCGCTCCGCTTGCGGGACATAGTGGTCGATCTCGGACAGCGCAGGTGCGGCGTCAGGCGCAACCGCCCGCTCAGGCGGCTCGCCGCTCGCGGAGGGCAGTGGCGCCTCGGCCAGCAGGCGCTTGAAGCGCCGCGTCAGCACCTCGCGCATCATCGCAAAATCGTCGCCGGGTGTGAGGTCGACCGAGCGAATATTGAACTTGCGGTATTCTTTTTTGCGGAACCCCTCGGAGCCGGCGACGATCATCGCACCGACCGCGTTGGTGCCTTGGATGTGGCTGTTGTCGTAGACCTCGATCCGCCGCGGCACGCGCGGCAAGCCGAACGTTTCGGTAAGCTGCCGCAGCAGCCGCTCTTGCGATGAAGTTTCAGCAAGCTTGCGCCCCAGCGCTTCGCGGGCGTTGGCGAGCGCATGCTCGACCAGATCTTTCTTCTCGCCACGCTGCGGCACCGCCACTTCGATCTTGTGGCCGGCTTTGGTGGCGAGCGCCTCCGCCAGGAGCTCACGGTCGTCGATCTCGTGCGAGATCAAGATCAACCGCGGACAAGGCTTGTCGTCGTAGAACTGCGCGAGCAACGCCGACAGAAGCTCGCCGGGCGAGATGGAGCGGTCGGCTTTCGGAAAATACGCGCGATTGCCCCAGTTCTGCCCGGTGCGGAAAAAGAACACCTCCACGCAGGCGAAACCGCCCTGCTGATGGAGCGCGAAAACGTCGGCCTCCTCCACACCGCGCGGATTGACGCCCTGGTGGGATTGAATGGCCGAGAGCGCGGCGAGGCGATCGCGGTAGACGGCGGCGCGTTCGAAATCGAGCGCCTGCGAAGCTTTTTCCATTTCCACCGCGAGCTCGTCTTTGACAACCTTGCTGCGGCCGGACAAGAACGCATTGGCTTCGCGCACCAGCTCCGCATATTCGCTGAAGTCGATCTCGTTGGTGCATGGCGCAGAGCAGCGCTTGATCTGATGAAGAAGACACGGGCGCGTGCGGCTTTCGAAGAACGGATCGCTGCACGAACGCAGCAGAAACGCGCGTTGCAACGCGTTGATCGTCCGATTGACCGCCCAGACAGATGCGAACGGCCCAAAGTAATGGCCTGGGCGGGTGCGCGCGCCTCGGTGTTTGAGAATTTGCGGAGCCCAATGATCCGACGTGATCAGGATGTACGGGAACGATTTGTCGTCGCGCAAAAGAACATTGAAGCGCGGCCGCAGCCGTTTGATCAGATTGGCTTCGAGCAGCAGCGCTTCCGTCTCGGTGCGGGTGACGACGAATTCAAGCGCACGCGTCGCCGCGATCATCCGTTCGATGCGGGTGTCGAGACCCGCCGGGCGCGCGTAGGCGCGGATGCGGTTTTTGACGTTCTTGGCCTTGCCCACATAGAGGACGTCGCCGCGCGCATCGATCATGCGATAGACGCCGGGCTGCGAGGGCGCGAGCTTGGCGTAACGCAGAATGGCCTCGCGCCCGGCGGCAAGCGAGTCGCCACCGGCACTGTCGGCTACCGGCGCCTCTGAGTCTTCCGCCTGCGGAAGTGACGGCTCCTCG
>DATMQV010000078.1:0-18521 GCA_035566615.1 Xanthobacteraceae bacterium
CAGCTACGGGCCTTCTGAAAACGAGGTCGGCGGTGTGCTGACTCCCTGACCAATGACCACCAGCACCTATTTTGCAGTCTTTCGTTCATGGCAAGGGCATTTCTATTACAAGGCAAAGGTGTTGAAGACGCTGGGTGCCGACGCGCCGTTTGAAGAGATCGATGACCTGATGGAGAAAGCCGCGAAGTGGGCGGAGAAAATTGGGGCGTTCAAGTATGCCAAGATCCAGGCGATGCGGCTTGCCAGCGATCCGAACGCGCCGGTCTTGCCCGAGCACATGACGCTTGAGGAGCTGCGCGACTCGATCATGGCCGACTTTGAGCGGCTACGCGAAATGGGCGTGCTGTCGCTGCCGAAGCGCGAGGTGAACGGAAACGGGAACGAGAGCGAAGGCGAAGGCGACCCGACGTGCTCGCCGTCGCTCCAGAGCCGCTGAAAGCATTGCCGCAGGTGATATTCCAAAGCCAGCGGACCGCCGTAATTCGGCGGTACAATTGCAGGCTCGACCACGGGAAATTCGCCAGTACGAACCATCGCCATAGCCGCTCTGCCACCAGCCATAAAAAGTATAAGGAGCGGTGAGCGATGGATTCCCTCAGCGCAGGATTTTGGGGGGCGGCAGGCCTTGTCGTACTGTTACACATCACGTTCATGCACGTAACGTCTTATCAAAATGGGCGTGAATGGCCTCGCCGATCGCGCGGACGTTGTTACGCGCATCAGCCTTTAACAAGCCCCTTCGGATCAGGACGTCGATTTCTGTTTCGCGTAACTGGACCACGACACAACGCAGCCCTGCTCGTCGCCGCTTACGGTGCGCGCGCATGCGTTGAGCCGCGGCGGAGCAGCCGATCGGCGGACTCGTGGGCCCACTAATTATCTCGGCATTCATGTTACACCATTGGGTCCCTCGATGCGCTGAGCGGCCAACTTACCTGATTCCCGTTCGGCGGTGGTGATGGGCATGTCCTGCCCGTTCGGGGCGCACCGGTGCGTTTTGCTGTCTCTCGGCACTCCCCAAGGCCCCGCCGCCGCAACGCACGAGCCTGCCGGCTTCTCTCAGTCCCTGAAGGACAGTCTCTGGGCGTCGCGAAGCTTCTGGTCTTCCAGGATCGGACTGAGCACCAGTCCTGATCGGTGAAGGCGGGCCGCACAAATCCGATTTGCGTCTCAACGGCGGTTTTGCCCGCTCACCTCTGTTTAAAGTATTGTTCTTGCTGACTGATGCAACATTGCCGGGACCACCACTCGAAGAAAGGCAGTTTGTGGGGGGCTCGTTCAAGAATGGCTTTGGGTCTCAATACGCCTGATCGAGTAGGTGAGGGCGCATAAAGCATTGAGATGGGAATATTATTCCACTTGTCGCTCCCCCGGCACACTCTCCATCGCTCGGCAGATCGCGCGCCGCCGTCTGTCTTATCCAAGCCAGCGCTTGCGCCGCTTGTAGTGTTTGATGTCGCGAAAGCTGCGCCGCTCATTCTCCAGCGAGAGGCCGAGATAGAATTCGCGCACGTCCTCGTTCTCGCTCAGCTTTTCGCGTGTACCGTGCAGGACGATGCGGCCGCTTTCGATGATGTAACCGTAGTCGCACAACGCCATGGCCGCGTGCGCGTTCTGCTCGACAAGGAGGATGGTCAAGCCTTGCTCGCGGTTGACGGCCGCGATGGTCGCGAACAGCTCTTCGGCGATGTTCGGCGCCAAGCCGACCGACGGCTCGTCAAGCATCAAAAGCTTCGGCCGCGCCACCAGCGCACGGCCGACCAGGAGCATCTGCATTTCGCCGCCGGACAGGTAGCCGGACACGCGTTTTGTCAGGCCGCGCAGCCGCGGAAAATAGCCGTACACGCGCTCGATATCGTCCTGCACCGCCTGCCGGTCGGCGCGATGATGGCCGCCGACCAAGAGGTTCTGCTCGACGGAAAGATGCGCCAGCACTTTTCGGCCTTCGAGAACTTGGACGACGCCGCGACGGAAGAGATTGACCGGATCGGCGTTGGAAATATCCTCGCCCTCAAAGCGGATTTGCCCGTCGGTGACTTTGCCATGCTCGACGGCGAGCAGGCCCGAGATCGCTTTCAGCGTCGTCGTCTTGCCTGCGCCGTTGCCGCCGAGCAAGGCCGTAACCTTGCCGGCCCGCACTTCGAGGTTGACGCTGCGTAGCACCTGAATGATGCCATCAAAGACGACATCGACGTTGCGGAGCTCCGGCGGCACCGGCGGAATATGTTGCACGAGCGTGGATCCGCCTCACCATTTCGGCAGATCGGGGACGGGAAGCCAATCGTTGCCGAGCGTGGCGATCTTGCCGTCGCGAACGACCTGCGCCTTGACCTTGAGCTTGCCGACCGGGAAGGGCGCCGTGGTGTCGAACTTGATATCGGGCAGCGATCCCATCAGCGATGCTTCGCTATAGTCGGCGCCGAGCATCGCGTCGTACATGGCTTGGCCAGTGACGGCGTCCTTACCGCCTTTGGCGATGGCCTGTTCGAGCACGCGCAACGCCAGCAACGCCTGATAGGACGACTGCGCGGCGGCGATGCCCCAGTTGCCAGCGCCAGTGTGATACTTCGTATAGAGGTCGCGAACCGGCAGGGCCTCCTGGTTGTCGGGCGCAAAAGCGAAAGCCGAATAGGAGCCTTCGATCTCCTTCAGGTCGATGCCTTTGGCCACTTCCGTCAGTCCGTTGTGGGTCGACATGATGATCGGGATGTTGGCGCCCAGTTCGCGCAGCGCCTTTCCGGTGGCGACCACTTGCGCTGTCGTGCCGCCGACCAGGATGACGTCGGGCTGCTGCCGCACCAGCGTTCGCACTTCGTTGACGACAGATACCGGGCTTGCGTCCACCCACTGCACGTCGAGAACGGTGAAACGGTCGGGATTGGTCTCGGCGAATTTCTGTACGCCTTTGACCTGATCGACAAATCCCGCCGCGGTCTGCGTGCTGATGGCGCCGATCGTCAGCTTGCCGCCCTTCTTCTCCTGCAAATGGTTCAGCAGGCCGACGAATTCATGGCTGTAGGTCGGGCGAAACGAGAAGTGCCAGCCATTCGGCTTCCAGACCAGACCGACCATGGCGGTGCTCATCAGCATCGGCACCTTGTCGCCCGGCAGCCGTTTCATCAATGTGATGAGGTCGGGCGTGCCGAAGCCGAGATGCATGATGGGCTTGTCGGTTGCGAGAATGCTCGGCCATGTGCTGGCGACGACGCTCGCATCGTAACGCATGTCGTGCACCTTGATGTCGACATTGGTCCCGAGCTCCTTGCCCTTGGTGTCGTTCCACCACGCGGCAACGGCGCGAATTCCTGAGACGGTGCTCGGCGCAACGTCGGCGAACGGTCCGGTAAAGTCGGCGGAGGCCGACATGACATAGTCGGCAGCCATGGCCGATGCGGGGGCGAAGGTGAGCAGTGCGGCGGCGCTCAGGCTGGACGCTATGCCGGACACTAATCTCTGGAGCTTCATCGTCGTTTCCTCCTGGTGTTTCTTGGGCGTGTCTTTTTGTTTGCTAGCTGTGCGGGAAGGGCCAGATGCGGTACGCGGCCTTGAGAACGCTCCAGCGGTGGGCAAGGCCGCGCGGTTCGAAGATCAGCGCCAGCAGAATGCAAATGCCGAGAATGACGTTGCTGGTGGCGAAAACGAGCCCGCCGCCGAGATTGGGGAATGCCGTCAGCAAGGCGCCACCGAGTGCGTGAAAGGCTTCCTGGATGGCCGTGATGAAAGCCGTTCCGAGGATCGCGCCGAGCGGCGAGCTTAAGCCCCCGACAATCAGCATCCCGAGATACCAGATCGACAGTAGCAGATTGAAATTCTCGGTCGTGACATAGCGGATGTAATAGGCAAAGAAACCACCGGCGACACCGGCGAACAGCGAACCGGCGAAGAACGCCATCACCTTATAGTAGCTGACATTGACGCCGGTGACTTCGGCGGCGAGCTCGTTGTCGCGCACGGCGCAAAGCGCGCGACCGAAACGGGTCCGCTGCAAATTGAAGGCGCCGACGCTGCAGATCAGCACGCCGGCGAGCGTAAAGTAATACATGTCGAGCGGCGTCGAGAGCATGCGGCCGCCGATCTCGATCGGCTCGACGGCCATGCCGCTCGTTCCGCCGAGCCAATCGGACGGCAGCGCCAGCACGATGATCGGAAACATCACCTGCGCCGCCAGCGTTGTCAGCGCCAGATAGAAGCCCTTTACCCGGATCGCCGGCAGCGCGAAGACGATGGAGACCAGAGCGGCCGCAAGTCCGCCAGCAGGTATCGCAAGCCAAAAGGGGACATTCTCAGACAGTCGCGCGGCGGCGTAGGCGCCGACTCCCATGAACGCCGACTGCGCGACATTGATCTGGCCGGCCATGCCGACCGTCACCTGCAAACCATAGACGGCCATCAAGGTGATGAACATGACGGTCAGAACGCCGGTGACATAGAGGCTCACGGCGTGCGGAACAAGAACAAGCGCGAGCAGCAAAGCCGCGAGCCACGTCGCCTGCGGCCAGGTATGAATGTAGCGGCCTTCAGTCGCGAAGTTTTCGAAGCGAACGCCGGTCGGGAGCAGCATGACGCGTTACAGCCTCTCGATGACTTTCCAGCCGAAGCGGCCTTGCGGGCGGAGCAACAGAACGCCGATCATGATCACATAGGGCAGAATCTGCGAGCTCACGCCCTTGGTGAACGGATCGACATAGACCGACGCCAGCGCTTCGCCCACGCCGATGATGGCGCCGGCGAGCAGCGCGCCGCGTACCGATTCCATTCCGCCAAGCAATGCGATCGGAAGCGCTCGCAATCCGATGCCTGCCGCATTCAGCGACACGATCTGATCGGAGAGGAGCACGACCGAGCCGACGGCGCTGAGTACGGCGCCCATGATCCAGGCGACGGCCACCGCCTGCCGAACCGAAACGCCAAGCGACAAGGCGGTGTAGTGGTCCTCCGCCACGGCGGCGAGCCGCAGGCCTTGCCGGGTATGCATGAAGAACCAGTGCAGAAGCTCCACCAGGCCCACGGTCAGCACAGCGCCGATCAGCAGGCGCTTGGTCACCAGGAATGGACCGATGCTCCACGCGCCTGACGGTAAGATCTGCGGAAACGGCCGCGTCTCCGCACCCCACACAAGCTGCGCGACGCCGCGCAGAAGAATAAGCAGCGCAATGCTCGCCATGAAAACCGTGAACGGCGACTCGCCGATCAGCGGGCGAAACAGCGCCCGCTCGAGAATGAGCGCCATCCCGACGCAGCAGACGAGCGCGATCGGCACGCCGATGCCCCAGGGCAGCTTCACGCCGAGCGTGAAAGTCCAGATGAACAGCGCGCCGAGCAGCAGGATCTCGCCTTGCGCCAGATTGACGATGCGCGAGGAGCGGTAAATTACTACAAACGACACGCCGACCAACCCGTAGACGAGGCCGACCAGCAATCCGTTGATGATGACTTGGAGCACATCGATCATGGGGCAGGTATCGTCTTGTTCATGAGCTGGCCTCGGCGACTCGATTGATGGCGACACGCGCGGTCATCTTGGCCTTGCGGCCGTCCTGATAGCGCGCCTCGATGGTTGCGATCACGTGCTCCACGCCGGCATAGATCGCGCCGATGATCTCGCGGTAATGCTCGGCGATCTGCTCGCGGCGGAGCTTCCGTGATCGTGTCAATTCCGCTTCGTCGGCATCGAGTTCCTTCGGTAAGGTCACGAACGAGGCGATGCGGGCGCCGGTCTCCAAACGCCGGTTGACGTCGCGGACGGCGGCGGCGATCTCGGCGCGAATTTCCGGGAGCTGGCTCAATTCGCTGAACGTTCCGAAGGCGAGACCGTGACGTTCGGCAAAGCGGCCGCAGATCTCGGGATTGACGTTGATCAGCGCCGCGACAAAGTCGCTCTCCTCGTCGCCAAGCACCATGACGTCGCGGATGAAAGGCGAGGCTCGCAGGCTGTTTTCAATGAACTGTGGCGGAAAGGGCTGGCCGGTGCGGAGCTTGCGCAAATCCTTGAGCCGGTCGAGGAAAATGAGCTGCCGGCGCTCATCGAGGCGTACCGCGTCGCCGGTGCAAAATCCGTCGTCGGCACGGCCGAGCTCCGCCGTCGCGGCTTCGTTCTTGAGATAGCCGGAGAAGGCGCAGCAGCGCACGCGCAGTTGCCCGTTCGCATCGACCCAAGCCTCGATCGGCTGTGCGATGGTCGGATCGCTCGGCAGCAATTCGCCCATCGTGGCGGGATCGAAGCCGCGGCCGCAATGCGAGGAAAGAACGCCAAGTTCGGTGCTGCCGTAGATGTTGCGCAGCGAGACGCCAAGCGCGTGGAAAAGCCGGAACAAATCTGCCGACAGCCCGGATCCGCCGCTGAGCACTGCTCTGGTCTTCGACAGGCCCAGCACGTCGCGGATCGGCCGCAGCACCAGCCGGTCAGCGATCGGCAGCGCGAGCCGACGTTGCAAGAAGCTGGTGTCTGGCTCGCGTGCGGCGGTGCCGGTCTTGACTGCCCAGCCGTAAAGTGCGCGGCGGATCGGACCGGCGTCCAGCATGTGCGCCTGCACGTCGGACGCGAGCATTTCCCACTGACGTGGGGTGAACAGCAGATATTCCGGTCCGACCTCGCGAAGATCGCGTTTCACGGTATCCGGCTTTTCGGCGAAGTTGACGACGAGGGGCGCCAAAAGACCGAGCGCAAAGCCCATGAACTGTTCGGTGGCCCAGGCGGGAGAAATATAGGAGAGATACTCCGCGTGCGGCCGTACACCGTGCGCGGCCATAATGCGATAGGCGTTTTCCAGCAGGAAACGATGCGAGAGCATCGCGCCTTTCGGCCGCCCGGTTGTGCCCGATGTATAGCAGATGGCTGCAACGTCATCCTGATCGCCGGCAGCGATGGCCGAGCGTATCGCGTCCGCGCTTGCCGTTTCGTCGGCGCGCTCCAAGTCGGCATAGCCGCGCAACAGCGGCTCGCAATAGTTCCACAATCCGCGCGGATCGACGTAGATGACGCGTGCGATGCGCAGCAGGTCACTTTTGATCGCGAGAAATTTGTCGACTTGCTCCTGATCTTCGGCGAGCAGCATCTTCGCTTCGCTGTGATCAAGAATATAGAGAAGCTCCTGCGCGGTCAGATCGGGATAGGCAAAGACCACGCGGGCGCCGAGCGCCAAAGCGGCGTATTCGGTCCAGAAGCTTTCGACAATGTTTTCGCTCAAAATCGCCAGAACATCCCCGCGCTGCAGGCCAAGTGCCGCAAGGCCGCGTGCGCTTCGTTCGACGCGCTCGATCACATCGCGCCAAGTGTAGCTTACCCAAACGCCGTGCCGCTTCTCGCGCATGCAGGCGCGCTCGGGGTGGGCCTGGGCGCGATCGAACAGGAGCTGTGGCAGGGTTTTGCCGCCGGAGGTTCGGGCATCGTCGACACGGGCGGCCGTGATGATCATTGCTTGGCCTGCCCGAGATAAGCCGAGATCACTTTTGGATCCTTGCGGATATGCGCGGGCGAGCCGGAGGCGATCACGGTGCCCCAATCCATCACCGTCACGACATCCGAAATATCCATAACGACTTCCATGTCGTGCTCGACCAGTACGATCGGAATTTGACGCGCGTCGCGAATATCGAGAATGAAGCGGGCGAGATCGCCTTTTTCGTCGGCGCTCATGCCGGCCATCGGCTCGTCCATGATCAACACCCTGGGACGCAGCGCCAGCGCCCGGCCGAGGTCGACGCGCTTGCGCATGCCATAGCCAAGACTGCCGACGTGATCGTAGCGAAGATCTTCAAGCTCGAGAAATTCGATGATCTCCTCGGCTTCAGCCTTGAAGCGCTGTTCTTCGGCGCGGGCACGCGGCCAGTAGAGGAGCGCATCCACCAAGCCAGTACGCATGTGCACATGCAGACCGGCGAGCACATTCTCGCGCACAGTCATGGATTGGTAAGTCTGGATGCCTTGAAACGTGCGGCCGATGCCGGCGCTCGCTCTTCTGTGCGGCGATTGGTACGTGATGTTCTCGCCATCGAACAGAACGGCGCCCGATTGCGGCCGATAGAAGCCCGACAGGCAATTGAGCAGGCTGCTCTTGCCTGCCCCGTTCGGTCCGATCACTGAATGGATCGTGGCTCCATCGACTGTGAGATCGACCGAACGCAACGCTTGAATCGAACCAAAACGCAATTCGAGTGTGCGCGCTTGCAGCACCGGAGCGCCCGGACGGCTCGTGAGGCGCCCCGGGCCGCCCGAGGAAGCGGTTGCGCCAACGCTTGCTGTCGTTTCCGAAATCGCGATCGTCATGATCGTGATTTTCCGTTTCCTCTTCGCTGCCGCGGGGATTCTGGCGCCCGCATCGGCAGGATTATTCCTGCATCTTCGCCGCTATGTTTCAGAAAGTGTCGAAGCGCGGTTTCCTTTTCTGGGCGAATGCCGCCATGCCTTCTTTCCAGTCGCGGCCGCCGATCAGCGCCGTCAGCGCCTCAAGACCCGCGCGCCGGGCGCTGCGTGAATTGGAGTCGTCCGCGATGTAAATCGATGTTTTTGCCTGCGCGATCGCGTTCGGGCTGAGCGCTTTTAGCGCCCGCGCCAAGCCGAGCGCGGTGTCTAGCAGCAGCCCCGCCTCTACAGCCGCATAGAGCAAGCCGTAAGGCTCGATCTCGGCGGCGGCAAGATGTTTGCCGAGCAGGATCCATTCCAGCGATTTGCCGCGGCCGACGAAGCGGTGCAGCTTTTGCACACCGCCGGCGCCCGGGGTGGCGCCGAGAACGACTTCCGGCAAGCCGACGCGCGCGCTCGTGCTCATGATCCGGAAATCGCAGGACAGCGCCATTTCGAAACCGCCGCCCAGCGCGTAGCCGTTGATTGCCGCGATGGTCGGAAACGGCAATTCCTCGAGGCTGTCGAACAGCGTTGCGATCCGCCAGAGATATTTGTCGCGGATATCCTCCGGCGTCGTGCCGATCGGCGAAGCGGGATCCTCGAAATATTTCAGGTGAGCGCCACAACAGAAGGCGCGGCCCGAACCGGTGATGATGAGCGCCCGTGCGCGCTCCTGCCGGGTCAGCCCGGCGACCTCGCCAAGCTCGTCGAGCAATTCCAGCGACAGTGTGTTCATCTCTTCGGCGCGCGTCATGGTGGCGAGTGCAACGCCGCGTTCCGGCCATTCGAGGGTGACCGCTTCGCCTCGCATGGTCGGCATCTTGGTCACGCGAACGCAGCCTCGAGGCCCGACTCGCGCGCGATGAGGAGCGTCTGAATCTGCGTGCTGCCGTCGCCGATCGTGCAGATTCGATTATCGCGGTAATAGCGCGAGACGGGGCAGTCATCCATGTAGCCCCAGCCGCCGTGCACCTGGATGGCGAGATCGGCGCATTTGGTGCCGGCCTCGCAGGCATAGAGTTTGGCCATCGCAAGCTGTTTCAGATCGGTCCGGCCTTGATCCACGTTCCAGGCGGCTCGATAGGTGAGCAGGCGCGCCGCGTCGATCTGCAGCGCCATCTGCGCGATCATCTCCTGCACGAGCTGCAGGCGGCCGATCGGCCCGCCGAAGGCCTTGCGCTCCTTGGCGAACGTCAGCGAATGATCGAGACAGGCTTGCGCCAGGCCGAGCGAACACGCGGCTAGAAACACGCGCGCCTGCTGGTAGCCGCGGTGCAGCAGGATCCGTCCGCCATGCACGGGTCCGATAATGTGGTCCTGGTCGATATCGCAGTCTTGCAGATAGTAGGGACGCGTATCGGACGAGCGCCAGCCCATTTTCCGATAGCGCTCGCCAGGCGTGAATCCTTGCGCGCCGTTGGGAACGAGAAAAAGCGTGAATGACTTCTTCGCCGCATCCGGCGGCGACGAGACGGCAAGGATCATCAGAAACGAACTGATGTCGGTCCCGCCATTGGTGATGAAAGCCTTCTCGCCATTGAGTCGCCAGCCGTTGCCGCGCTGGCTCGCCCGCGTCGTGAATGCGCTGGTGTCCGAGCCGGCATTCGGCTCGGTGCCGGCGATGCCGCAAATCTTTCGGCCGGCGATGATGTCGGGCAGGTATTTTCTGGCCAGTTCCGCGTCACCGAAGCGCCCGAGTGTCAGTCCGGAGGCGACGCTCACCATGACGCTGACGGCAAGCGATTGATCGGCGCGCGCTAGTTGCTCGAGCGCGATCACCATGTCCAGCACGCCAAGCCCCATGCCGCCCAAGTCTTCGCTGAACGGAATCGCGGTGATGCCGAGCTCGCCGGCTTTCTTGAACAGCTCGGTCGGGAAAACGCCGTCGCGATCGAGCGCCTCGGCCACCGGGGCGACTTCGCTCTGCGCGAAATCGGCGACCGTCGCCTGCAGTTTGCGCTGATCTTCAGTGAGATCGAAATTCATTCCGGCGTCTCCCTGGACCACCATCTTCCCCGTGGGTCTCGCGGCGGTTCTTGCGCGGGCAGGGAGAATTCACTGCGTTTGCCCTGGCCCGCTTTTCTTGTCTTGAAGATACACGGCGCGAATTTGACTGACAAGTTAAACAACAATCCGGAGGGTAGAATGCGGCTAATATTTCGCAGATGAGAGTGACTTGTCGAGCGTCAAGGCAAGTCGGCGCGCCGCCGCGTCCGCAAGGGACGAGCGACACATTCATGGTAGGAAAACTGCAATGCTGGCGGCGGGTATTCCGCCCGCCTTTGGCGACTAAGGCCGACTGTCGTCGGGTTGCGGAATATCGCCGACGCTGTCTGCAAGGCTCTTTGCCGGAATGGTCGACAGCATGCGGTCGAGCATTTGACTGATCGCGATCGACACCTGTGCGTCGCTCCAGGGGCCTTTGAGCGAAAACCACTTCGGCACCCAGTGAATGGCGCCGAGGACGACGAACACGGCGAGCTTGGGATCGCACGACACGATGCTGCCATCACCGATGCCTTCCTTGACCACGGTGCGCAGCTCGCGCTCGAAAGTGTCGCGCTGCTCGATCAGCTTGGCGCGATCGCTGGGCGTCAAAGCGTGCTCTTCGGTCAGCAGCAGCGACTCGTTCAATTCACCGATCATGGTGCGCAAATAGCGGCGCAGCATCAGGATCAGCTTTTCGCGGCCGTCGCGGCCGTCCCGTTTGGCGATCGCGAGGCTCTCGTTGGCTACTTTCATCGCGCGGTCGAAGCAGGCGGCGACCAGCGCGCTTTTGGTCGGGAAATAGTAGTAAAGCGCCGCCTTGGTCACCCCGAGATTCTGCGCAATTTCATCCAACGAGGTCTGGCTGAAGCCGCGGCGATTGAATGCCGAGACGGCGGCTCGCAGCAGCGCTTCGCGCTTCATCTCGCGCTGTTCGGAACGGCTGGGCAGGACGTCATGCCACACGCTGACCGCCTTGGCCTTCGCGGCCGCCGGTCGGCGCTTTGTGATCTTTGTCGCGCTTTTTGCTCTCGGCATCTCTTCTCGCCTAGGCAACCCTTCGACAATGACTCGTCAGGTGAGTCTGATTAGTTCCCAGGTACCACAATGCGCATTGATGTGCGCGGCGTCCACGCTCTTTAGAGCGCGGAAATTCCCCCGGTCACGCTCAAAGCCTGGCCGGTCATCTTGCTGGCCGCCGGCGAAGCGAGAAAAACGGCAATCTCGGCCAGATCTGTCATGTCGACGAGGCCCAATTCGGCCTTCGGCACCGCCTTGCCGAACAGCTTGCCGGCGAAGGGATCGGCCATGATGCGGTCGTAGAATTCCGTGCCGCCGACAATCGACGGGGTAAGCACATTGGCGCGAATGCCGTTGCGCTTGCCTTCGACCGCGAGCGCCCGGGTGAACATCACGATCCCGGCCATGGCGGCGCCGATCACGGTCTCACCCGGGGTCGGAATCTTGGCGGCATCGGAGGCGATATTGATGATGCAGCCGCCGTTGGCGGTGCGCATGTGCGGCAGCACCGCGCGGCAACTCAAGAGCTGCGCCGTGAGACAGCGCTGCAGGATGCCGGGAATGTCTTCCAGCGCGATCTTGTGAAGCAGTGTCGGGAAATCGTTGGTACCGGTCGAGTTGACGAGCACATCGATGCGGCCGAGTTTCTCGATTGCGGCAGTGACGACAATCTCGGCGTCGGTCACCTGTGCCATGTCGCCGAGCGCAAGAGCGATCCGCGCTTCGGGAAAACGAGCGGCGAGTTCTGCCAGCGCGCCTTCGCCGCGCTCACGATTGCGGCCATTGATGACAACGGCCTCGGCACCCGCCGCCAGCATCGCTTCCGCGCAAGCCCTGCCGATGCCGGCGGTGCCGCCGGTTATCAGTACGGTCTTTCCTTGCAGCGGCTTCATGAAAGTGCGCTACGCTTGCCTCAAGCGAGAACGTAGTAAAAGTCGGTGGCTTTGCCTTCGGGTTTGTCGATCCATTTTACTTTGACGCGCGCCCCCGGCTTGATGCGCGCGCTGGCCGCCTGCAGGTCGCTCATGTCGAACTCCTTGACGAAATTCACCATGGCGGTGCTAACTCCGCCGAGCCGGACGTAAGCGATGCAATAGGGCGGCTTCGGCAGATTTTCAAATTGCGCGGATACGATTGTGGCCGCTTCGATCACGCCTTCCTGGCCCGCCTCGACCCATTCGTCGCATTCGGCGAACGAGCGCTCGCAATAGGCGCGCGGCGGCAGATAGGTGATGCCCGACTTGTTGCATCGGGTCGCCAGGATCTTGCGGGCTTTCAGACCGTCGAAATATTTGCCGGCCACTTTGCCGACCGAATAATTGTAGCGGACATGCCATTCGCCCGGGATTACGCCGGTGTTTTGATCCTTGTCGGCGGTCGAGGTCGCCATCTTCATCTCCTCACATCACATCCGCGCCGAGCACGGTGACGGCCCAAAATTGCGCCGAGCCGCCGACCGCGGTTGCAAGCGCCCTTTGCACGTTAGGAACCTGCATCGCACCGGCGCGCCCCATGATCTGCTTGGCGGCATCGGCATGCCGGACCAGGCCGGTGACGCCGATCGGATTGGTGCAGAGCGTTCCGCCGGACGGATTGACGGCGACTTCGCCGTCCATGTCGAAGGCGCCTTCGTCGCTGAGTTTGGCGGCCTCGCCGGGCTTGCAGAAGCCGAGCGACTCGAGCTTTGGAAACTGCATGCCGCTGAACGGGTCGTAGAGCTCGGCGACCCTTATTTGCTTGCGCGGATTCGTGATCTTGGCCTGCCGGTAGCATTCGCGTCCGGCCAGAGTGAATTCGGCGAAATCGCCGATCTCGGCGTCAGTGTGCGGGCCCATGCGGTCGCCCATGAACACCGTATTGGCGATGCCGCCGATGCCGTGCACGAATGCCGGCTGCGCACATTTCTCGCGCGCCACTTCCTCGCAGGCGAGCACAACGGCGCAGGCGCCTGACGAGCGCGGACAGATGTCGAACAGTTTGTACGGCGTCGAAACCGGGCGCGAGTTCATTACATCGTCGACGGTGATTTGGCCTTTGAGATGAGCGTACGGGTTGTTTATCGCGTTGCGCCGCGAGCGCACGACGACGCGCGCCGCTTGTTCCTCGGTCAATCCGCGCATCGCGATGTAGCGCTGCGTCATCAGCGCGATCATGGTGACAGTATTCAGCGCGAAATCGTGCTCGTAGAAGCGGTCCCAGATCAGGTTGAGAATGTGCTGCGCGTCCGGCGTCTCGGCGAGCGGTCGGCGCCGACGACAAGGCAAGTCCGCGCTTGCCCCGATGCGATGTTCAGCCATCCGCCGTGAAAGGCCGAGCCGCCGGTCGCTCCGCCGGTGTGAATGCGCATGAACGGCTTGCCGGCTGCCCAGGTGTAGTCGACCGCCCATTTGTCGGCATCGTTGACGCCCATGAACTCAGTGGGCGCCATCGAAAAGACGACGGCGTCGATCTCGTCCGGCTCCATATTCGCGTCGCGCAGTGCCGCGACCACCGCTTCCTGGGCGAGGTCGACGTAAGTCTTGTCCGGATGATGGCTACGGAAGACTATCTCGCCGGTGCCGATGACGGCGACATTTCTATTCATGCTCAGACGCGCTCCACGACTGCGACGACGTTGCCCTGTTGCGCAAATCCATGCTGACCGTGCGCGGCGGCGAAGCTGGCCTGCGATTGCTGTGTCGCGCCGGCAGCGCCGCGCACCTGTTCAATGGCTTCGATCAGATTGATCAAGCCGGTGCAGAAATACGGATTTTGCGCGAAAGCGCTGCCGGACGGACAAAAGGATGGCGCGTCGTCGAGCCCGAGCGCGGCAGCGTAGGCGAGCGCCTGATAGGCGGTCTGGCAGTCAGCCTCGATCGAACCCAAGGTTTGCGCCGACCTAACGTTCGCCTGCCGCGAAGCCACCCCCCAGGCCTCCCTGAACGACGCAAGTCCGGCGAGCCGATCCTTGCCCAAATAATAGCGATCGATCGCGGAGCCGATGCCGGCAATACGCGCCAGCGGCTTGGTCTGCAGATGCCGCTTAAGCCATTCGCCGGAAGCCAACACCACCGATACGGCTCCGTCGGTGACCGGCGCGCAATGCCCTTCTCGCAGGGGCGTCGCGAGATAGCGGGACGCAGCGATATCGTCGGCAGTAGCCGCCTTTCGTTGCAGACCGCGCGGATTGGATGCGGCGGCACGCTGCAAATTTGCGCTCTGCGCCGTTGCCTTGCTCTCGCTTGCAGCTCCGGCAGCACACTGCGCTTGCGCGAACAGCGCATCCGCGATCGTCGCGTTGAGGCCGATCGGCCGGGTAAAGAACGGCTCGCAGCGCATGCGCATCACGTCTTCGAAGGGCGCCGTCGAGCTTTTGTTCCAGCTCGCCAAAAGGCCGAGATCATAGCGGCCGCTCGCGATGCGCATCGCCGCCAGATGCAGGCCGACCATTGCGGAATCGGTTACGCGCAGCTCATCCTTTAGGTAGCCGCCCGCCGGCGCGACCATGAGCATGTTGGAGATGCTGCGGCCGTCGAGTTCGTCGCAGGCGGCGATCGTGATGTGGTCGAGTTCGCTGCGTTCGATTACGGCCGCGCGCAATGCCTGCGCGCTGGTATCATACACCATCTCCTCCAGCCGCTTGGCGAGCACTTTCTCGGCCGGCGGATGGCAAGCATATCCGATGACATAAACATCCATGCGGCGTTCGGCGTGCCTCCCGGATAATGTTTATTTTCTACCGACCGGTAGAATTACTTACTCATGCGCCGATAGTCAATCGCTAGTGCGACGACGGCCACGGACGGGCGGAGGCTGCGCCGTGCGCAACGTCGGCTGGCGGACGATAGAAGCTTGTTCGCTGCCGCGTCTTCCGCCGCACGAAACGCGCCAGGCGCCGGCCTTCGCCGCGATCGCGCTATGCGGCTAAAACTTTCTCAGCCGGCTCGTAAGGGAGGCCGAGCGCTTCGGCGACGGCCCAATAGGTCACGCGGCCGCTATGTACGTTGAGGCCCGCACGTAAATTCGCATCTTCGCTCAAAGCCGCTCGCCAGCCTTTATCGGCGAGTGCGAGCACGAAGGAGGTCGTCACGTTGCTCAGTGCAAATGTCGATGTGCGGGCGACCGCGCCGGGCATGTTGGTGACGCAATAGTGCACGACATCGTCGACCACATAGGTCGGGTGCGAATGCGTCGTCGCTTTCGATGTTTCCGCGCAGCCGCCTTGATCGATCGCGACATCGACGATCACCGAGCCGGGTTTCATCGCTTTGACCGTGTCCCGCGTGATCAGTTTCGGGGCCATGGCGCCCGGCACCAGAACGGTAGCGACGACCAGATCGGCGCGGCGGCAAAGAACCTCGACCACATCGCGCGTCGAGAAAACCGTGCGCACCCGCCCATTGAACTGTGCAGCAATCCGGCGCAACGCTTCCGGGTTGCGATCCAGCACGACGACGTCGGCGCCCATGCCGGAAGCGATCAGCGCCGCATTCGTGCCGGCAACGCCGCCGCCCAGAATGACGACACTGGCCGGCGACACACCGGGCACGCCGCCAAGCAGAACACCACGTCCGCCATTTTCCTTTTCCAGACAGCGCGCTCCGACATGAGGCGCCATCCGCCCGGCGACTTCCGACATGGGCGTCAACAGCGGAAGCGTGCCCTGCGGTCCGGTGACTGTTTCATAGGCGATCGCGGTGACTCCGGAATGCAGCAGATCCTCGGTCTGCGCCCGATCTGGAGCGAGATGCAGATAGGTGAACAGGATTTGGTTCTTGCGCAGCTTCTTGCGCTCGACTACGAGCGGTTCCTTGACCTTCACGATCAGCTCAGCCTTGCCGAAGACGGCGTCGGCGTCGGCGGCGATCACGGCGCCGGCCGCCTGGTAGTCGCTGTCGGGCAAACCGGCGCCTGCGCCCGCGCCGGTCTCGACCAGGACCTGATGACCTTTTTCGGTGAGCTCGCGGACCGTCGATGGCACGATGCCGACGCGGAATTCGTTGTCTTTGATCTCCTTCGGCACTCCGACCAGCATTGCAATCTCCTCGATCCGGTTTCGCGACCGCGTGCGGACTTTAAACGCTGCCCGGCGCGTTGCCGCAAGGGTCGATTTCTCGGCCGATACCGCGGGCGATCTTGCGGCAAATCACAAGGTTAAGTCTTAAGTCGCGTCGCAAGCTCAGGTCACAAATTTCGCTAATTTGCTCGCGGTGGTTGGTCTGCGGCCGGCGCGACCGCCGGCCGGCCGAATGTGACAACCGCGCACGCTCGCCGCGGATATGTGGTAAGAGGCAGATGGCCATATATGAATCTAGCGCACATTCGGACCCCACTTCATCGGCACGCGCTCTAGGCTTGAGGTTTTGGAGATGCAATTGAGAGTCCACGGCAATTCCGCGGCGAGCCGCGACATAGCAACGCTGCTGCACCCTTACACCAATCTCAAGACGCACCAGTCGAAAGGTCCGCTGATCATCACTGGCGGCCGCGGCGTGTATGTCCGCGACGATCAGGGCAAGGAATATCTCGAAGGCTTGGCGGGTCTATGGTGCGTCTCGCTTGGATTCAGCGAGCCGCGTTTGATCGAGGCGGCGCGCCGGCAGATGGAAGCGCTGCCCTACTACCATTCCTTTTCCTCCAAATCGCACGGACCGGCCATCGAGCTTGCGGAACGGATTCTCGATCTGTTGCCGGAGACGATGTCCAAGGTGTTTTTCAACAATTCCGGCTCGGAGGCGAACGATACCGCGATCAAGCTGGTCTGGTACTACAACAACGCACTCGGCCGGCCGCAGAAGAAGAAGATTATCTCGCGGACCAAGGCCTATCACGGCGTCACCATCGCCAGCGCCAGCCTCACCGGGCTTCCCAACAATCACCGCGATTTCGATCTTCCGGTCGCCGGCATTCTGCACACCGGCTGCCCGCATCATTACCGGTTCGCCCGGCCCGGCGAGAGCGAGGAGGCCTTCGCGACCCGGCTCGCCGAAGAGCTTGACGCGTTGATCGAAAAGGAAGGGCCCGATACCGTGGCCGCCTTCATCGCCGAGCCGGTGATGGGCGCCGGCGGCGTGCTGGTGCCGCCGCACACGTATTTCGCCAAGATCCAGCCGGTGCTGAAAAAGCACGACGTGCTACTGATCGCCGACGAGGTGATTTGCGGCTTCGGGCGGCTCGGTACGATGTTTGGCCTCGAGCATTTCGAGATCAAGCCCGACATCGTGACGATGGCCAAGCAGCTCACCTCCGGCTACCAGCCGATGTCGGCGACCGTGGTCTCGGGTGCGATTTTCGACGCACTGGTTCGCCAGAGCGAAAAGATCGGCGTCTTCGCCCACGGCTTCACGTATTCGGGCCATCCGGTTGCCGCCGCGGTCGGCGTCGAAACGCTGAAGATCTACGAGGAACGCCGTATCCTCGACCACGTGCACGCGGTGATGGGCAATTTTCAGGACCGCTTGCGCCAGCTCGGCAGCCACCCGCTGGTTGGTGAAGCACGCGGCATGGGTCTGATCGGCGCGGTGGAGCTGGTCGAGGACAAGGAAAGCAAGAAGCCGTTCGATTCGGCGGTGGCCGCCGGTCCGTTGGGGGCGGAGCTTGCGCTCGACAACGGCCTGGTCGTTCGCGCCGCCGGCGATACGCTGGCTCTTTGCCCGCCGTTGATCATCGAGGATAAGGAGATCGACCAATTGTTCGATCGGCTCTCCGCGACGCTCGACCAGACGCATGCGGAGCTCAAGCGGCGCGGCGCCAAGTAGTCGGCCCAATCGGGGCGGGGGCGCGGTCTTCGGGGGGAGGGGGGCATGAGACTGAAGGGGAAGGTGGCGATCGTCACCGGCGGCACGCAAGGCATCGGCGAAGCGATTGCCGTCCGCTACGGTGCAGAGGGCGCGCGCGTTGCGGTGATCTATCACCACAACGACGCCTCCGCCGCCGCGGTGGTGAAAAGGATAACGGACGCCGGCGGCGAAGCGGCCGCGGTGAAGGCCGACTGCGCCAAGGTGCCGGACATCGAGCGCATGATTGCCGAGGTGATCAAGCGCTTCGGCACTATCGACATCCTGGTCAACAATGCCGGTGTCTTCCGCACGGTGCCGATCGCCGAAACCACCGAGGCGATCTGGGACGAGCAGCTCGATCTCAATCTGCGCGGCGCATTTTTCTGCGTCAAAGCGGCGCTGCCGGAGTTTCG
>DATMQV010000079.1:0-2293 GCA_035566615.1 Xanthobacteraceae bacterium
GGACCGCGTGGCGCGCGAGTTCAACTCGAGCCACGTGCCGGTGCGCGAGGCCTTCCGCCGGCTGGAAGCACAGCTTCTCGTCGTCAGCGCCCCGCGCCGTGGCGTCCGCGTCGCGCCGCTCGATGCCAATTCGGTGCGGGAAATCGCCGAGATGCGCGCTGCGCTGGAGGTCGTCGCGTTGCGCAACGCCGCGCCGAGACAGACGTCAGCCCATCTCGCCAGAATCGAACTGGCGCTGATCGAGGCCGATAACGCCGAGACGCTGGCCGAATTCGAATCCGCCAACCGTGCCTTTCACCGCGCGCTGGTAGCGCCATGCGGCATGCCGCGGCTGCTTGCGAGCCTTGAAGGATTACAGCTTGCCAATTCGCGGTTGGTGTTCTCGATGGCGCGCGTTGCCGGCTGGCGACCGCGATCCAACCAGGACCATCGTTTGATACTTGCGGCGTTGCGGGCGCGCAACGTCGATCAAGCCTGCGGCTTGCTTGCCCGTCACATTCAGACGATCGAGCGCCTTGCCGCTCCGACGGTATGACGGCATGATCGCTCAGGATGGAAAATCGGCCGTCTTGACCTGGATTCTGTCGGCATGGAGCGACCAATCACAAAGCGACTGGGTCTCGCAGAACATCTTCTTGGCAAGTTCCCTGGCATCGCCTTCATTTGCGGCATCGATCTCGAGGGAACTTTGACAGATTTCCGCCTCTCGGCCGTTACCGCCGAGCACATCCTTCATGAATTGAACGACAAATCGCGACATGGGACCTCCTGCCGGTGCGTTGGCCCATCTTTTTTCATACCACCAAACCGGTTTTGACCGATATCAAAACCTGCACAATTATCCCGTCCGGCGAGCCGGTTCCGCTCGAGGCACACGGATCCCGAGAACGGGCTTCGTTACGATTCCGCTCATTCCGATCTTGTGTCAGGGATGTTGAGATTGCCACCCACGCCGCATTCCGCAGACGCCTTCACGACTACGACGTCATTCCGCACGCGGCGGCCGCGCTTGGCTGAAGGCTCACGCGCCGGCGGTGGGCAGGCTCGCCGCCGCAATCGCAACGATCTCGGCAAGACGGCGAGCGATATGGGTAGAACGCAAGAAAGAGTGAAGCTGTTGCATATCCGCTATTCCAGGCCAGCCGAAATCTTGGTTTTCGGAACTACGGCTTGAAACGCTTGTATGGGGACCCGCCATCACGGTGTCGAGACCGCCCCAAAAATAGCAACGTCCTCATCGCTCGATTGGAGCTTCACAGAAGATCTATTGCCGTAATGCGACGCGCGAGGGGTATAATCTTCTCTGTGTAAAATCTTCTCACTCTGAGATCGTCGCCGCTATCCCGGCGCGAAACCAAAAGTCCGCTCGAAACGCTTGACGTAGGCCGGCCAGACTTGCGGATTGACAAGGCGCGGCGGCCGCTTGCCGTCCAGTGTGTCAAGCATCTGCTCGGCCGCGATTCTCGCCATGTTCTCGCGCGCCTCTCTCGTCACGCCAGCCGTGTGCGGACTTGCCAGCACATTATCGAACTGCAGCAGCGGATGATCGGGCGGCGGCGGCTCCTTGGCCCAGACATCAAGGCCTGCGCCTGCGATGCGCTTTTCGCGCAGCGCTTCCTCCAGCGCCACCTCGTCATGGATAAAACCGCGCGCGGTGGTAATGAAATAGGCATGCGGCTGCATCATCGCATACTGACGCGCACCGATCATGCCGTGGCTTTCCCTAGTCAGCGGGCACGAGATCGATACGTAGTCCGAGCGGCGCAATAACTCCTCCAGCGTGACCTTCTCGCCACCGCGCTCCGCCATCTCGGTTGCCGACAGGTAGGGATCGTAAGCCAGCACGTTCATGCCTAGAAGTCCCTTGCAAAGCGCGGCTATGCGGCGGCCGACATTGCCCAAGCCGACAATGCCGATGGTCTTGCCCTGCACTTCTGTTCCCATCAGCGCATTGCGGTTGACGTTCGCCTCGCGCCGAAGCGCGCGATCGGACTGGATGATGCGCTTCGACAGGGTGATCAGCATCGCAAGCGCGTGTTCGGCAACCGAGTGCGCATTGCCGCCGGATTGGTTGACCACCACCACGCCCGCCGCCGTGCAGGCCTCGACGTCGACCGGATCATAACCGGCGCCGTTACTGGAAACGATCAGTAGGTTCGGCGCGCGCCGCAGCAGGTCGGCATTGACATGAAAATGCCTGGCCAGTTCGTCGCGCGCAGCACCGACCTGGTAGGCATGCGCCGCCGCCAAAATCGGCTCCGACACTTCCTCCGGACTTTCATTCTCGAGCCGG
>DATMQV010000080.1:0-33614 GCA_035566615.1 Xanthobacteraceae bacterium
ACTTGGACGTGAGAATGAAATCGGGCGGTCCGTGGAATTTGAGAGGTCTCCGTCCGGATGCGCGCGCCGCTGCGCGGGATGCCGCACGCCGGTCGGGCATGTCCGTGGGCGAGTGGCTCAATACTGTTATTGAGCCGACAGAACCGGGGGATGACGAGACCTGGCGGTCAAACGACGGCGAAGAACGGTCCGCCGATCGTTCCGTGCGACGGAGCAGAGAAGAATTTCGCGATCGCGAAGCACGGCGCCAAGAGGAGCCGCCTCGGCGCCGGCGCGAATATGTGTCGGACGATCCGCGCCCCAAGAGTCCGCAAGACGACAATGACCGCATGGTCGAACAGAATCGCGATCGGATGCCGCGGCATCGCGACCGCGAATCCGACGAGCGACAATGGCGCGCCAGGACCGGCGAGGATGAGCAGCGCTCGCGTCATCGCAATCGAAAGCATCGGTTTCGCGACCGTGACGCCGATGAATCGCAGCCGCAATTCGTTCCGGCCGGCGATGCGTCGTACGAACGTCATCGCGATCGCCGCGAACGACCGCGCCAATGGGAGGCGGGCGACGAACCAGAATGGCGTCCGCGCGACCAGGATCGAGAGTTCGCAGGCCCCGACGCTGCGCCGCGCCGCTATCGCGACCGCGGCTTCGACGATGACCAAAGGCTGAATTCACCTCCCGATGATCTGCCGCGGCGATGGGAGGCAGATGCCGCGTGGCGGCCGCCTGCGCGCGAGGAACAGCCATACCGCGACGAAAACCCGGCGGAGCGCGCCCACTATGCTGCACGGCACGAGCAAAGCCATCTTGCTGACCAGCAAGAGCGAAGGCGCCGTGCTGAAGAGCAAGAGCAAAGGCGCCGCGCTGAAGAGCAAGAGCAAATCCGCCGTTTGCGCGACGAACAGGCGCGCGCGGAACGTCAGCGTCGCGAACGGGAAATTTTTGAGCGCGCCGCCGTGAGCGCGGCCGCGGAACAGCGGCGACAAAGCTCGATCGATCAAGCCGTCGCCGAGATTGCGGCGCGGCAGCAGGCGCTCGATCAGGAGCGTGCCGTTGAAAGCGCGCGAGAAGGCGCGCGATCTTGGCACCTCGATGCCCAACGCGCTCCGGCACCGTTGATCAGCGAGTCGCAGCCACACGCACCACAACGGCCTGAACCGGAGATCCGGCGAACGGTAGCGCCGGCGCGGCCGGCGGAGCCTGAAAGGGTGTTCGCTCCTTGGCCCGAGGGCTGGCGTTCGCACGGCGTAGCGGAGGCGGCCCATGCCGCGCCTCCGCCTACTGCGCCGGAGGCGACGCGCGCCGCACCTGATACTCCGCGCACTGCGCCTGAGCCATCGATCGATATCAGCGGTTTGCAAGAACAGTTGCGCGAGATGACGGCGCGCATCGAAGCGTTGCGTCCATCGAACGAACTTGAAAACGCAATCGTAGGCCTGCGCGCCGATCTTGCCGAGGTCAGCCGCTCGTTTACCGAAGCGCTGCCGCGGCGCGCTTTGGAGTCGCTCGAAACTGAAGTGAAGGCGCTCGGACAAAGGATCGATCGCAGCCGTCAAGCGGGCGTGGATTCAACGGCGCTGGCCGGGGTCGAGCACGGATTGGCAGAGGTACGCGAGGCCTTGCGCGGACTGATGCCGGCCGAAGGCTTGGCGGGCTTCGACGGTGCGCTCAAGGCGATTGCCAGCAAAGTCGATGCCATCGGCGCGAAGGACGATCCAGCGGCGCTGCAACAACTGGAAGCGGCTATGGACGTCTTGCGCGGCATGATTTCGCGCGTCGCTTCCGATGAGGCGTTGACCAAAGTCGCCGAAGACGTGCGGACGCTGTCCGCCAAGGTCGATCACGTCGCCGGCGGCGGGTCGAACGTGCCGACGCTCGCCGCGCTGGAAAACCGCATCGATATTCTCGCCAGTGCGCTCAACGCCTCGACGGAAGCGGGTCATGCGGTTCCGCGCGAGCTTGAGAAGTTGCTGTCCGGATTGGTCGAGAAGCTGGAATGGGTGCAATTGACCCATACCGATCGCACGGCTTTGGGCCACCTCGAGGACCGAATTGCGGCGTTGGTAAAACGGCTGGACGCGTCCGATTCGCGTCTCGGTCTGCTCGAAGGTGTCGAGCGCGGTCTTGCCGATCTTTTGGTCTATATCGAGCAGCTGCGCGGGGCCAGCAATGCGGGCGCCGCCATTCCGGCCGCCCAACCATCGCTTGCGGTGACGCCCATTGAGCGGGCGGATACCGCAATCAAACAAGCGGAGCGATTTAAACAAGCGGATCGGCTCAAACCGACGGAGCAATTTGGCATCATTTCGGTGCATGACGATCTGTTCGAAGATCCGCAACGAACGACCGATGCTGCCGCCGAGCGCAGCCCCGGCATCGCGCCCGAGCGCACAAGCGAGCGGCCGAATGCGGCGTTCGCACCGGCGCCGCCGCTGCCGGCGCAAGGTACTGCGTCCGTGCCGCAGGCGCTGTTCGGGAAATACGAAGAGCATTTTCAAACGGACATGGCGTCAACAGATGCGATTGCCGCCGAATCGACGCTACGCCCCAGCCAAATAGATGCGGCGCTCGGCCGGCCGGCCGCGGCCAGGACCCCGATCGACCCCAGCTTGCCGCCGGACCATCCGCTCGAGCCCGGTTCGACCAGCCGTTCGCGCGCGCCGTCATCGTCCGCCGAGCGCGTCGCTCCCGCCGAAGCTGCCTCTGAACCGAAGCCGCCGGTCATTCCGGATCCGGGCACGGGCAAGCCCGATTTCATCGCCGCCGCGCGGCGCGCCGCGCAAGCGGCCTCTGCCGGCTCGGCCCACGGGAAGAATGCGGCCAAGTCCGGTGCGGGACAGCCCAAGAAATTGACCGAGCGACTGCGCACGCTCGCGGTGGCGGCAGCGGTCGTCGTGATCGTGGTCGGAGGCTTCCACATTATTTCACGGCTTTTCGAGGATGGTTCCGGCTCGTCAACGCGGATCGACATGCCGTCGGGCGCGCCTCCGTCGCAGACGGAGCCGCCGCGTACGCAGAGCGCGCCGCCGCAGGCTCAGCCAGACGCCCCGGCCCGCAAAGAGCCGCCGCATGTCGAGGCAGACCCGCAGCCGCCGCTCAACGCCGCGAATTTGCTGGCGCCGATCCCATTGCCCGAACCTTCGCAAAAATCAGTGGAGCCGGCCGCGGGCGCTGGCGCGATATCATCCTTCGCGCAGGCTCCCGGTCATCGCGACGGCAAGGCGGAAAATCACGCGCCTGAAACGGCTCCGCCCGCGGCAGGAGCGCCCATGGACATCACCGGGTCGCTGCCGAATGCGCCTCCGGCAGCAAGCGCGCCAGCGCCCCACGCGGCCCCGGGTTCGCCTGCCGCCGCCGAGCGGCTTCCCGCGGCGATCGGTGGCTCGACCTTGCGGCTGGCTGCGATCGCGGGCGATCCTTTGGCCGCTTACGAAATCGGCGTGCGGTTCTCCGAAGGCCGTGGCGTGCCGGCGAGCAACGAAGAAGCTGCGCGCTGGTTCGAAGTCGCCGCCAAGAAGGGCATCGTACCTGCCCAATTCAGGCTCGGAACCCTGTACGAAAAAGGGTTGGGCGTGAAGAAAGACCTGATCGCCGCGCGCGACCTCTATCGCGCCGCCGCCGAGAAAGGCCATGGCAAGGCGATGCACAATCTCGCGGTAATTTACGCCGAAGGGCCGGAAGGCAAGCCGGACTACGTGATGGCGGCACAATGGTTCCGCAAGGCCGCCGATCATGGCGTCACCGACAGTCAATACAATCTTGCGATCCTTTATGCGCGCGGCGTGGGCGTCGAGCAGAATTTGGCCGAATCCTACAAGTGGTTCTTTCTTGCCGCGAAGGAGGGCGACCAGGATGCCGCGCAAAAGCGCGATGAGATCGCTTCGCGGATCGACCGGACGGCGCTCGCAGCGGCTCGCGCCGCGGCGGAGAGTTGGACCGCTATTCCGCAGCCCGCAGACGCGATCACCGTAAAGGGCGTTTGGGACCCGCCGCAGACCTCGCAGCCGGCCGCAAAGCCGAAACCGCGGTCCGCAAAAGCGACCCCTCGCGACGTCTCCAAGGTTAATTGAGCGTCCCCACGCGCCGCCGGGCGGCGCGCCGCAGCGGGCCCTGGAACTTAACGAACAATCAAATTTGTGCGGTCGCCGATCTTTGACGGTATGCCGCGCGCCGCCGCGCGAGTAGAACGGGCCTATCGCAATAACCGCTTGCCCGGCAGCGCATCGTGCAAATCTATCTTCCGATTGCCGACATTCCGGTCAACATCTTCCTGCTGCTGGCCATGGGCCTAGCGGTGGGCTTCATCTCGGGCATGTTCGGCATCGGCGGCGGATTTCTGATGACGCCGCTGCTGATCTTCATTGGCGTGCAGCCGGCCGTGGCTGTGGCGAGCGTCACGACCCACGTCGCGGCTTCGTCGTTCTCCGGCGCCATCGCCTATTGGCGGCGGCGCGCGCTCGACTTCACCTTGGCGCTTACGTTGCTTGCCGGCGGGATCGTCGGCAGCGCCGGCGGCGTCGCCTTGTTCACCTGGCTGCGCGCGCTCGACCAGCTCGATCTCATGATCGGCCTGTCGTACGTTACGCTTTTGACCATTGTGGGCGTGCTGATGGTCGGCGAAAGCGCGCGCGCCATCATTCGCAGCCGACAAGGCAAGCCGGTCGAACTGCGCCGGCCCGGCAGCCACGCCTGGTTTCATGGCCTGCCGCTGAAGCTCCGCTTCAAGCGCTCCAAGGTTTACGTCTCCGCCATCCCGGTCCTGGCCATAGGATTCATCATCGGCTTTCTGGGCGCCGTCATGGGCATCGGCGGCGGCTTTTTGCTGGTGCCGATGCTCATTTACCTGCTGCGGGTGCCGACCATGACTGTGATCGGCACCTCGATGGTGCTTACCTTCCTGACCATGGTGTCCGCGTCCGTATTGCACGCCGTCACCAACCATCTGGTCGACGCGGTGCTGGCGTTGATCTTGATGGTCGGCGGCGTCATCGGCGCGCAATTCGGCGCGCACGCCGGGCAGCGCATCCGCGGCGAGTGGTTGCGCCTCTTCCTCGGCCTCCTGGTGCTGGCGGTCGGAATGCGCTTCGCCTTCCAACTCGTGATCCGGCCGGACGATCTTTACTCGATCCGGCTGGTCGGAGGTGGGCCGTGAGGTGGCCGTGGATCGCGACGCTTGCCGCAGCCGCGTCGATCGCGGCCGCGGAGCCGGCGGCCGCCGAGCGGCTTATAGCGTCGCTGTCCAATCGTCACGTGATGATTACGTCGAACTATACCGGTGTCGAGCTAGTGTTGTTCGGCTCGGTCGAGCGCGATGCGGCGAGCGCTGCGCGCACCAATCCCTACGATATCGTCGCGACTGTCATTGGGCCGCGCGAGACGCTACGCGTCCGTCACAGTCAACGCGTGCTCGGGATCTGGGTGAATACCGCGGCGCGGACGTTCGTCGATCCGCCGTCCTACCTCGCGGTGCTGGCAAACCGGCCGCTGGATCTGATCGCCAGTGCCGAAAACCGGCGGAAGCTGCAACTCGGTCTTACCGACACGCCGCTGCCCGAATTGATCAACAACGATATCGGCGAGGTGACGAACGACCCGTTCCGGGGCGCTCTCGTGAGATTGATGGCTGAGCGCGGCCTCTACAGCGAAGAAGCCAACGCCATCACCTTCCTGACGCCGACGCTGTTTCGCGCGTCAATCAAGCTGCCGGCGCTGGTGCCGGTCGGCGACTATACCGTGGACGTCAAGCTGTTCGCCGACGGCAATATGATCGGGCATACCGCCTTGTTGTTCGAGATCGTGAAAGTCGGCTTCGAGCAGTTTGTGGTCGAGGCGGCGCGCGATCACGGGCTGCTTTACGGGTTCGCCACCGCCGGCATGGCGCTCCTGACCGGCTGGATCGCAAGCGTCGCGTTCAGAAGGGACTGATCCCTTCATTCGTCACTGCGAGGAGCAAAGCGACGAAGCAATCTGGAAACTCGAGCCGGTAGTCTAGTCTGGATTGCTTCGCGGAGCCTGTCATCGGGCCGGCCACTTCGGGCCGGACCCGTTGGCTAGCAATGACGCGATTGCGGGATCAATCCGGCAGGCAGCGCTCCGCCGCGATGGCGTAGAGCCGCTGCGCACCAAGCATGTGCGCGGTGAATGTCAGCGAACCGAACAATCCGAAGATTGCTTCATCGCGCACATTGAGGCCGCCCGTATAGGCGCCGAATGCCGGCATGACGAGCCGCCGGCCATCGCCGGCGAAACAGCGCCGGCTGACCGCACGCCCGCGCTGTGCGACACGCGCGACCGGATGCAGGTGCCCGGCAATTTCGCCATCCCGCACTTGTTCGGTCGGCTCGTGGCGAAAGGTAAGCGCGCCGATCGCCAGCGCATCGGCGAAACGGCCGCCGATATCCTTCGGCAAAGCCGGATCGTGATTGCCCGCGATCCAAACCCAATCGCGGCCGCGTTGCAGGCCCTTGAGCTTGATGCGATCGAGGTCGCTCATGCGCAGCGGCCCGTGATCGTCGTGGAAGCTGTCGCCCAGCGCAATCAGCACGCGCGGCGCATAGTGCTCGACGAGCCGCGCCAATCGTCCCAAGGTCGACGCGGTGTCGTAAGGCGGTAGCAACACACCGCGCTTGGCAAACGCTGATCCTTTTTCGAGGTGCAGATCGGCAACAATCAGGAGTTTTTCGTCCGGCCAATAGAGAGCGCCGTCGGGATCAGCCAACAGCGTCGTGCTCGCCACTTGGACCGGGTGATCCGCTCGTCCCCGAGACAGCGGTTTCCCGGGAGTGGCAGTTCCGTTGGCGCGGGGATGAGCGGCCAAAGCCTCGCCCCTCATTGCATGGCCTCCTTCACCAGTTCGTCGGCAGCTTGCGCAAGCAGCGCATCGGACGCCTCGCCGTAGACCATTTCGCGTCCGATCTCCAGCATCACCGGCACTGCCAGCGGCGAGACGTGGTCCAGCGCTTTATGAATGATTCGGCCCCGGATGCGCGAGAGCATTTCGGAGACGCGGCGCACGTCCAGGAGCCCGGTCGCCGCGTCGGCGCGGGCGGCGCGCAGCAGCACATGATCGGGCTGGTGACTGCGCAGCACGTCATAGACAAGGTCCGTGGAGATGGTCACCTGGCGGCGGGATTTTTCCTGCCCGGGGAACCGCCGCTCGATCAGGCCGGCGATGATCGCGCAGTTGCGGAACATGCGCTTCATCAGCGCCGATTCGGCAAGCCATGCCTCCAGATCGTCGCCCAGCATGTCCTCATCGAACAGGTCATCGAGCCAAAGCTCGCCGCGCGCGATGCGTTGCGCCGCGTCGCCCAGGCTCCAGACGGCGAGCGCGTATTCATTGGCGACAAACCCGAGCGGCCGCAGCCGCGCGCGCTCGAGCCGCCGCGTCAGCAGCATGCCGAGTGTCTGATGGGCGAGTCGGCCTTCGAACGGGTAGCAGATGAGATAGTGCTTGTTGGCACGCGGAAAGGTTTCGACCAGAAGCTCCCGCGCGCCCGGCATTTGCGAGCGCCGTTGCTGGATTTCGAGCCATTCACGCACCTGCGGCGGCAGTTCGCGCCATTCCTGCGGATGAGCGACGATGCTCCGCACCCGCGCGGCGAGGTAGGTGGAGAGGGGAAATTTCCCGCCCTCGTAGGCCGGCACTTTCGGGTCTTGGGCGGCGGTGCGCGAAACATAGACGGCGTCCTCGACCAGGGCCTCGTATTTGAGGATTTCGCCGGAGAACACGAAGGTGTCGCCCGGCACCATCGTTTCCACGAAATATTCTTCGACCTCGCCGAGGAGTCGGCCGCCGCGTGGGATCGCCTTCGCGCCGCGCGAGCGCACGAGGCGCACCTTGAGCATGTCGGCTTCGACGATGGTGCCGACATTGAGCCTGTAGCGTTGCGCCACGTTCGGATTGGCGATGCGCCAGCGTCCATCCTTGCCTTCGCGGATGCGCGCGAAGCGATCGTAGGCTTTGAGCGCGTAGCCGCCGGTGGCGACAAAATCGACGACCGCGTCGAAATCGGCGCGTGTCAGTGCCAAGTAGGGCGCGGCCGTGATGACTTCCTCATAGAGTTCATCGCTCCGAAACGGCTCGCCGCAGGCGCAGCCGAGAACATGCTGGGCGAGCACGTCGAGCGCGCCGATGCGCGGCGGCGGCGTATCCTGTGCATTCTCCGCGATGGCATCGAGTGCCGCGCGGCATTCGAGCACCTCGAAGCGGTTGGCCGGCACCAGCACGCCTTTCGAGGGCTCATCCATGCGGTGATTGGCGCGTCCGATGCGCTGCAGCAGCCGCGAAGCGCCCTTCGGCGCGCCGACATTGATGACCAGGTCGACGTCGCCCCAGTCGACGCCGAGATCGAGCGAAGAGGTGCAGACGACGGCCCGCAACCGGCCGGCCGCCATCGCGCCTTCGACCTTGCGGCGTTGGGCGACATCGAGCGAACCGTGATGGAGCGCGATGGCGAGATTGTCGTCGTTGATGTGCCAGAGCTGTTGAAAGATCGCCTCCGCCTGGCTGCGCGTATTGACGAACACCAGCGTGGTGCGATGCGCGGCGATCAACTGATAAATCTCCGCAAGTGCGTGCCGCGCCGAATGGCCGGCCCAAGGCAGCCGCTCGCGCGTGTCGAGCATGGTCACGTGCGGCGCGGCGCCGCCTTCGGCAATGATCAGGTCGGCACGGGCGGACGGGAGACCGTCGCGCTGCGGCACCATAAAGCGCGCAAGCTCTGCCGGCTCCGCCACCGTCGCGGAGAGTCCGATGCTGGCGAGATCGGGCGCGAGGCGGAAAAGCCGCGCCAATCCGAGCGAAAGCAAGTCGCCGCGCTTGGAGAGAACCAGCGCATGCAATTCGTCGAGGATCAAGCGCTTGAGCGAGCCGAACAGATAAGGCGCATCGGCGGACGCCAACAGCAGCGCCAGTTGCTCCGGCGTCGTCAACAAGATCTCTGGCGGATCGCGCCGCTGCCGCTGGCGCTTGGAGATTGGCGTGTCGCCGGTGCGTGTTTCGATACGGATCGGCAGACGCATCTCGGCGACGGGCGTTTCGAGGTTGCGCGCGATATCGACGGCGAGCGCCTTCAGCGGCGAGATGTAAAGCGTGTGCAGCCCGCCCTCGCGCCGCAGGTCGCGGCCGGTGGAGAAGAGTTTCTGTCGCTCTTTCGTCCTACCGGCAGCGGCTACGTTGCTCAGTTCGACAAGGCTCGGCAGAAAGCCGGCAAGCGTCTTGCCGCCGCCGGTCGGCGCGATCAGCAACACCGAGTGGCCGGTCCGTGCCTTCGCCAATAAGTCGAGTTGATGCGCGCGCGGCGCCCAGCCGCGGCTGGCAAACCAGCGAACGAAGCCGTCCGGCAACACCGCTGGACGATCGAGGACCGTCATCCTGAAAAAGTAACTGGCACGTTTGGCAGGGTCGAGGCCACGGCAATCACGACCAGGCTATCTACCGGTACGCCCTTTTCGCTGCGCACGGCCGCCTTGGCTATCGAAGCAGCAGACAGGCCGGCTCCGGCAAGCGCGCGTCGGATGTAAGGCTCGCCATGGGCATAACGCAGCGTTTGCAACAGCTTCACGCCCTCACCCGGATGGGTCTCAACGGTGAAAGCGAAGACCCCGCCGGGCGCCAAGGTCTTGGTGGCCGCGGCGAGAACCGGTGCAAGATCGTTGACATAGACGAATACGTCAGCGGCCACGACAAGATCGTAGCGTTCGCCTTTGTCCAATTCGCCCTTGAGAAAAGCGGCGAGTTCGCCGGTGACGAGGCGATCGTAAAGCTGCTTGCTTTCCGCTTGCGCGACCATCGCCGGCGAAAGATCGACGCCGACCAGCCGGTCGGCCAGCGGCGCAAAAGCGGCGCCGGCGAGGCCGGTGCCGCAGCCGAGGTCAAGCATGGCGGAGAAACGTAGCGGCCGCTGGGCCGCATGGACTGCCTGCTCCACGGCTTCGCGCAGCACCGCCGGTCCTCGATAGGCGAGGCGCTCGGTCAGCGCCGTGTCAAAACGGGCGGCATATTGATCGAACAGCCGGCGTACGTAAGCCTCGCTCATGGCCGGCGTCGTTTCCCCGGAGCCAAGGCGGGCAAGCTGCAAGCGGGCGCCGTGATAGTCATCCGGGTCGGCGTCGCGGGTCTTTTCGAACGCCGCTATGGCGCCGCTCCGGTCGCCGAACTGGTCGCGGATGGCGCCAAGCGCGAACCAGGCGGTGGCGAAGGTGGGGGCAATCTCGACGGTCTGGGCCAGAATGTCGGCGGCGGCGACAAAATCGCCGCGCGCGGCCTGGTCGATGGCCCATTTGTAGCGGCGGTCGGCGATCAGATCGCCGGAGGAAACAAAGAGCGGGCCAGTATCGGACATCGTGCGGTCGCAGGCCAAGGACAAATGACTATTTATGACTCGATATGCGGCCTGAAGACATCCTGGTTCCGACACCCGCCGGCGTATGCTGCAAGCTCGGTTCCTTTCATATCGATCCGACACGGCCGGTCGAGCGCGCGCTGATTACGCACGCCCATTCCGACCATGCGCGCGCCGGTCACGGCGCCGTGCTGGCGACGCAAGAGACGCTCGATCTCATGTGGCTTCGCTACGGCGAGAACTTCGCCGGTTCCAGCCAGGCGATCCGCTATGGCGAGAGCCTCAATTTGGGCGGCGCCAAAGTGACATTCCATCCGGCCGGCCATGTGCTCGGCTCGGCGCAGATTGCCGTCGAAGCCGGCGACCTGCGCGTCGTGGCTTCCGGCGACTACAAGAACGTGCCCGACCCGACGTGCGTGCCGTTCGAGTTGGTGCAGTGCGACGTGTTCATCACCGAGGCGACCTTTGCGCTCCCGGTTTTCCGCCATGGCGATCCGGATGAGCAAATTGCGAAGTTGCTCAACTCGGTCGCTTTGTTCCCTGAGCGCGCGCATCTGGTCGGCGCGTACTCGCTCGGTAAGGCGCAGCGCGTCATCGCGCTGCTGCGCCAGGCTGGCCATGCCGCGCCGATCTATCTGCACGGCGCGATGGAGAGCGTCACCGGCTATTACACAAGCCGCGGCATTGCGCTCGGCGAATTGCGTCCGGTGCGTGGCGCCAATAAAGCCGAACTTGCCGGCACAATGACGCTCTGCCCGCCATCCGCGCTGAGCGATGTCTGGACCCGGCGCTTTCCGGATCCGGTGACTGCATTTGCGTCGGGCTGGATGCGCATTCGCGCGCGGGCGCGTCAACACGGCGTGGCGTTGCCGCTGGTCATCTCAGATCATGCCGACTGGGACGGGCTAACAGCCACCATCGCGGCGACCGGCGCCGGCGAAATCTGGGTCACCCACGGCCAGGAAGATGCCCTGGTGCATTGGTGCGCCACGCACGGATTGCAGGCGCGGCCGCTCGATATTGTCGGCTACGGCGACGAGGATGAGGAAAGTCCCTCCCCACAAGGGGGAGGGGAACGCGACGGCGAAGACGAATGAACCGCTTCGCCGAGTTGCTCGATCGCCTCACCTACGAGCCGGCGCGCAACGCCAAGCTCCGTCTGATGACGGACTATTTTCGCTCGACGCCCGATCCGGAGCGCGGCTGGGCGCTGGCGGCACTGACGGGCGCGCTCACTTTTCCGCACGCCAAGCCCGGATTGATCCGCAGCCTCATCGCTGAACGCACCGATCCGGTGCTGTTCGAGCTCTCCTACGACTATGTCGGCGATCTTTCCGAGACGATCGCGCTGATGTGGCCGACGTCTAGCCTTTCCTCCCCCGCACGCGGGGGAGGCGGCGAGCAAAGCGAGCCGGTAGGGGTAAGTGCCGCAGCCTTCGAGCAAGCCAGCCCCCTCCACCATGCTTCGCATGGTCCCCCTCCCCCGCTTCGCGGGGGCGGAAAACAAGGGGAACTTTCGCTCACTATCGTCATCGAAACTCTGTCGACGCTCGGCAAGGCCGAGCTGCCGGCCCGGCTTGCGCGCTGGCTCGATGCGCTCGACGAAACCGGCCGATGGGCGCTCATCAAGCTCGTCACCGGGGGGTTGCGCATCGGTGTTTCATCACGGCTCGCCAAAGCTGCGGTCGCGGCACTCGGCGCTTCCGATGCGCAGGACATCGAGTTGCTGTGGCCCGGTTTGGTGCCGCCTTATGTCGAGCTTTTCGCCTGGCTCGAAGGGCGCGCCGAAAAGCCGGCGAGCAGCGATCCAGTGCCGTTTCGGCCGCCCATGCTGGCGCATGCACTCGACGAACCGGACCTCGCCGGAGTCGACCCCACCGATTTCATGGCCGAGTGGAAGTGGGACGGCATCCGCGTGCAGGCGGTCGCGGCGTCGCGCGACGGCGACACCATCGGGCGGCTTTATTCGCGCACCGGCGAGAATATCTCCAAGAGCTTTCCCGATTTGATCGAAGCTTTGCGTCTGCCGGGCGCGATCGATGGCGAGCTTCTGATCATGCGGGAAGGGCGCGTGCAGTCGTTTAATGTGCTGCAGCAACGGCTCAACCGCAAAACCGTTACCGGCAAGCTGACGGCCGAGTTTCCCGCGCATCTGCGCGCGTATGATCTTCTCGCCGACGGCGATGAAGACTTGCGCGAGCTTCCTTTCGCCGCTCGCCGCGCTCGCCTCGAAGCATTCATTGCTCGGTTCGGCGATCCGCGCGTCGATCTCTCGCCGCTCATTTCTTTCGCAACGTGGGACGATCTCACGGCGGCCCGGAAAAATCCGTCGGCGGCGGGCGCCGGCATCGATGCGGATGCGGTCGAAGGCATCATGCTCAAGCGGCGCGATTCGCTCTACGTGCCCGGCCGTCCGAAAGGACCGTGGTGGAAGTGGAAGCGCGATCCTTTCGTCGTCGATGCGGTGCTCATGTACGCTCAGCGCGGCCACGGCAAGCGTTCGTCGTTTTATTCGGACTACACATTCGGTGTCTGGACGCGCGGCGAAGAAGGCGACGAACTCGTGCCGGTGGGCAAAGCTTATTTCGGCTTCACCGACGAAGAATTGCTGCAGATCGATCGCTTCGTGCGCCGCAATACGATCGACAGGTTCGGCCCGGTGCGCGAGGTTGTGCATCAGCCGAATGAGGGGCTGGTGCTCGAGGTCGCGTTCGAAGGCTTGCAGCGTTCGACCCGTCACAAATCCGGGCTGGCCATGCGCTTCCCCCGCATCAACCGTTTGCGCTGGGATAAGCCGCCCGGTGAAGCGGACCGGCTTGAGCGCTTGGAGGCGATCCTTGCGCAAATCGATGCGGGGCGCGGGTGAGCCGCTGGTCATTCCGGGGCGGGGTGAAGCGCGGAGCCCGGAATCCGTAGCCCCCGCCCGTTCAAGTCTGTTTGTTCTCTGGTTACGGATCCCGCACAGCCGCTGTCGCGGCTTCCGGAATGACAGCCTGATCCGCCGCCTTCGTCACTTCGCTGAGCGGCCAGCGCGCACGCGGCGCGACGTCGAGCGTGTCGGTCAGGCCGAGCGCGAGCCGTTCAGCGCCCGCCCATGCGATCATCGCGCCATTGTCGGTGCACAAGGCGGGCGGTGGCGCGACCAGCGATATGCCGATCTCGAAGGCCACCCGATGCAGCACCTTGCGGATCGCCTGGTTGGCCGCGACGCCGCCGGCGCAGACAAGTGCCGTCGGCGTGCCGATCTGCTCGCGGAATATCCGCAATCCGTTGCGCAGTCGGTCCATCACCACTTCACCGACCGCCTGCTGAAACGACGCGCACAGATCGGCAACATCGTCGTCGCTGAGCGGCGCGATCTTTTCTGCTTCGAGGCGCAACGCTGTCTTGAGCCCGGACAGCGAGAAGTTGGCGTCGTGACGTCCAGCCATCGGACGCGGCAATGAAAACCGCTCCGGATCCCCGCGCGCCGCCTCTTTCTCGACCAGCGGCCCGCCCGGATAGCCGAGACCGAGAAGCTTGGCGGTCTTGTCGAAGGCTTCGCCGATGGCGTCGTCGACCGTGCCGCCGATGCGCAGATAATCGCCGACGCCACGCACGCCGAGTATTTGGGTGTGACCGCCCGACGCGAGAAACAAGCAATAAGGAAAGGCCGTCCCGTCGGTCAGCCGCGCCGTGAGCGCATGCGCTTCCAGATGATTGACGGCGATCAGCGGCTTGTTGTGCACAAACGCGATTGACTTGGCCATGGTCAGTCCGACGATCACGCCGCCGATCAGGCCCGGTCCGGCGGCCGCCGCAATTCCGTCGAGCGCGCCGAACGGCAGTTGCGCCTCGTTCATCGCCTTGGCGATGATCGAATCGAGCACCTCGACATGGGCTCGGGCGGCGATTTCCGGCACCACGCCGCCGAACGCCGCATGCTCGTTGATTTGCGAGAGAACGACGTTCGACAGGATGCGGCCCTGTCCTTCCGCATTCCTTTCCACCACGGCGGCGGCGGTTTCGTCGCAAGTCGTTTCGATGCCGAGAACGATCATCGGTGTATATATGGTTCCGGTTATTTCAGGGCCGAGCGTTAGCACGAGCCCGAAATCCATGACTGCGATTGTTGGTGCATGCTTTGTCCGGACTGTGGTTATGGGTTCCGGATAACCGCTTCACCCAATTTCAGAAATGGCGGACGTGGGCGTAGCACTTGAAGGCCATATGACACAATCGGCAAGCGCCGTTCCCTTCTTGCGTATCGGCTCGCGCGGTTCACCGCTGGCGCTCGTGCAGGCGCGTGAAGTGCAGGGCCGGCTGGCCGCGGCCGCGGGTGTCGCCGCCGCAACGATCGAGATCAAGGTCATCCGCACTACGGGTGACGTCGTGCAGGACCGGCCGCTTGCCGATGCCGGCGGCAAGGGGCTCTTCACCAAAGAAATCGAGGAAGCCCTGTCAGCCGGTAGCATCGATCTTGCGGTGCATTCCTCGAAGGACCTTCCGACCATATTGCCGCCGGGCCTCGTGCTTGCCGGCTTCCCGGCGCGCGAGGACGTGCGCGACGCGTTTATCAGCCGCACGGCAGCGAGCGTGCGTGATCTGCAGCCGGGCGCGGTGGTCGGCACCGCCTCGCCGCGCCGGCAGGCTTTGGTCAAAAGACTGCGGCCGGATCTCACGGTCGTCATGCTGCGCGGCAATGTGGAAACACGATTGCGCAAGCTCGATGCGGGTGAAGTGGACGCAACGCTGCTTGCGGTCGCGGGCCTAAAGCGGCTCGGGCTCTTGTCGACGGCGACGGCGGTACTTGATCCCGATGAGTTCGTCCCGGCGGTGGGGCAGGGGGCTATCGGCATTGAAACGCGCGCGGACGATGCCAGAACCCGCGCACTGGTCGAGGCGATCGATGATGCCGATACCAGGGTGGCGCTTGCGGCCGAACGCGCCTTCCTTGCGGTGCTCGACGGCTCTTGCCGAACGCCGATCGGCGGACACGCCAAATTCGAAGGAGGAACGCTCCGCTTCCGGGGCATCATCATCAAGCCGGACGGGAGCGAAGCATTCGAGGCTTTGCGCGAAGGCCCGCGCGAGGCTGCGGCCGAGCTTGGCGCCGACGCCGGCGGTGAATTGCGCGCGCGCGCCGGCGCCGACTTCTTTGTTCGAGCGTAGGCCATGCGGCTTCTGGTCACACGGCCGGAGCCGGACGCGGAGCGGACCGCGGCGGCGTTGCGCGCGCGCGGTCATATCGTTCTGATCGCGCCGTTGCTGCGCATCGAACCGGTGGAGCACGCCGAAATCGGTCCTGGACCATTCATGGCTCTTCTGGTCACTAGCGCGAATGCCGCGCCGGCGATCGCTCGTCATGAGCGCTTCGCGCAGTTGCGTGCGCTGCCGGTATTCGCGGTTGGCGACCGTAGCGCAGAGGCGATGCGCGCCGTGGGCTTTGCCGATGTGATATCGGCGCAGGGCGACGTGGCCGATCTGGCGGCGCTTGTTGCTTCGCGGCTCAAAGCGGGCGCCTCGCTTCTTTATCTCTCGGGCGCCGACCGTTCCGGGGACCTCGCCGGCGTTCTCTGCGGTCGCGGCTTTGCGGTGAGCAGGGCTGTGCTGTATCGCGCCGTCCCGGCGGGCGCGCTCCTTCCAGCGGCGGTCGCGGCCATGGCGGAGGGGATCGAGGGCGTGCTCCATTTTTCCCGCCGCAGTTCGGAAATATACGTCAATGCCGCCCGCGCCAGCGGCCTGCAGGACCATGCCGTCAAAGGGCTGATCCATTTCTGCATGTCCACACAGGTCGCCGAGCCCCTGATCCAGGCTGGAGCCGCCGACAGCCGCGTGGCGCCGGAGCCGGCCGAGGCGGCCTTGTTGGCGCTGATCCCGGAGGCTTAAGGTCTGATTTTCTATCCGCGCGAGCGTCTCCCCGGTCGTGTTGCCGCCATCGCGTCGCCGTACTATGCCGAGACGGTGGTACAGCCGGTACGATTCCGGGCAGGCTTGGAGAAGGTATGAGCGAGGCTGACAACACGTCCCGCCGCCGGCCGCCAACCATCGATTTGACGGCGAAGGAAGTCCAAACCGCAGGCCCGAACTCGCAACCGGAGGCGGATGCCGAGCAGGCGGCGAGCGCGTCGGACAGTGCGTCCGCGCATGCCGGTACCTCATCCAGCCGGACGGCGCCGTACGCCATTGGCGTCGTGATCGGAGCCGTCGGCGTCGCGGCCATCGCTGCCGCATTCTGGTACGCGGGGCTCACGCCGTTTCACGATGCTGCCCAGCCGCAGACTACGGTCGCGGCGCCTGATGCGGCTGCTCCACCAAGTACGTCGCCCATGCCCGTCGCGCAAAGCACGCAAGCAAGCGTTACCGAAGGGATCTCAGGCCGGCTCGATCGGATCGAGCAGGCGCTACAAGGTCCGCCGCGGACCGACGCGGCTCTTGCCGGCCGCGTTGCCGCTGCCGAATCGCAAGCCAAGGCGCTCGGCGATTCACTCGCCGCCCTGACGCGCCGCGTTGACGAGTTGGCGGCAGCCGCGCAGTCCGGTCTGGCGGAGGCCAAGGCCGCCGCGGCTGCGGCCGATGCGGCTAAGGACGCTGCGAAGGACGCTGCCAAAAACGCCGCCCAGTCCAGCACGCAGACCGGTGTGCAGCGAAGCGACATCGAGGCGCTCGAAGGCCGCGTCGCCGCGCTTCAAAACGCCATGAAATCGCTGGACGCCAATCTGGCGCAGCGCGCCTCCTCGTCCAATGCGGATGACCGGGTCATGCGGCTCGCTATCGCTGCCGAGGCGCTGCGCGCCGCGGTCGAGCGCGGTGCGCCGTTTCAGGCGGAGCTTGCGGCGGCCAAGGCGCTGGGCGCCGATCCGAAGGCGATAGCGCAGCTCGAGCCGGTTGCCGAGCAAGGATTGACCAGCACCGCGGAGCTCGGTCGCGAGCTCACCGCGCTCACGCCGGCACTCTCTCGGATGATGGAGCCTGAGCCGAGCAACAACTCGATCCTGGCGAAGCTCGAAAGCCGGGCGCAAAAACTCGTTCGCATCACGCCGGTCGGCACATCGGCGGCGCCGGTGGGAGACGACCCGGCAGCCCTGATCGCGCGGCTTAACGCCGACGCGGCGCGCGGCGACATCGACGCGGCGCTTGCCGAGATTGCCAAGTTGCCCGATGAAGCCCGCGCGTTGACTGACGCGTGGGCCAAGAAGGCCGGCGCACGCCGAGCGGCGCTCGCGGAAAGCCGGCATGTCGCCGCCGAGGCGCTCGCTGCGTTGGCCAAGCCGGAATCGCGATGATCCGCGTCGTCATTTTCCTCATCCTCGTTGGCCTGCTGGCGCTCGGCGCGGCGTGGCTCGCCGATCGTCCGGGGGACGTGGTCGTCACCTGGCAGGGCATGCACATCGAAACCTCGGTGATGGTGCTTGCCGCCGGTTTGCTCGTCGCCGTAGCGGCGCTGATGCTTTTGTGGACTTTGCTCAGCGCTCTGCTGCGGTCGCCCTTCATCTTGCGCCGGCACTTGCATCGCCGCCGGGGCGAGCGCGCTTATGAGGCGATCTCGCGCGGTTTGGTCGCGATCGGCGCCGGCGACCTGGTCGCAGCGCGCAAGCACGCGGCGGAAGCCAAGCGCATCGCGCCATCCGAGCCGCTTGCGCTTCTTTTGGACGCCCAGCATGCGCAGCTCTCAGGCGATCGCGAGTCGGCCGACAGCGCCTTCCGCGCGATGGCCGGCCGCACCGATACCAAGGCGCTCGGGCTGCATGGCCTTTTCGTCGAAGCGCATCGCCGTGGTGATCGCGCCAGCGCGCATGCCTTTGCCGAGGAAGCGGCGCGAGAAAATCCTTCGCTTGATTGGGCCGGGAGGGCCGTGCTCGAATTTCGCTGCCTGACCGGCGACTGGGCCGGCGCGCTCGCGCTGCTGGACGCGAATAAGCATGCGCTCGACAAAGACAGCTATCGCCGGCAGCGCGCCGTGATGCTCACCGCCCGCGCGATCGCCAGCGAGGAATCCGATCGCGACCAGGCCAAGGCGTTGGCGATCGAAGCGGCAAAGCTCGAGCCGGCCTTCGTGCCGGCGGCCGCGCTTGCCGGTCGCATGCTGGCCGAGGGCGGCGAATTGCGCAAAGCCTCTCGCATTCTCCACAAGGCATGGGAAGCGCATCCGCATCCCGATCTGGCGCAAGTGTTCTCCGATCTGCGCTTTGGCGACGCCGCGCGCGATCGCCTCAAGCGCATCGAGGTGCTGGCGAAACAGGTGCCCGGTCATATCGAGGGCGCCCTCGCATTGGCGCGTGCAGCGATCGATGCGCGCGAATTCGCCAAAGCGCGCGACGCGCTCGCGTCCTTTCTCGCTGCACCGACCAGGCGCGTGGCGCTGTTGATGGCAGAACTGGAACGGGCCGAGCAGAACGACGAGGGTCGCGCCCGCGAATGGATCGCGCGTGCGCTGCATGCCGCGCCCGATCCGTCCTGGACCGCCGAGGGGCACGTCTCCGATCGCTGGCTGCCGGTGTCGCCAAGCGGCAAGCTCGATGCCTTCGAGTGGCGCGTTCCGGTTACCGGAATTACCCAGGCGGCGCCGCCGATCGAACCGGCGACTACGCGGATCGCTACGGTCAGGGCTGCGCCTCCGGTTGCGGCGAACAACGACATCGTCGAGAAGCCGCCAGCCGCCCTAGAGGCGCCGTCCATGCAGGACAAGGCACCGGAAGTTGGAGACGGCGGGACGTCTGCTGCGGCGGGTCCGGCGCCGGCGTCCGAGCCGCCCACGGCTCGCGTCTCATCGGCGCCGCCCAAGCGGGATGCGGTGATTCCCCTGGTGCACGCCCCGGACGATCCTGGGCCTGATGCCGATGCCGCCGACGAAGCCACGCCGCGCGTCGAACCGCATAATGGCGGCTGGCGGCGGATTTTCGAGTAAACGGGGTTCCGCAATTCGGCTCCCCGCAGCAACCTTGCGAATTCACGCCGAGGCGTGCATTATACCGCATGAACTATAATGCATAAGGACAAGCGCGCGGTGGCCGAACCGAAGCCAAAGAAACAGCTTCCGCCCGAGGCTGTAGCCTCGCCTGCTGGCCAAGCGCCGCAAATCGCCGCGTTCCTCGCCGCGGTCGGGCGCGAAGTGCGGAAGAACCGGGCCAAGCGCGGCATGACGCGCCGGCAATTGGCGGAGGCGTCCGCGACGTCGGAGCGGTACCTGGCGCAGATCGAGAGCGGCGCCGGCAATCCATCGGTCAGCGTGCTGCGCGCTATTGCGCAAGCGCTCGATCTTCCCGCTGCCGCGCTGCTGCCGGAGCATGGTGCGCGCACCGCCGAACTCGGCGCCCTCCTCGACTTGCTCGCCCAGATGCCGGAGAAGGAGCTGCCGGCGCTGACGAAGGAGATCGAAGCGCGCGTCGCGCTGCGCAGCGGCGCCGACCGGGCGCGCCGCATCGCGCTAGTCGGGCTGCGCGGCGCCGGCAAGTCGACGTTGGGCCGCATGCTGGCGCAGCATCTCGGCTGGCCGTTCATCGAGCTCGACCGCCGCGTCGAAGAGGACTACGGCGCCAGCATTCCCGATCTGATCGAAATGGCCGGCACGGCGACCTTCCGCCGCCAGGAAAGAAGCGCGCTCGAGCGCGTGCTTGCTGAGCATGAAGCCGCGGTCATCACCACAGCCGGCGGCATTGTCGCCAATCCCGAAACCTACGCGCTGCTGCTTCGCCACGCCCACACCATCTGGATCAAGGCGCGGCCGCAAGAGCATATGAGCCGGGTCATGGCGCAAGGCGATTTTCGCCCCATGGCGCAAAATCGTCAGGCCATGGCCGACCTGGTGGCCATCCTGGAAGCACGCCGCGCCGATTACGCGCGCGCCGAAGCTGAAGTCGACACGTCCGGCGACGCGGTCGAGCAAAGCTTTGCCAAGCTGCTGCGCATTGTCGCGCGCTTGCGCGGGGAACGTACCGCGTGACGCTTTCCGACGAAGGCTTCCTCGAACTTGCGCCGCTGCGGCTGGAATACCGCATGATCGGGCCCCGCCCGTCCGAGGCGCCGACCATCGTGATGCTGCACGAAGGGCTCGGGTGCGTTGGGCTTTGGGGCACTTTTCCCGAACAGCTTGCGGCTGCCACCGGCGCCGGCGTGTTTGTCTATTCCCGCACCAATTACGGCAAATCGAGCCCCGGCAAACTGCCGCGCTCGGTGAACTTCATGCACGAAGAGGCGATCGACGTGCTGCCGCGCGTGCTAGCGGCGATCGGCTTTAAGCGCGGCATCCTCTTTGGCCACAGCGACGGCGCTTCGATCGCGACCATTTATGCCGGCAGCGTGCAGGATCATCGGGTGCGCGGCCTCGTGCTCATGGCGCCGCATTTCTTCACCGAGGACATGGGTCTTGCCCAGATCCGCCGCGCCAATGAGGACTACCTATCCGGCAATCTGCGGGAGAGGCTCAAACGCTGGCACGACGATGTCGATAGCGCCTTCCACTCCTGGAACGGACCTTGGCTCGATCCGGAATTTCGCGCCTGGGATATCACCGAGGCGCTCGGCTATATCCGCGTGCCCATCCTCATCGTGCAGGGTGCTGACGATCAATACGGCACCATCAAGCAGGTCGAAGCGGCGCAGCAGGAATGCTACTGCCCGGTGGAAACGGCAATTCTGCCGGGTGTGCGCCATTCGCCCCACCGCGATGCCCCCGCTCCGACGCTCGACACGGTGGCGGCCTTCATCAACCGCCTCTTACGCGACCATCACGAAGCCAAGCGGGGCGTCGATTCCGGGGTTGCAGCCTAGTGCATTATAGTGCATACATGGCTTCGCGCCATATGTGAATTATAATACATATCAGGAAACGCTGTGATGGCTGACGCCCATGCCCCCGAGCGTCCGCTGGCGAACGGCCAGACCCGGATTGACTTCCAGACCGAACCGTCGCGTTACCGGCATTGGAAGCTGAAGATCGATGGCGACATCGCCACGCTTCTCCTGGATGTCGACGAGAAGGGCGCCCTGTTCGAGGGCTACGAGCTGAAGCTCAATTCCTACGATCTAGGCGTCGATATCGAGCTTGCCGACGCGATTGAGCGGCTGCGCTTCGAACATCCGGACGTGCGCGCAGTCGTGCTTCGCTCCGGCAAGCCGCGGGTGTTCTGCGCCGGCGCCAATATCCGCATGCTGGCGGGTGCGAGCCACGCCCACAAAGTCAATTTCTGCAAATTCACCAACGAGACGCGCAACGGCATCGAGGACCTCAGCGAGAATTCCGGGCTGCAGACCATTTGCGCGATCAACGGCACGGCGGCGGGCGGCGGTTACGAGCTCGCGCTTGCGGCCGATCACATCATGCTGGTTGACGATGGCTCGTCGGCGGTGGCGCTGCCGGAACTGCCGCTGCTTGCGGTGCTGCCGGGCACCGGCGGGCTCACGCGCGTCTCCGACAAGCGCAAGGTCAGGCGCGACCATGCGGATTTCTTCTGCACCACCGAAGAAGGCGTGAAGGGAAAACGCGCGGTCGACTGGCGGCTGGTCGATGAAGTCGTGCCCGGCTCGAAATTTGAAGAAACGATTGTCGCGCGCGCGCAGGAAATTGCCGCGAAATCCCGCCGCGATGGAGGTGCACAAGGCATCGCGCTGACGCCGCTCACCCGGACATTCTCGGAGAATGGGGTCGAATACGAATCGCTGTCGGTCGAGTTCGACCGTAGCGGCCGGATTGCCACCATCATTTTGCGCGGGCCGCCTGCGATGCCGCCCATTTCGGCCGACGCCATGACCGCTCTCGGCGCCGAGTTCTGGCCACTCAAGCTCGCGCGCGAACTTGACGACGCCATTCTGAATATCCGGCTGAATGAGTTCGATGTCGCCGTGATCGTTTTCAAGTCGTTCGGCGATCCCGGCAGGGTCATGGCGTATGAGCACTTTCTCGACGACAACAAGGATCATTGGCTCACCCGCGAGATCCGCCATTTCTGGAAGCGCGTGCTCAAGCGGGTCGATCTTACGTCACGCTCGCTGGTGACGCTGATCGAGCCGGGCTCGTGTTTCGCCGGCACTTTGGCCGAACTCGCCTTCGCCAGCGACCGCTCCTACATGTTCCTCGGCACCCGCGAGGGCGACAACAAGCCGCCGGCCGCGATCGCGCTCGCGGATGCGAATTTCGGCCCCTATCCGATGTCGAATGGGCTGACGCGGCTCGGCAGCCGGTTCTTCGCCGACACCGCCGATCTGGAACAAGCAAAATCCGAACGGCACAAAATGCTCGACGCCGAGCGCGCACAAAAGCTCGGGCTCGTCACCTTCGCACTCGACGACATCGATTGGGACGACGAAGTGCGCGTCTTTCTGGAAGAACGTGCAAGCTTCTCGCCCGACGGTCTGACCGGCCTTGAAGCCAATCTGCGCTTTGCCGGACCGGAGACCATGGAATCAAAAATCTTCGCCCGGCTGACCGCATGGCAGAACTGGATCTTCCAGCGCCCCAACGCGGTCGGCGAAGAAGGGGCACTCAAGCGCTACGGCACCGGCCAGCAGCCGGTCTTTGACACGCGCCGGGTGTAGCGATCAGGAGCCAGTCATGAACATCGAAGCCGTCGACTACACGACCAAGATCCCGAACAACGTCAATCTCGCCGAAGACCGCGCCGTGCTGCGCGCGCTGGAGAGCTGGCATCCGGGCTATATCGACTGGTGGATGGACATGGGGCCGCAAGGCTTCCAGCAGTCGCTGGTCTATCTGCGCACCGCCGTATCGGTCGATCCGAAAGGCTGGGCCAAATTCGATTACGTGAAGATGCCCGAATACCGCTGGGGCATCCTGCTCGCGCCGAAGGAGGAGGAGCGCAGGATTCCGTTCGGCCACCATTATGGCGAGCCGGCTTGGCAGGACGTGCCGGGCGAATATCGCGCCATGCTGCGCCGTCTGGTCGTCATCCAGGGCGATACCGAGCCGGCGTCGGTGGAGCAGCAGCGCCATCTCGGCAAGACCGCGCCCTCGCTCTACGACATGCGCAACGTGTTTCAGGTCAATGTCGAGGAAGGCCGTCACCTCTGGGCGATGGTCTATATCCTGCAGAAATATTTCGGCCGCGACGGCCGCGAGGAAGCCGCCGAGCTGTTGCAGCGCCGCTCCGGCAGCGCCGACAAGCCGCGCATGCTCGGCGCCTTCAACGAGGCGACGCCGGACTGGCTGTCGTTCTACATGTTCACCTTCTTCACCGACCGCGACGGTAAGATGCAGCTCGAGAGCCTCGCGCAATCAGGTTTCGATCCGCTGTCGCGCACCTGCCGTTTCATGCTGACGGAAGAAGCGCACCACATGTTCGTCGGCGAGACCGGCGTCGGCCGCACCATCCAGCGCACCTGCGAGGCGATGAAGGCGGCCGGCATCGACGATCCGAACGAAATCGAGAAGGTGCGCAAGCTCGGCGTGATCGATCTTCCGACCATCCAGAAGAAGCTCAATCTGCACTACTCGCTGTCGCTCGACCTGTTCGGTTCGGAAGTCTCGACCAACGCCGCCAACGCCTTCAACGCCAGCCTCAAGGGCCGCTTCCAGGAGACCAAGATCGAGGACGATCACCGGCTGGAGAATTCGACCTATCCGGTGCTGAAACTTGTCGATGGCGCGATCAAGCGTGTAGACGAGCCGGCGCTGACCGCGGTCAACATGCGGCTGCGCGACGATTACACGGCCGACTGCCAGCGCGGGCTCGACCGCTGGAACAAGGTGATCGACCGGACCGGCGTTGCCTTTAAGCTTGAACTGCCGCATGTCGGCTTCCATCGCGACATCGGCGAGTTCAAGGACGTGAAGGTGACGCCGGCCGGCGCGATCATCGACGAGTCGGCATGGCAGCGCAGCATCGATAGCTGGCTGCCATCGAAAGACGACGGCGACTTTATCGTCAGTCTGATGCAGTCGGTGTCGGAGCCTGGCCAATTCGCGAGCTGGATCGCGCCGCCGCGCATCGGCATCGACAACAAGCCCGGCGATTTCGAATACGTGAAGATCGCAGCGTAAGCGGCTTCACCTTCTGAGCCAACTCGTCATGGCCGGGCTTGTCCCGGCCATCCACGTCGTAGGCCTGCTCGTCTTATGAGTCGGGGGCGTGCGCTACGGGTGCAATGGTCCGTGCTGCAGCCGCTTGAGATCGAACCGATCGATTTCACGCAGCAGTTCGACAAAAGCCTCGGCGCCATGGGTGAGAGCCGTTTCGCCCTTGGCGGCGCTTGCCAGCGTCGCATCACCGACCGCTCCGGTCGGGTGAAGATCCTGGGTCATCCAGGCGAAGCCTGCCGGCCGATAGGCGCCGAGCCAAATGAATTCCTTCGCCATTGCGATCGTCGTCGGCGTGGCATTGGGCGCTTTTTCCACGCGGACCGCTTCCGGCTTGCCTGCGAGCATCAGCGAGGTCTCGATGTCGCCGCCGTGAATGCCATGGCGTTTTTCCTCGGTCGAAAAAATGTCATCCGGATAACCGAAGCGATGCCAGCCCAGTGTGACCGCCAGAATCCCCAAGCGCGCGCGCAGATCGCGCGCCACGAGTTCCATGACGGCGACATTGCCGCCGTGGCTGGTGACGAGCACGAGCTTGCGGATGCCGGCGCGCGCGACGCTTTCGCCGACCTCGGTCCAGGCGGCAATCGCCGTCGCTGCCGAGAGCGTCAGCGTACCCGGAAACGCGACATGCTCGACCGAGACGCCGATGCGTTGCAGCGGCAGAAAGGTTACCGGAAGTTCGTCGGGAAGGTGGTGGCGAACCTGCGCCAGATAGGCTTCGGCGATGAATGTGTCGACGCCGAGCGGAAGATGCGGCCCATGCTGTTCCACCGCCGCAAGCGGCAGCACCGCAATCCAGCGGGCCGCGTCGGCGCCTGCGCCGGCAACGTCCTGCCAGGTCATGTCCATCCAGTCGCGTCTCGGTAGCTTCATCGAATGATTACTCGTCAAGCTTCTCTGTCATGAATTTTGCAATGCTGGAGCATAATCAATTCTTGCAGGTTCTTTCAGGATTGCGCCTTATTGCCTCCGTCGCCGCTCAAGGAGCCTCTCTATGCCGTCCTTCACAATCGCCCGCCGCATGTTCGCAGCCCTGGTCCTGGTTGCCGCCGCGTCGGCCGGCTCGGCGCCCGCTCTGGCATTGGACAAAGTGACCTTCGGCACCAATTGGGTGGCTGAAGCCGAACACGGTGGCTTTTACCAGGCGGTGGCCGACGGCACCTATAAGAAATACGGTCTCGATGTCACCATTCTGCCGGGCGGCCCCAATGCGAACAATCGCATGCTATTGCTCGTCGACAAGCTCGATTTCTATCTGAGCGCCAACACGCTTCAAGGCTTCGATGCCATCGAGAACAATATACCGACCGTCGAAGTCGCCGCGATGTTTCAGAAAGATCCGCAGGTCCTGATCGCACATCCGGACCAGGGTATCGACAAATTCGAAGACCTGAAAAAATTGACGCTGTTTATCTCCAAGGAGGGGCTCGCAACCTATTACCAGTGGCTCAAGGCCGACTACGGCTTTCGCGACGATCAGGTCAAGCCCTACACTTTCAATCCGCAGCCGTTTCTTGCCGACAAGAGATCGGCGATGCAAGGCTATGTGACATCCGAGCCGTTTGCCATTGAACAGCAGGGCAAGTTCAAGCCGAAGATTTTCCTGCTGGCCGATCAGGGATTCTCGGCTTATTCGACGCTGGTCGAGACGCGCCGCGACCTGGTCGACAAAAAGCCGGATCTGGTGCAGCGCTTTGTCGATGCTTCGATCATCGGCTGGTACAACTACATCTACGGCGACAATCGCGCGGCCAACGCGCTGATCAAGAGCCAGAATCCCGAAATGACCGACGCGCTCCTGGCTTATTCCGTCGCCAAGATGAAAGAATACGGCATTGTCGATTCCGGTGATGCGAAGACGCTCGGGATCGGCGCCATGACGGAGGCGCGCATGAAGGATTTTTTCGACAAAATGGTGCGCGCCGGCGTCGCCAAGGCCAATCTCGATTACCGCAAGGCTTACACGCTGCAGTTCGTGAATAAGAAAGTCGGACTGGATCTCAAGCGTTGATTCCATCTGAGGTGCCCGCGAGGCGGGTGTCGCGATGTCGCTCTCGGCCACAACCGATTCCGCCGCCCCACTCGTCGCATTGCGCGGTGTCGGCAAGATCTTCGCGAGCGGCACGCGTGCGCTGGCCGGTCTCGATCTCGACATTCGCCCTGGCGAATTCGTCTCGCTGCTCGGTCCGTCGGGCTGCGGCAAGTCGACGGCCTTGCGCATCACGGCGGGCTTGAGCGAGCCGACTGAAGGCGCGGTCGAGTGGCCCTCCGCGGCGGGTCATGGCGGCAAGGGCCGGCTCAGCTTTGTGTTTCAGGAGCCCACCCTGATGCCCTGGGCGTCCGTATTCAACAATGTGAAGCTGCCGCTCGATCTGCAACGCGCGCCGGGGGCGGACGTGGCGGACCGCGTGCGCGCGGTGCTCGACCATGTCGGCCTGGCGGAATTTCGCCACGCCTATCCGCGCGAATTGTCCGGCGGCATGCGCATGCGTGTCTCGATCGCGCGTGCGCTGGTGACCGAGCCGGAGCTTCTCCTGATGGACGAGCCGTTCGCCGCGCTCGACGAGATCACCCGCTTCAAGCTCAACGACGATCTCCTGCAGATGTGGCAATCGTTGCGCACGACCATTGTGTTCGTCACCCATTCGGTTTTTGAATCGGTTTATTTGTCGAGCCGGATCGTGGTGATGGCCGCGCGCCCGGGGAGAGCATTCACCGAGCTCACCTTCGATCCGCCGTCCAGGCGCGATCAAGCGTTCCGCACGTCCGCAGCCTACGCGGAGAGCTGCCGCCGCACATCGGAAGCGCTGGCGCAAGCCATGGCCGCGGGAGGTGAGCAATGACGGACCTCCAATCCGCTCAGTCCCGCGGAAGCGGGAATCCAGCACGCGCAGAGCGAGGACGAGCGGATGTCTCCACCGGAGGACATCCATCTTCCCGCGAACGCCGTGACCGCACGTTGCGCATCGCGCTGCCGATCGTCGTGTTGGCGCTCGGCCTTTTGATCTGGGAAGCGGTCGTGCGCATCGAAAATGTGCCGGCGTATGTGCTGCCGGCGCCCGGACTGATTTTAAAGACGCTGGTCACCGACTGGGCGCTGCTTGGGCGATCGCTTTTGGTTACGCTCGCCACGACGCTAGAAGGATTTTTGCTCGCGGCTGTTGGCGGCGTGGGTCTCGCGATTCTTTTCAATCAGTCGCGGCTGGTGGAATATTCGCTTTATCCTTACGCCGTCATCTTGCAGGTGACGCCGATCGTCGCCGTCGCGCCGCTTCTTTTGATCTATCTGCCCCAGCAAGCCGCCGTGCTTGTCTGCGCTTGGATCGTGGCATTCTTTCCTGTGCTGGCAAACGCGACGCTCGGCTTGAATTCGGTCGACCGCAATCTTGCCGATCTGTTTTCGCTTTACGGCGCCTCGCGCGGGCAGGTGCTGTGGCGGCTGAAGCTGCCGTCGGCACTGCCCTATATTCTCGGCGGCCTGCGCATCGCCGGCGGATTATCGCTGATCGGCGCTGTGGTCGCCGAAATCGCGGCGGGCTCGGCGGGTGCGGGCTCCGGTCTCGCCTATCGCATCGCCGAATCCGGCTACCGCCTCAATATCCCACGCATGTTCGCCGCGCTTTTGCTGCTGTCGGTCGCCGGCATCGTGATTTTCTATCTGCTGTCGCTGATCAATTATCTGGCGTTGCGCCGCTGGCACGAAAGCGCGCTGGGCGTTGATCGTTAACCGGCGGACGGAATCGTTTGGTCGCTGCCCATCGTCTGCCCACCTGCGGCTCGTGTCGGCCTGCGGCAGAGAGAAGACTTGACCCGCCCGCGGCATTCGGGGATCAAAGCGCCGCCGGGCTGCCTTCAGGCGCAGCCGGAAATTTCCTAAGAACAGTCCGAATCTGAAGAGCAATCCGAAGGAGTGCCGACATGCCGCAGAACGCCTCGCGTCTTCCCGGGCGCTATTTCCTGCAGATTCCCGGGCCGACGCCCGTTCCCGATCGCGTGCTGCGCGCCATCGACATGCCGCTGATCGATCAGCGCGGTCCCGAGTTCGCCAAAATGACCAAGCGCGTGCTCGAAGGCATCAAGACCATCTTCAAGACCACCCAGCCGGTGATCATCTACACCGCGACCGGCACTGGCGCCTGGGAGGCAGCCCTCACCAACACGTTGTCGCCCGGCGATCGCGTGCTGATGGTCGAGACCGGCCAGTTCGCGACGCTCTGGAAGGTCATGGCCGAGCGGCTCGGCCTGAAGCCTGAATTCATCAAGACCGATTGGCGCGTCGGCGCCGATCCCAAGCTGATCGAAGAGCATCTGCGCAAGGACAAGGCGCACGAGATCAAGGCGGTGTGCGTGCTGCACAGCGAGACCGCCACCGGCTGCCTGTCACCGATCGGCGAGATCCGCAAGGCGATCGACGCCGCCGGTCATCCGGCACTATTTCTGGTCGATACCATCTCGTCGCTTGCCTCGGCCGACTATCGCCACGACGAATGGGGCGTTGACGTCACGATCGGCGGTGCGCAGAAGGGCCTGATGCTGCCGCCCGGCATGTCGTTCAATGCCGTGAGCGAGAAGGCGCTGTACGCGTCCAAGACCGCAAAGCTGCCGCGATCGTTCTTCCAGTGGGACGACATGCTGACGATGTACAAGCAGGGATTCTTTCCCTACACGCCGGCGACGCAAATGCTGTACGGCCTCGACATTGTCGATCTAGATGCTGCACGAGGAAGGGCTCGACAACGTCTTTGCGCGTCACGATCGGCTGGCCGAAGCGACGCGCCGGGCGGTGCGCGCCTGGGGCCTCGAAATCCTCTGCCGCGATCCGAAATACTATTCGCCGAGCGTCACCGCGGTGCTGCTGCCGGACGGCCACGATGCGGATCAGTTCCGCAGCATCGCGCTCAACACCTTCAATATCGCCTACGGTGCGAGCTTCGGTCCGTATGCGAAGAAATATTTCCGCATCGGCCATATGGGTGACGTCAACGACGCGATGATGCTTGGCGCGCTCGGCGCAACCGAGATGGCGCTCGCGCTCGCCGGCGTGCCGCATAAGAAAGGCGGCGTGCAGGCGGCGATGGACTATATCGTGTCGACGCAGTCCGCCGCGGCGCGTGTGGCGGCGGAGTGACCTCTTCGTCATTCCGGATTGCCGCCAACGGGTCCGGCCCGAAGTGGCCGGCCCGATGACAAGCTCCGCGGCAAGTCCGGAATCCATATTCGCGAGCCGTGCGGTTGTGTACGCGGCGTCGTCAGATGACGGAACTGTGGTTATGGATTCCGGGCTCGCTGCTTTCGCGCGCCGGAATGACGACTACACCAGCGGTACCGCTGCCACTTGGTTCTTGAACGCCGGCCGTGCCGCAATCGCGGCAAACCAGCGTTCGAAATTTTTGAACGCCGGCCGTTCGGGCACGAGCTGACGATAGCGATTGGCCATCACCGCTGACGGAATGTCGCCGTAAGAGAAGACATCGCCAGCGACGAAAGCGCGCTTCGCCAACTCACCGTCGAGAATGCCGACCGCCTCGGTTGTTTTTTTCTTTGAGTCTTCGATCGCGGCGTAATCGCGCTTCTCAGGCGGCGTGCGGACCATGCCCACGAAACACGGCGTGATCGCCGGTCCAAGCACCGAAAGCTGCCAATCCATCCAGGCATTGGCCTGCGCCCGCGCGTGCAGATCGGCCGGCTCGAGCATTTGCGCGCGGTGTTTGGCCGCGAGATAGCGCACGATGGCATTCGATTCCCAAAGGAGGAAGCCGTCGTCTTCTTCCAATGTCGGCACCAGCCCGTTGGGGTTCATGGCCAGATAAGCGGACTCGCGATTTTTGCCGAACGGCCCGCCGATATCGATGCGCTCGTGCGGCAGCCCGATTTCTTCGACCGCCCACATCACCTTCTGCACATTCGACGAAGTGTTCCGCCCCCAGACTTTGATCAACTGTTGCCTCCTTCTTCGCCTCATCATGCCCGGTCTTGTGCCGGGCATCCCCTTAGAGTTGGCGCCGTGCCCGCCCAAGCGAGAAGGCCGGGACAAGCCCGGCTATGACTGCCATTCGCGTGCATATCTCCACCGCTCAATCGATCCGCCGGGCCTCCTCGGGCAGCATGATCGGGATGCCGTCGCGGATCGGGTAGGCAAGCTTGGCGGCGCGCGAGATCAATTCCTGCTTCTGCGCGTCGTATTCGAGCGGCGTCTTGGTCAGCGGACAGACCAGGATTTCCAACAGCTTTGGATCGACAACGTCGCTGGGATGGTCGGACGACATGAAAGGCTCCTAACGATCTCGCATCTGACAAATTACGTCCGCGGCGGGTGGCCGTGCGCACCGGCCGGTATCATTACTGCAACGGCGTCTCGCCGGTCTTGCCTTTGGCGAGCTCGATCTCGGTCACGGCGACCAGAATCTCCGCGCGGGTTTTCAGGTCCGGCGCTTCCAGCAATGCCTGCTTCTCGGGCGCGCCATACGGCGACATCATTGCCAGCGCGTTCACCAGGGCTTCGTTGGGCGCGTTCTCGATGCCGGCCCAGTCGGCCTTGAGGTTGTTGGCTTTCAGAAAGTCGGCAAGCGTGCGCAACAGCGTCTTGCGATCGACCTCGCTTTCGCCCTTGCGCGCGATGAAGTCGTCGGTGAAGGGCCGAAACGTAACCTGGCACTGCCGATAGGGCGTGTCAGCCGGCAATTCTTCCTCGACGCGGAAACGCGCGATGCCGGTAAGCTGGATCAAGTAGCGGCCATCGCCGCTTTCGGCGAGCTGGGTGATGCGTCCGACACAGCCGACGCTGAACAAATGCGGTTTGTTCTCGTCGGGGCCGGGATGGGCGGGATCGGGCTGGATCATCCCGATCAAGCGCGTTCCGCGCAGGGCGTCGTCGATCATCGTCACATAACGCGGCTCGAAAATGTTGAGCGGCATCTGCCCGCGCGGCAACAACAGTGCGCCCGGCAGCGGGAATACCGCGAGCAAGCCGGGAAGGTCTTCGGGCCCCTTGTAGACCGCATTCATCGGCATGTCGTACTCCGCACGCGATCAACGCGCGCCGCCCGACCGACTAGAGCATGATCCGGAAAAGTGGGTACCGGTTTTCCGAAAAGATCATGCTCAAACAAAAAGCTAGAGCGGGATGCTGATCGAACCACAACTCATCCCGCTCTAGAGCATGATCCGGAAGAGCGAAAGCCGGTTTTCGGAAAAGATCATGCTCCGTTCCAAAGCCTAGGCGAACAAAATCGAGGAGAGGCGCTTGCGGCCCTCGATCGTGGCTTCGTCGGTTGGCCCCCACGCATCGAAAAACTGGACGAGCTGCTTGCGGGCGCCGTCGTCATTCCACTTGCGGTCGCGTTTGACGATGCTGATCAGGTGCTCGAGTGCCTCCAGCCGCTGGCTCTTGCTGTTGAGCGCCAGCGCAAGATCGAAACGGGCCTGATGATCGAGCGGATTGGCGGCGACTTTTTGTTCGAGATCGGCCATCGGGCCGAGCGACTTCGCTTGTTCGGCGAGATCAAGCGCGGCTTGGGCGGCGAGCACGGACGCTTCGTTGCGCTTGGAATCGGGCACCAGCGCTAGGGTCTGCTTGGCCTGGTCGATCGCGCCGGTCTCGACATAGCAGCGCGCCAGGCCGGCGAGGGCGTGGACGTTGGTATTGTCCTCCTCAAGGAGCTGCGCATAGAGCTCGGCCGCGCCGGCGGGATCGCCTTCGACCAACGCGGCGTCGGCCGCTTTGAGCAGATCTTTCGCCTCGCCCCCGATGCGATCGTTGGTCAGCCGCTCCAGGAAGGCCATGATCTGGCTTTCCGGCAGCGCGCCCATGAAGCCGTCGGCCGGCTGGCCGTTAACGAACGCGATCACGGCCGGAATCGACTGGATGCCCATCTGACCCGGGATGGCGGGATGCTCGTCGATATTCATCTTGACGAGCTTCACCTTGCCCTTAGCGGCGCGCACCGCCTTTTCCAGGACCGGCGTGAGCTGCTTACAGGGGCCGCACCAGGGGGCCCAGAAGTCGATCAGGACCGGCTGCCGTTTCGATTCCTCGATAACGTCTTTGACAAAGGTCTGCGTCGTCGTGTCCTTGATCAGACCATCGGCGGCGGCGGTTTGCGCTTGCTGCAACATCTCCTGGCTACGCCTTCCCTTTTGAGCCCAAGCGGGCCGCAATCTCCCGTGTTCGCCCGATTAAATGGGAAGAATGCAGCCGAATGCAATCGCGCCCTTCAACCGGGCTGTGCCTGATGGGCCGGCTTAGAGGCCGCCTCCTGGGCGGAAACCGGCTCAATCCGCGGCGGGTGGCCGGTCGCTTCCAGGAACTTGACCAGCCCTTCACGCGAGATCGTCGTCGTTCCGGTGTTCGACAGCGGGTGAAAGTTCAGCACCGCGTGCGCCATCATCGCGGCATCGAGCACGACCGTTACTCGGCCGGCCTTGTCGTTGATCGCCGCGAACGGGGTGACCGAACCAGGCTCCACGCCGAGCGTTTCGCGCAGGAGATCGGCCGAGCCGAACGAGAACCGGCCGGACGCGCCAAGCACGCGGTGCAGGGATTTGAGTTCGATCGCCGCGTCCTCCGACGCGACAATGAGGAACAGCGTTCCCTTCTTGTCGCGGAGGAACAGATTCTTGCTATGCACGCCCGGCACGCGGCTCATGAGCCCGCGGGATTCTTCCACCGTGAATACCGGCGCATGCGTCACCGTCCGGTGGGCGATACCGAGGCTATCCAAATAGGCGAAAAGGTCGTCAGGCGAGGCGCAGAGCATGGGCACGCGGTATAGAACACGATCGGTCCAAACGGAAAAGCCTGGCTCGGAAAATATCGTCCCGGGCCTGGTAATGGGCAATACGGGATGCGCCGGTCTGCATTCTGGGCGCTGGCGAGTTAATACCGGGCATTTCTAGGCATTTCGTGCGGTTGCCGGCGCGTGCAGCCGAGGCGGTTGCAAAAAGCCGCGCTTTGGCCTACGTCTTTCGGTGCGGTGGCCTACTGGCCTGCCGCTTACCCTCCTTACGGATGCGGGTGTAGCTCAGGGGTAGAGCACAACCTTGCCAAGGTTGGGGTCGAGGGTTCGAATCCCTTCGCCCGCTCCAAAGAAACTCCCGAAAAATCAGCATCAAGGCCGCTGTTCCGGTGATGACGTTCCGGCCTCGATCGGCCCGAACGAACCCCGAACCGTGCCCACTTGCCTCGCCGGTTTGGGCAAACGGCGGGCAAAACGTTCGCGCAAGGTTCTGACGGGTTCATCACAAAAGCGTAGCTC
>DATMQV010000081.1:0-17376 GCA_035566615.1 Xanthobacteraceae bacterium
CTGCTGCGGCCGCCGGCGCTGAAAGAGGCGCGCGCCAAACGCGAGCGCAACGAGATCACTGCCGAAGCACTGCGCGCCATCGAAGACCGCGAGATCGAACGGGCGATCAAGAAGCAAGAGGAGATCGGGCTGAAACTCGCCACCGACGGCGAGTTTCGCCGTACCTGGTGGCATTTTGATTTCTTTCGCGGCCTCGACGGCGTGAAGTTCTACCTCACCGACCACGGCATCCAGTTTCACGGCGTGCAGACCAAGGCGCACGCGCTCAAGATCGACGGCAAGATCGGTTTCTCCGGTCATCCGATGCTGGAGCATTTCAAGTTTCTGAAGGCGCACACGCGCGTCATGCCGAAAATGACGATACCGGCGCCGAGCACGCTGCACTTCCGGCAAGGCCGTGCCGCCATCAGCAAAGACATCTATCCCGATCTGGACGCGTTCTTTGACGATGTCGCCAAAGCTTATCGGGCGGCGATCCGCGCCTTCTACGACGCCGGCTGCCGCTATTTGCAGCTCGACGACACTGCCTGGGCGATGGCCTGCGATCCGAGCGAGCGCGTGCACTCCAAGGAGCGTGGCGACGAGCCCGAAACATTGCCGCAGCGCTATGCGCGCCTGACCAACGCGGCGCTCGAAGGCCGGCCGGCGGACATGGCCATCACCATGCATTCCTGCCGTGGCAATTTCCGCTCCACCTTTATCGCCTCGGGCGGCTACGAATTCGTCGCCGAGCACCTGCTCGGTCATACCGGGCTCGACGGCTATTTCCTCGAATACGACACCGGTCGCGCCGGCGGTTTCGAGCCGCTGCGATATTTCCCGAAGGGCAACAAGCAGCTCGTGCTCGGCCTCGTCACGTCGAAGAGCGGCGCGCTGGAAAAGAAAGACGACATCAAGCGTCGCCTCGACGAGGCGGCCAAATATGTCGCGTTCGATCAGCTCTGTCTGTCGCCGCAATGCGGCTTTGCCTCGACCGAGGAAGGCAATGTTCTTTCCGAGGAGGAGCAATGGGCGAAGCTTCGCCTCGTGGCCGAGATCGCAGAGGAAGTGTGGGGCAGATAGAGCATTCGTCATAAGCGGCGCGTCGGGCGCCGTGCGGTGATCTCGCATGAGCGGGCAGTGGAGCAATTGTTGAGACGGCTGCGAAAAGCGGCCGTGACGTGCAAGGATTGGAAGCCGTGTCTGAACGTCCCAAACCTCCCTATCGTGCCGATCATGTCGGCAGCCTGCTGCGGCCGGGGCCGCTGAAAGAGGCGCGCGCCAGGCGCGCGCTTGGCGAAATTTCCGCCGAAGCGCTCAAGGCGGTCGAGGATCGCGAGATCGAGAAGGTTATCCGGCGCCAAGAGGAAGTCGGGCTGAAGTCGATTACCGACGGTGAATTTCGTCGCGTGTCCTGGAACTACGATTTCCTGGAGCGGCTCGCCGGCGTCGAATCCTATGAGGGCGAGCGCAAGATCAAGTTCAACGCACAGGGTCCGCAGCCGCGCTCGATCTTGTTGCGCGTCATCGGCAAGCTCGGCGGCTACAAGCCCCATCCGATGATCGACGATTTCCAGTTTCTGATGAACCACACCGGACAGACGGCGAAGATGACCATTCCCTCGCCGTCGTCGCTGCATTTCCGCTACGGCCGCGATGCCGTGCCGGAGACCATCTATCCGGTGATGGACGAGTTTTATAGCGATCTCGGCCAATCCTACTGCAAAGTGCTGCGCGCGTTCGCCGACGCCGGCTGCCGCTACCTGCAGCTCGACGAGGTCAATCTCGCCTATTTGTGCGACCCCACTTTGCGTGAGCACATCAAGGCGCGCGGCGAAGATCCGGCGGGGCTGCCCGACATCTATGCCGGCATGATCAATGCGGCGATGGCCGATATTCCGGACGACATGACCATCACCATGCATCTGTGTCGCGGCAATTTTCGCTCGAGCTTTGTCGCCGCCGGCGGCTACGAGCCGGTTGCCGAAAGCCTGTTCAACAAGATCAAGGTGCACGGCTATTTCATGGAATACGATACCGAGCGCGCCGGCGGTTTCGAGCCGCTGCGTTTGGTGCCGAAGGACAAGACGGTCGTGCTTGGGCTCGTCACCAGCAAATCCGGCACGCCCGAAAGCCGCGACGAGATCAAGCGGCGGATCGATCAAGCCGCGAAATACATTTCGCTCGATCAGCTTTGTCTCTCGCCGCAATGCGGCTTTGCCTCGACCGAGGAGGGAAATGTTTTGTCCGAAAGCGAGCAATGGGCGAAGCTGCGCACGATCGTCGAGATCGCCGAGGAGGTGTGGGGATGAACTCCCGCCAGCGGGGAGAGGTTGATCGAGGAACGAAGTCATGACCGAACGCACCAAGCCGCCCTTCCGCGCCGATCACGTCGGCAGCCTGTTGCGCCCGGCCGCGCTGAGGGCGGCGCGCGAGCGCCACGCCAAGGAGGAGATCTCGGCCGCTGCGCTGCGCGAGGTCGAAGATCGCGAAATCGAGACGATCATCAAGAAGCAGGAAGCGGTCGGGCTGCACGCGATCACCGATGGCGAATTCCGCCGCTCCTGGTGGCACCTCGATTTCCTCTGGGGTCTCGACGGCGTCGAACGGCATGTCATGGATGGAGGCATCGCCTTTGCGGCGGTGACCACCCGCAATGAGGGAACGCGCGTCACCGGCAAGCTCGGCTTTTCCGGCCATCCGATGCTGGACCACTTCAAGTTCCTGAAAGCCCACACCAAGCAGACGCCGAAAATGACCATCCCGGCGCCGTCGGCGATCTACGGCCGCCCGATGCCGACGCCGATCAACAAGGCGATCTATCCGACACTGGACGAGTTCTTCCATGATCTCGGCCACGCCTACCGAAAAGCCGTCCGGGCCTTCGCGGATGCAGGCTGCCGCTACCTGCAGCTCGATGAAGTCTTCATCGCCATGCTGTGCGATCCGAAATACCGCCAGCAGATGAAAGACCGCGGCGACGATCCTGACTATCTCGCCGTCGCCTATGCGGATCTCATCAACGCCGCGGTCACCGACATTCCGCCCGACATGACCGTCACCATGCATCTGTGCCGCGGCAACTACAAATCGACCTTCATGGGCACCGGCGGCTACGACGCCATGCAGGAGATCCTGTTCGACCGCATCAAGGTGCACGGCTATTTCATGGAATACGACACTGCGCGCGCCGGCGGCTTCGACCCGTTGAAGAAGCTGCCGGCGGATCGCATCGCGGTGTTGGGCCTCGTGACCACCAAAACCGGTGGGCTCGAATCGAAGGATGCCATCAAGCGCCGCATCGACGAGGCAACGAAATTCACCAGCCTCGACCGGCTCTGCCTGTTGCCGCAATGCGGCTTCGCCTCCACCGAGGAAGGCAATATCCTTGCCGAGGACGAACTATGGGCGAAGCTGCGCATGATCGTCGAGCTTGCCGAGGAAGTGTGGGGCTGAAATACCCTTCCCGCGAAGCAGGGAGGGGACCGCTCGCCCGGGCGGTGGAAGGGGGCGCTGCGCCTCGCCGTCATGACGACGGATTGCGGAAGGTGAAATGACCATCGTCTACGACAAGCTGATGGCGCTCGAGATCGAGCCGGTCGTGCAGGTCTACGAGGCCAAGGACTGCATGCTCTATGCGCTCGGCGTCGGGCTGGGCCATGATCCGACGAACGATGACGAGCTCGCTTTTGTCTGTGAAAAGAACCTCAAAGTGTTGCCGACCATGGCGACGGTCATCGGGCACAGCACGGCGCTCGCGCGCAACCCGAATACCGGGATCGACTGGCTGATGGTGGTCAACGGCGAGCAGGGCTTCACGCTGCGGCGTCCGCTGAAAGGCCAGGATGCGGTGATCGGGCGCACGCGGATCGTTGAGGTGATCGACAAGGGGCCGGGCAAGGGCGCGCTCTTGTTGCTCGAGCGAAGCATCACAGACAAAGCGACCGGCGACCAGATCGGGGCCGTGACGCAGACGATCTTCTGCCGCGGCGACGGCGGCTTCGGCGGGCCGCCGCGCGAGGCGCCGCCGCCGCATGCCATTCCGGCGCGCGCGCCCGATGAGGTCTGCGATCTTGGCACGCGCCCGGAAATGGCGCTGATCTATCGGCTCAGCGGCGACTACAATCCGCTGCATGCCGAGCCCGCCTTTGCGAAGGCTGCTGGCTTCCCGCGCCCGATTTTGCACGGGCTCGGCACGTTCGGCGTGTCCGGTCACGCGCTCCTCAAAACCATGTGCGGCTACGATCCGGCGCGGCTTGCGTCGTTTGCCTGCCGCTTTTCCGCACCGGTCTTCCCGGGCGAGACCATCCGCACCGAGATGTGGCGCGAAGGCGATATCGTCAGCTTTCGCGCCCGCGTGGTGGAACGCGATGTCATCGCCATCAACAACGGCCGCGCCGAGGTACGCCCATGACTGACGCAGCCGATCTCGCCCCGATCCGCGAAGCGGTGCGGGCATTGTGCGCCGATTTTCCCGGCGAATATTGGCGGCGGCTCGATCGCGAGCGCGCCTATCCGACCGAGTTCGTCGCGGCGCTGACCAAAGCTGGCTTTCTCGCTGCTCTTATACCGGAACAATACGGTGGCAGCGGACTGACCATGACCGCGGCCGCCGCCATCATGGAGGAAATCCAGGCCTCCGGCTGCAACGGCGCGCCCTGTCATGCGCAGATGTACACGATGGGCACCCTTCTTCGCCATGGCAGCGCCGCGCAGAAGGAGCGCTATCTGCCCGGCATCGCGCTCGGCGAATTGCGCCTGCAGGCATTCGGTGTGACCGAGCCGACGTCGGGCACCGATACGCTCAGCTTGCGCACCATCGCCGTCCGCGACGGCGATCATTATGTGGTCAACGGCCAGAAGATCTGGACCTCGCGCGCAGAGCATTCCGATCTCATGCTGCTGCTGGCGCGCACCACGCCGCGCGAGCAGGCGAAGTCGCGCACCGCCGGCCTCTCGGTGTTCCTGGTCGATATGCGGCAGGTGAAAAATAACGGGCTGACCATCCGCCCGATCCGCACCATGATGAATCACGCCACCACCGAAGTGTTCTTCGAGAACATGCGGGTGCCGGTGGAGAATCTGATCGGCAACGAAGGCGAAGGCTTTCGCTACATTCTTTCCGGCATGAACGCCGAACGCATCCTGATCGCCGCCGAATGCATCGGCGACGCCAAATGGTTCATCGACAAGGCGGCGTCCTATGCGCGCGATCGCGTCGTCTTCGGCCGGCCGATCGGGCAGAACCAGGGCGTCCAGTTCCCTATCGCGCGCGCCTATATCGGCATGCGTGCCGCCGAACTGATGGTCCGCGAGGCGGCAGCGCTCTATGAAGCGGGCAAGGATTGCGGCGCGGAGGCGAATATGGCCAAGCACCTCGCCGCCGAAGCCTCATGGGCGGCGGCCGACATGTGCGTGCAGACTCATGGCGGCTTCGGCTTTGCCGAGGAGTTCGACATCGAGCGCAAGTTTCGTGAGACCAGGCTCTACACAGTGGCGCCGATCTCGACCAATCTTATTCTGTCGTACATCGCCGAGCACGTTTTGGGGCTGCCGCGATCCTATTAGAGGGCGTCATGACTCTTCCCCTTTCCGGATTGCTCGTCGTCTCGCTCGAACAAGCGGTCGCCGCGCCCATGTGCAGTTGCAAGCTGGCGGATGCCGGCGCGCGGGTCATCAAGATCGAACGGCCCGAAGGCGATTTCGCACGCACCTACGATACGCTTGCGCACGGCGAGTGCAGCTATTTCGTCTGGCTCAATCGCGGCAAGGAATCGGTCGTGCTCGATCTCACCACGGCCGCCGACCGGGCGCTCTTGGCCGCCACGCTCAAACGCGCCGATGTGTTCGTGCAGAATCTGAAACCAGGCGCGATTGAAAAGCTGGGCTTCCCGATTGCGGAGCTGCGGCGCGAATTTCCGCGACTGATCTGCTGCAGCATTTCCGGCTTCGGCGAGACGGGTCCCTATGCCGCGCGCAAGGCTTACGACCTTTTGATCCAGGCGGAGTCCGGTCTTGCCTCGATCACCGGCACGAACGAGCCGGCGCGCGTCGGGGTATCCGTGGTCGATATCACGACCGGCTTGAATGCTTATCAATCGATCCTCGAAGCATTGATCGGGCGCGCGCGCACCGGCGAAGGCGCCGAGCTTTCGGTGTCCATGTTCGACGCCATGGCCGATTGGATGGCCGTGCCGTTGTTGCAATTTGAGGGCGGCAAGCCGCCGCAACGCATGGGTCTCGCGCACACTTCGATTGCGCCTTACGGCGCGTTCGAGAGCCGCGACGGCGTCGACGTTCTCATCTGCGTCCAGAACGATCGCGAATGGCGTGTGCTGGCAAAGGAGGTGCTCGACGATCCGGCGCTCGCCGCCGATCCGGCCTTCGCCACCAACATCGAACGCATGAAACGGCGCGCCGAAACCGACGGAAAAGTCGCCGCCAAATTCGCCACGCTCGACGCCGCGCAGGTCGCGCAAAAGCTCGCCGCCGCTGACATCGCCTTTGCGAAGATCAACACGCCCGCCGAGCTCGCGCATCATCCGCATCTGCGCCGCATTACGATCGGCACGCCACACGGCCCGATCTCGTATCCGGCGCCGGCGGAAGTGCACACGTCGACGTCGCGCCGCTATGGTGCGGTACCGGCGCTCGGCGAGCACACCGACAAGGTGCGGGCGGAATTCATGTCCTAACAGTTCGTCATGGCCGGGGTTTGTCCTAGCCATCTCGATCCGTGGGCGCGGCGTTTCAAATGTCGGGATGCCCGGCGCATAGGCGAGCGAAGCGACGCCGTTCTTCGAACGGCTATGGCCGGGCATGACGACGAAAAACTTGAGAGAAGGAGGAGTGCCTCATGGACATCGGTTTCATCGGTCTCGGCAACATGGGTGCGCACATGGCGCGCCGGCTGCTCGAGGCCGGACACAAAGTCGTCGTCTACGACACGCGCCAGGAAGCGATCGGCAATCTCGCCGCGCTCGGCGCGATTGCCGCGCGCTCGCCGGCCGAAGTCGCCGATGCCGCCGAAATCGTGATGGCGAGCCTGCCGACGCCGGACGTGGTGTTTAACGTCGCGACCGGCCCAAGCGGCGTGATCGAGGGCAAGAGGGTACGCCGCTTCGTCGATCTATCGACGACCGGCGCCGTGATGGCGCAGCGCATTTTCGACATGCTACGCGCGCGCAACATCGTGCAGATCGACAGCCCGGTAAGCGGCGGCGTGCGCGGCGCGGAGAAGGGCACGCTCGCCGTGATGGTCTCCGGGCCGGGCGCGGATGTCGCTGCGGTTGAGCCGGCGCTGAAAGTGATCGGCAGGAATTTTGTTCTCGGCGAGCGGCCGGGTCTCGGCCAGACCATGAAGCTCGTCAACAATGTGTTGTCGGCGGCCGCGATGGCGGCAACGGCCGAAGCGATGGTGACCGGCGTCAAGGCCGGGCTCGATCCGCGCCAGATGCTCGAGGTCATCAATGCCGGCACCGGGCGCAACACGGCGACTGAAGACAAATTCACCAAGGCCATTTTGCCCGGCACGTTCGATCTCGGCTTTGCCGCGGGCCTGATGCTCAAGGATGTGAAGCTTTTTCTCGCCGAACGCGAATCGCTCGGCGTGCCGACGGATGTGATCGAGGCGGTCGCTCGGCTCTTCCAGGCCGCATGCGACGAATGCGGAGCTGAGGCCGACATTTCGGCTGTCATTCTGCCGGTGGAAAAGCGCGCCGGCGTGAAGGTGCGCGCCTCTTGATCTGCCGGCTATCTCAATTATTCAAAAGGGCGTTTGTCCAAAATCTTTTGCAGATCAGCAGTTTGCGCAAAACTGCACTTGTGTGATGGCGGTCACTTCACCAACCCCTCCACCTCGGTAATCTTCAATTAACAACTGACTTGGTTCGCCGCGCTGAGCCGCGCATCCCCCCGACCCCCCCGACGGCCGGCGGCGAACTCAAGGGGTGGAACTCGGTCCCCAACCCCCACCCATGACCCCTCGAGGGTCGACTGAGCCCGCCCGGCCAACGCCCGGGCGGGCTTTTTATTGCGAGACTTTTTATCGCGAGCCTTCTTATTGCGGGCCTTGGCTGCTCATGCTTTTGTGCGGGCGGCTGAGCCGAAGGGGGTCAGGGCTTATGCTCAAAACAGCCCGGCCGGGTCCAAGCCTGCTATCGGGGTTGCCCGGACATTTAGCGACAGATCTGTTTGCGGGTGCCAAGCCGGTACGGCTTAAGGCCGACGAGGTGCTTTTCCTCGCCAGCGATCCGGGCGACGGCTGCTATCGAATCGATGAGGGCTTGCTGAAAGTCAGCATGATGTCGCGCTCGGGCACCGAGCGCATTTTGGCTTTCATGGGTTCCGGCTCCATCGTCGGCGAATTGTCGATGATCGACGGGCTGCCGCGTTCGGCCGCGGTGGTGGCGGTGCGCGATTCGGCCTTGAGCTTTCTCAGCCGCCCCTCCTTTGAGGCGTTCGCGCAAAGGCGGCCGGAAATCTACAAGTCCCTGGTGACGCTGCTCGCGACGCGCTTGCGCGAAACCGATACCGTCATCGCCGCCGGAAGCTTCCTGCCGCTCAAGGGCCGGGTAGCGTCGACGTTGCTCGAGCTCGCGGACCATTTCGGCCAGGATGTCGGCTCGGGCCGCGTCGTCATTCGCCAGAAAATCGGTCAAAGCGATATCGCCGCCATGGCGGGCATCGCCCGCGAGAATGTCAGTCGCATTCTTAACGATTGGAAACGGCGCAAGCTGGTCAGCCGTCTGTCCGGTTATTATTGCCTTGAGAACAAGGCGCAGTTGGAGCACGAAGCGGAGCTGTAGCAGGCGTCCGCTCCGCTCGCGCCGCCGATTTGAAGCTCCTGTACTCGGCCATGAAAATTCCTGCGCTCGCCGACTTCCGCCGCGTTGTCGTGAAGGTCGGCTCATCCTTGCTTGTCGATCGCCGCGCCGGACGGCTGCGCGAATCGTGGCTTGCGTCGTTGACCGCCGACTTGGCTGAGTTCCACCGCGACAGGCGGGATGTCCTAGTCGTCTCCTCCGGCGCGATTGCGCTCGGGCGCGCCGTGCTCAAGCTGCCCGCAGGTCCCATCAAGCTCGAAGATAGCCAGGCAGCGGCGGCGGTCGGCCAAATTGCACTGGCGCGCACCTGGACCGAAGCACTCTCCCAGCACGGCATCATTGCCGGCCAGGTTCTGGTCACGCTGGGCGACACCGAGGAGCGGCGGCGCTATCTGAATGCGCGCTCGACCATCGACACGCTGCTGCAATGGCGCGCCATCCCGGTCATCAACGAGAACGACACCGTCGCCACCAACGAGATCCGCTATGGCGACAACGACCGGCTGGGCGCCCGCGTCGCCACCATGATGAGTGCCGATCTGTTGGTGCTCCTGTCGGATATCGACGGCCTCTACGACGCGCCGCCCGAAAGCGATGCCGGCGCCCGGCACATACCCTGCGTACCGCGCATCACCGCCGAGATCGAGGCAATGGCCGGCGCGGCCGGCTCCGAGCTCTCGCGCGGCGGCATGCAGACCAAGATCGAGGCGGGGCGGATCGCGACCAATGCCGGAACCCACATGGTCATTGCCTCCGGCGTCGTCGAGCACCCGCTGCGCGCCATCACCGAAGGCGCGCGCTGCACCTGGTTCTTGACCCCGGCCAATCCGGTTACGGCCCGGAAAAAATGGATTGCGGGTGCGCTCGAACCGAAAGGGACGCTTGTGATCGATGCCGGCGCGGTGGCGGCCTTGCGCCGGGGCAAAAGCCTTCTGCCGGCCGGGGTGGTCGCCATCGAGGGCAGCTTTGCGCGCGGCGACGCTGTGATTATCCGCGGCCCAGGCGGTGCCGAAATCGGCCGCGGCCTGGTTGCCTATGACGTCGAGGATGCGCTCAAAATCCGCGGGCGTTCGTCAGCCGACATTCCGGGCATTCTCGGCTTCAGCGGTCGCGCCGAGATGGTTCACCGCGACGATTTAGCCGTCAGCCCTGAATAGGCCAGCGGAGTCCTCTGGCGCGATCCAAAAAAGAGAGAACCCCGGCCGCTTGTCGCAGCCGGGGCTCAACGCCGGGTGATTGAGGGTGAGGGGCTGGGGGGCTTCGCCCGGCGCTACACCGTCAACGCGTGGCCGGTTAACCGGTTCCTCGCCGCGCCGCGATTTTTTTGCCGCCGCTCGCAGCGTGGGGTTTGGGCTGAGATTTTTTGGTGCTGGCCCGCCGCCGGAAGGCCGCCGCACGCGGCGCCGGCGGGCTTGAAAGATCGGCGGGGACATTAATCCGATGTCCGCCAGGTAACACAATATAGCGGGCGATAACGCGAAAATTCCCTTCCTCGCCGCCAAACCCTTCGACAACATAAGTGGCTCCAACCGGGAGTCGCTCGGGCAAGCGGCTTACCATATGACACGACGGTACACTCATCGTAACCCTCCTGAAGAACCAGGGCGTAACTCTCTCGCGTCAGACAGGTTCCGCGTTTTCTATGACCGGATCGCGAATAGCTGTGGAGCGATGTGGACAAGCCGGTTGCGGGAAGCTGCCTCGCAGTGCCGCGCTGAACATGGTAGGAAACCGTAACGCAAGACGGATCAAGGCCATGAACGCCCCGCTCAAAGCGGTAGCAAATACCGGCGCGCTTGAAACGGCCATGCTGGAGATCGGCCGGAACGCTCGTGCCGCCGCGCGTGTGCTCGCCGTTGCGGCGCCGGCGCGCAAAAACCGCGCGCTCGCCGCCATGGCGGCGGCGATCCGCGCCTCGCGCGCGGCGATCCTGGCCGCCAATACGGAGGATGTCGCCGAGGCTAAATCCGCGGGCGTTGCCTCGGCCTTTCTCGATCGCCTGACGCTCGATGCCAAGCGGGTCGAGGCGATGGCGGCCGGCATCGATGTCGTGCGCAAGCTCAAGGATCCGGTCGGGACGGTCTTGACCTCCTGGCGGCGCCCCAACGGTATGCGCATCGAGCGCATCCGCGTCCCGCTCGGGGTTGTCGGAGTGATCTACGAAAGTCGGCCCAACGTGACCGCCGACGCCGGCGTGTTGTGCCTGAAGGCCGGCAACGCTGTGATCCTGCGCGGCGGCTCTGACAGCTTCCGCTCGACGAAAGCTATCCATGCCGCCCTGGTCGAAGGGCTGGCCGAAGCCGACTTGCCGGCCGCCGCCATTTCGCTCGTGCCGACGCGCGAGCGCGCCGCCGTGGGCATGATGCTCGCGGGGCTCGGCGGCGCCATCGACGTGCTCGTGCCGCGCGGCGGCAAGAGCTTGGTCGAACGCGTCCAGACCGAAGCACGTATCCCGGTGTTCGCACATCTCGAAGGCGTGTGTCACGTCTATGTGGACGGCGCCGCCAAGGTCGCCATGGCGAAGTCTATCGTGCTCAATGCGAAGATGCGCCGCACCGGGGTGTGCGGGGCCGCCGAGACTTTGCTGGTCGATCGCGCCGGCGCCGGCAAATTGCTCAAGCCGCTGATCGCCATGCTGATCGATGCCGGCTGCGAGGTGCGCGGCGATGAGGCGGTGCGTGCCGCCGACAGCCGGGTGAAGCCGGCGAGTGCGGCGGATTGGAGCACCGAATATCTCGATGCGATCATTACCGCCGGCGTGGTCGACGGCGTGGACGAAGCGATCGCGCACATCGAGCGCCACGGCTCGCATCACACCGACGCGATCGTCACCGAGGATCGCGCTGCGGCGGAAAAATTCTTGCGCGAAGTGGATTCGGCGATCGTGGTGCACAATGCGTCGACGCAGTTCGCCGACGGCGGCGAATTTGGTTTTGGCGGCGAGATCGGTATTGCGACCGGGCGCTTGCACGCGCGCGGGCCGGTCGGTGTCGAGCAATTAACGAGTTTCAAATACCGGATTCGCGGTAACGGTCAAACGCGGCCATAATGTTTTTTTGCTCCGCCTGCGTTGCTCGGAAGAAGCGGCGACAGGCGAAAGTGCGGGGGAGGGGTTGTTTCAGACGGCCATGAATTGTGAGTTCCCGCCTCCGCGTGCCGCTGGCATAGCAAACACGCATCAACTCCACCGCCCCGTGCTGCCGCCGCATGCGCCCGGCCTGCGCATCGGGCTGTTCGGCGGCACGTTCGATCCGCCGCACGCGGCGCATCGCGGCGCCTGCCTTTTGGCGATGAAGCGGATCGGTCTCGATCGCGTCTGGTGGCTGGTGACGCCCGGCAATCCGTTGAAAGACACGCGCGGGCTGGCGCCGCTCGAGGCGCGCGTCGTCGCCGCCCGCGCGCTTGCCGACGATCCGCGCATCGATGTTACCGATATCGAAGCCCGGATCGGCACGCGCTACACGTATGAAACGGTGAGCTATCTGGTCAGGCGCTGCCCGCAGGTGCGTTTTGTTTGGATCATGGGCGCGGACAATCTGCGCAGCTTCCACCGCTGGCAGCGCTGGCGCGAGATCGCCAGGCTGGTGCCGATCGCGGTCGTCGACCGGCTCGGGCCGAGCCTTTACGCTTCGGCCGGCATCGCCGGTCAGGCGTTCGCCTATGCGCGTTTGCCGGAGACGGCGGCACGGGCCTTGCCGGAACGAAAGCCGCCGGCCTGGATTTATTTGCATGGCCTGAAATCGCCGCTTTCTTCGACGGCGCTGCGGGCGGCGCGGGCCCAGCCACGACAACTAGCAGCCGGTAATTGATTGCAACAAGATGACGGCGAGGCAGTTGAAACTGTTAACTGCGCATGCCTATCTTAGTGTCGGTTCCGGATTCGATGCGGAGCCGAAAAATGGAGCGAAAGGATAAGGACCCCTGTCCACACCTGTAACTCTTCGGGCCGAACGTCGCGCGCCCGAGCCGGTCTCCAGAATGCGTCCTGACGCCGAGGAGATCCTTCGTATGGTCCTCACCCGCCTCGACGATATGAAGGCGGAGGACACCCTCACCATCGATCTGCGGGATAAATCTTCGGTCGGCGATTACATGGTCGTGTCGTCGGGCCGCTCGCAACGTCATGTCGGCTCGGTCGCCGACAGGATCGTTGAGGATTTGCACAAGGCCGGCGTTGCCGCGCGGGTCGAGGGTGTTCCGCATTGCGACTGGGTGCTGATCGACGCGGGCGATGTCATCGTTCACGTCTTCCGCCCCGAGGTTCGGGCCTTCTACAATCTCGAGAAGATGTGGATGGGCAACCGGCCGGCGCAACGCGCGAGCTAGTCTTTCCCGCTTGCTCCCGCCCCCGGCCGCGTCGGGGTAGCTGCGGCGGAGACGAAGCGGAGGCGCGGCATGTCGGCGAGCGCGCGGTTCTCCGCCTTTTGCGGGGATGGGCGGCGCGCCGCAACAGCGTTACGCCCGCGAGCTTATTTGCTTCGCATCAGCAGCAGTCTCACCCATGCGTGTTGTGATCGCGGCGGTCGGCCGCCTCAAGCAAGGCCCCGAGCGGGAACTCGCCGCGTCTTATAGGAAGCGCGCAGAGGCGACCGGGCGCGCGTTCGGTCTTCGCGAGATCGAAGTCATCGAAATTCGCGAGAGCCGTGCCCAGGACGCCGGGCGGCGGCGGGTCGAGGAATCGATCGCGATCGCCAACATCATCCCGGATGGCGCCGTCGTCATCGTTCTCGACGGCCGCGGCGAAAATCTCGATAGCGCGGCGCTCGCCGGCCTCTTGCGCGAGTGGCGGGCGGAGGATCGCGCGGCGGTATGCTTCATCGTCGGTGGCGCCGACGGGCTCGCTCCAAGCCTGATCGAGCGCGCCAAGCTGCGGATCGCCTTCGGCAAGGCGACCTGGCCGCATCAATTGGTGCGGATCATGCTGCTCGAGCAGGTCTACCGCGCCGCCACGATACTTTCCGGTCATCCTTACCATCGGGCCTGACGGCCTCTCGTGTTTTGATTTCGACCGTCGCAAGGACTCCGGAATCAACGCGCCGCGAGCAAATTTATGATTTCAGTGCGGTTTTCCGATTCGACATCCCTTGGCGCGTTTTCTCCTTGATCCGAGGAACCTCAATTTCCCGGCACGACACTGGTCGGCCTTAATTGCTCTCAAATTCTGGCTCATCCTTTGCATTCACCCTTTCGTGACGGAAATGGGCGCATTGCGTCCTATTCCGGACGCATGGCGACTGCTTTGTCTTGTTTTCTTGAGGTTGGCGCCTACCCTTGGATCGCATGATTCCCTGCCGCCGCTCGCGTCGCTCCGATCCGCGCCTCGTGCTCGGCCCGGTATTGACGCTGGTACTGCCCTGCACCGGCGTCCTGGCGCAGAATGCGCCCGCGCAGGTCCCCGCTGGCGCGCAGCCAGCCCCCGCCCGCCAGGCACCGGGCGCCCCGGCGGCGATGCAAGCCCCGGCCACGCCCTCGGCTCCGCGGCAGGCCGATGCCGAAGCCATCAAGCAGCGCGATCAGGAACTCGATGCGATCCGCGCCGACGAGCGGGTGTCGGCCGAAAATCAGGCCAAGCTTCGGCGCGAGATCGAGACGATCGGCGAGGATCGCCGCACGCTCAACCAGCAACTGATCGATACCGCCGCGCGCGTGCGCGATGTTGAGGCGAGCATCGACGCGACACGCGGGCGGCTTAAACCGCTCGACGCGCAGGAGACCGCTCTGCGCAAATCGCTCGACGAACGCCGTAGCGCCATCGTGGAAATCTTGGCCGCGCTTCAGCGCGCCGGCCACCAGCCACCGCCTGCGCTTTTGGTGCAGCCGGAGGACGCGCTGAAAGCCGTGCGTACCGCGATTACGCTCGGCGCCATTCTTCCGGACATGCGCAGCCAAGCCGATGCGATTTCCGGCGACCTTGCCGACCTCCTCACCGTGCGCAAGGCGATCGTCAGCGAGAACGAGCACCTGGCGCACGATCGCGATGTGTTCGGGCGCGAACAGCTGCGCATGAATTTGTTGATCGACGAACGCCAGAAGAAGCAATCGCGGACCGAAGAGGCGCTCGAAGCCGAGCGCGCACGCGCCGCCGAGCTCGCCCGCCAGGCCGACAACCTCAAGGACCTCATCGCCAAGCTCGAATCAGCGCTCGATCCGGCGACCCGCAACGCGCATGCCGAGGCTCGCTCGATCGAAGAGGACGCAACCCGCCCCGCGCTCGCGGCGCTCAAGGATCCGGGCCGGCTTGCACCGGCGGTCACTTTCGCCGCCATGCGCGGGCATTTGCAGCAGCCGGTTAACGGCGCGAAAATCCGCGACTTCGGGGGCTCCGACGGCGTCGGTGGAACCCAGAAGGGGCAATCGATCGCCGCTCATGCGGGCGCCCAGATTACCTCTCCCTGCGACGGTTGGGTCGTTTACGCTGGGCCGTTTCGCAGCTATGGCCAACTCTTGATCCTGAATGCCGGTGGCGGGTATCATGTTTTGTTAGCGGGGATGGAGCGGATCTCCGTCGATCTTGGCCAGTTCGTTTTGACTGGCGAACCCGTAGCGGTGATGGGCGGCGGATCGCAGGTATCCGCGGCCGGGGCGGCCAGGTCCAAGCAACCTGTACTCTATGTGGAGTTCCGGAAGGACGGCACTCCCATCGATCCCAGCCCCTGGTGGGCAACAAACGAAGGCGAAAAGGTTCGCGGATGATGCGCAAAACTTCCCTTATTTTCCTGGGTGCGATCGCAGGCGCCGGGCTTACGCTGTTGGCGACGCAACCACATTCGGTGCTGGTCGGATCGAGCGCCAAGGCCGCCTCCTCCGACACCTACCGCCAGCTTAATCTATTCGGCGACGTGTTCGAGCGGGTGCGCGCCGACTACGTCGAGAAGCCGGACGACTCAAAGCTCGTCGAATCCGCGATCAACGGCATGCTCGCCGGGCTCGATCCGCATTCGAGCTATATGGATCCGAAGAGCTTCCGCGACATGCAGGTGCAGACCCGCGGCGAATTCGGCGGGCTCGGCATCGAGGTCACGATGGAGGACGGCCTGGTGAAGGTGGTCGCTCCGATCGACGAGACGCCCGCCGCCAAGGCCGGCGTGATGGCCAACGACATCATCACCAAGCTCGACGACGAGCAGGTGCAGGGCCTGACGCTTAATCAAGCGGTCGAGAAGATGCGCGGCCCGGTGAACACCAAGATCAAGCTCACCATCGTGCGCAAGGGTCAGGACAAGCCGATCGACGTGACGATCGTGCGCGACGTGATCCGGGTGAAGTCGGTGCGCTCCCACACCGAGGGCGACGATGTCGGCTATATCCGCGTCACCCAATTCAACGAGCAGACCACCGAAGGCCTGAAAAAGGCGATCAGCGATCTGACCAGCCAGCTCGGCTCCGACAAGATCAAAGGGTTCGTCATCGACCTGCGCAACAATCCGGGCGGCCTGCTCGATCAGGCGATCTCGGTCTCGGACGCGTTCCTTGACAAGGGCGAGATCGTCTCCACCCGCGGCCGCAATGCCGAGGAGACCCAGCGTTTCAACGCCCACGCGGGCGACCTGACCAAGGGCAAGCCGGTCATCGTCCTGATCAATGGCGGCTCGGCGTCAGCCTCGGAAATCGTCGCCGGTGCGCTGCAGGATGACAAGCGCGCCACACTCGTCGGCACGCGCGCTCGTTCGGCAAAGGTTCCGTGCACCATCATCCCTATGGGGGCGGACAAGGGCGCCTTACGATTGACCACCGCCCGGTACTTCACGCCATCTGGCCGTTCAATCCAAGCGAAAGGCATCGAGCCCGACATAAAGGTGCTCCAAGAGGTGCCGCCCGATCTGAAGGCGCGCACCGATGTGGAAGGCGAGGCCTCGCTCCGCGGCCACCTCAAGGCGGAAGGCGCTGAAGAAGCGGGCTCGCAGTCCTACGTGCCGCCGGACGAAAAGGATGACCGAGCGCTCAAGGAAGCGCTCGATCTTCTTCGCGGCACTATCACAGACGCGGCCTTCCCGCCGAATCCGAAAGGTGCTGTTCGCTAAACGGGTCGCCGTACCGCGCCGGCCGATCGGCGCACTGGCTCTTCGCACACCTTTGGACAACATGCATTCGGCTTAACCTGCAGCGTCGGGGGTGCGATTACGGACGAGCAGCTTTCTGATCTCAGCGCGCTACTTAATGCGGCTGATCAAGCGCTCTATCGCGCCAAGATGTTGGGTCGATCCTTCCAATCCACGCTAACTACCGACCTGGTCGGTCCGCAATCGGCGAATAGGATCCATGTAACTGCTCTTTGCAGAATGAATTTCCAAAAATACATTATCTTCTCGAATTACTGTGGTCCAGCAACGCTTTGCTAGATTTTGGAAATTATGGCTGTGCAACCAATACTGATCTCGCTATCGTGGCCACGTGCCAAGAAACACGGAGCCTAACCGGCATCGGCACGCACACAGGGAGGATTCTATGAGACGGCGCGAGTTTCTGAAATATACTGCGGCGACGGCGGTTGCTGCGCCATTCGTGCGCGGCGCCCGTGCGGACTCCGGTGTTGTGAAAGTCGGCGTGGTCGGCGCCAAAACTGGACCACTCG
>DATMQV010000082.1:0-3745 GCA_035566615.1 Xanthobacteraceae bacterium
ATCGAGCGTGATATGTTCAAGCGTATATAGCGCTGCGCGGTTCGGCAATGTGTCCGAGCAGCGCATTTAGGATTCGAGATCAACCTTTCCGCTTCTCCTTGCGCGCGATCTTCTCCACCGCGCGGAACTCGCCCGCCGCCGATTTGCGCGCCGAGCTTTCGATCGAACGATAAATTGCGACGAGGCGCTCGCCGGCCGGTGTCACCAAGGCGCCGCCACCGCGCCGGCCGCCGGTGACGCCGGTCACCGCGGGCTCGCGCAGCGCCGCATTGATCTGCTCGACCAGGAGCCAGGCGCGGCGATACGACATGCCGACCTTGCGGGCGCCGGCCGAGATCGAGCCGGTATCGCGGATCGCCTCGAGCAGCACGATCTTGCCGGGACCGATGCGGTCGCCGCTAGTCAGATCGAGGCGGATGCTCAGGCGCGTCTCGGTCATGGATCACTCGCTGCGCAATGTCCCGTTGCTGCCTATGTCCCGCAACCAGGCGGAAAAAATCTTGGCCGCTCGCGTGCCGGCTTGGGGCGCCGCGTCTTTCGTCTGCGCGCGGAATTCGGCCACCGACATCTCACCCGGGGGTAAATCTATCGCATAGCCGACGTACCATTTTTCGAGCGTAGCGGCATCGGCTTCCAGATGAAACTGCAAGGCGAGAGCTTCCTCGCCGAAGGCAAAGGCCTGATTCTGATAATTGTCGTTGGAAGCGAGCCGTACCGAGCCGGGCGGCAGATCGAAGGTGTCGCTGTGCCAATGCACCACCTTGGCGCTGTCATCGGCGAGCGGGCGGAGGCAGGATTGCCGCCCCTGCGCGGTCAATTCCACCCGGCCCCAGCCGACCTCACTGACCGGTCCGGGAAACACGCGCGCGCCAAGCGCCCTGGCCATCAGTTGAGCGCCGAGGCAGATGCCGAGCGTCGGCCGCTTCTGTGCGAGCCGCCGCTCCAGGATCACGATCTCTTCCGCGAGGAACGGATAGGTTTCGGTTTCATAAGCGCCGAACGGGCCGCCGAGCACGATGAGAAGATCGGCCGCCGCGATCGCCGGAGCGCCAAGGTCGTCGCTCGCGCTCTCGCGATAAGACGCATCCCAGCCTTCGCTGCGCAAAATCTGAGCAAGCAGCCCCAGATCTTCGTATTCAACATGACGCAGGGCGATGGCGGAACGTTTGCCGGAAGCCATTTGTGTCCTTGCAGGTGTCCTTGCAGGCGTCCTTGCGCCGAAAAAAGTGCGAGCGGCGGCGCTAAATGACCGCGTCTCCATAACATCGCGATGCGGCCGCGGCCAGGATGCCGCCGGGACTTAAGCTTCGCGCCGCGGCCGTTGACAGGCCTTTGGCTATATCCCTATGAATATAACGCTGAATTTGGCAATTGCAGAGGTCGCTCCATGCCGGACTCGTCAATGTCGGACTCGTCCGTCTCGGACACTTCCACGGCGGAGACGCTGGTCGAAGATTTCGAGACCTTCTTCATCGAACTGCCCGCGGACGTCCGCAACGACCTGTGGTTCATGATGGTGATCCTGTCGGACGAGAACTTCGTCTTCCACGACGGAACCGACATTTACGAGCGTTCGGCGCAAGGCCTGTTCCAGGCCAAGACCCGCATCGGCCGGCTCGGCAATCTGATCCAGGCGGCTGCGATCTTCGATCTTTATTTCGCCATGGATGCCGGCGAGCGCTTCGGTTCGAACGGCAAGGCCAAGTCCGCCCGCGGCGGGCATGCCGCGCTTTATCGCTACGCCAATCAGGCCGGCGCGATCGCGGCGGCGAAGGAGCGCTGGCATAAGCTGCGCACGACAAAATTCGCGCCGACGGCGATCGCGACCGCGCTCATTCCGCCGGGCCTGCCGCGCAAACGCGCGCAGCGCGCATCGGCAGAGCAGAGTAACCTCGAGAAGCTCAGCGCCTAGAGCATGATCCCGAAAAAGCCTGCCCTCGGACTTGATCCGAGGGCGGGAACCGATTTTCGGAAAAGATCATGCTCAGACAAGATCCGCAGCGCGCACTTTGTGCGTCAGCGCCCAGATCAGGCAGGCCAGGCAACCCATCGCTGCGACGACAAGCGTGACCGGCCAGGCGGAATGGCCGAGATAAAGGCCGATGAGGCCCGCCGCCAGCGCCGCGCCGGTCTGCTGGATAAAGCCCATCACCGACGACGCGGTGCCGGCACGATCCGGAAACGGCGTCAACGCGCCCGCCATGGCGGATGGCAGCACGAAGCCGAGGCCCGCGAGATAGATCGTCATCGCTGCGACGAACCAGACGGCATTGGCAAGGAAGGCCACCACCAGAATCATGACCAGGCCGCCGCCCACCATGATGACGGTGCCGATGCCCATCATGCGATCAAGCCCGAAGCGCATGACGATGCGCGAAGCGATGAACGTTCCGGCCATGTAGCCCGCGGCGCCCATGCCGAAGATGACGCCGAAAGCGAGCGGCGAGAGGCCATAGACCACACCCTGCATCACCACCGGCGCGCCCGAGATCCATGCGAACAGGCCGATAAAGGCCGTGGTCATGATGCCGAGATTGGCAAGAAAGCCGCGATGCGCCAGCACGGATTTATAAAGCTTGCCCATGCTGACGAGCGAGAACGGACCGGGCGTGCGCTTGTGCAGGGTCTCCGGCAGCAACAGCGCCGCCGCCGCGCCGGCGACCACCGCGAAACTGATCAGCAGAACGAAACAGGCGCGCCAGCCGAACATGGTCTGCAACAGGCCGCCGATCGTCGGCGCCACAATCGGCGCCAAGGCCGTGATCGAGCCCATCAGGGACAATTCGCGCCCGGCGCGCGCGCCGGAATAGATGTCGCGCACGACGGCGCGCGCCAGCACGATGACTCCGGCGCCGCCGAGCGCCTGCACGAAGCGCGCCGCAATGAGCGCATCGATCGATTGCGCGGCGGCGCATATCAGCGTCGCAGCACCGTAGAGCAGGATCGCGACGAGCAGCACCGGCCGCCGGCCGAAACGATCCGAGGTCGGCCCATAGACGATCTGGCCGACGCCGAAGCCGAGCAAATAACTGGCAATGGTCAATTGCACCTGCACCACGGGCGCGTTCAGCGAATGCGCGATGTCGGGCAGCGACGGCAGATACATGTCCATCGACAACGGCCCGAGCGCCGTCAGAAATGACAGCAATAAAGTGAGCGCGAACGAGCCGGGTGCGAGCATCGGCGATTGCTTCGGTTGTTTGTAGAACTTTAATCGCGCGACCTTGGCACCGGTCGCGACATATGGCTATGAAGTGGCCGTGAAGTGGCTATGAAGGCGGAATTCTCAGGATGCCACCCGCTTTGAGCGGTGGTTTGGAACAGCTTGACCGCCGCTGCAAGCGTGCATGCCGGTTTTCACATGCGAGCTATGCTTGCACACGCTTTGCCTGGTTACGCTTTGCCTGGTTACGCTTTGCTTGGTCGCGCTTGCCTTGGCCGCGCGTTCCCCCAAGCTCATCCCAGAAACCGTCCGCCGCCAATTTGTCGACCGTCGCGGCGATAATGTTGCGCAGCGCCGTCACGGCGCGCGCGGGTCCCTGGTCCTTGCGATAGGCGGCGCTCAGCGTCCATGCCGGCAAAGCGGGTTTACGGAGGCGGACCGCGGAGATTAGTCCGGCGCCGGCCTCCCGGCGCACCGCGCTATAGGGCAAGATGGTGTAACCGAGGCCTGCGACGACCAGCGCTTTTGTCGTCGTGTAGCCGTCGACCTGAAACGCGACATCGAGATGGCCGCCATATTCCG
>DATMQV010000083.1:0-8854 GCA_035566615.1 Xanthobacteraceae bacterium
ATACGCTCAACGGCTCCGGCGTCGCCGTCGGCCGCGCGCTGATTGCCGTGATGGAGACCTATCAACAGGAAGACGGCTCGATTGCCGTGCCTGATGCGCTTCTGTCATACATGGGCGGCATGAAAAAGATAGCGATGGCAAGTAGGGAATAGCGATTAGGAAATGGGATTAGTAGGCGGCCGAGGGCCTCCCATCCGCTCATTCCGCGCAAGCGGGACTCCAGCCTGGGTCCCCGCCTTCCCGGGGACGAGCGCAGAAAACATTCGCAAATTGGCTATTCGCTCAAACACGGATTAGGAAATCAGCTTGCGGATTTTAGTCACCAACGACGACGGCATCCACGCGGAAGGGCTGAATGTGTGCGAGAAGATCGCGCGCGAACTGTCCGACGATGTGTGGGTGATCGCGCCGGAATACGATCAGTCCGGCGTCGCCCATTCGCTCTCGCTCAACGATCCGCTGCGGCTGCGGCAAGTGGCGGAGCGGCGTTTTGCGGTGCGCGGAACGCCGACCGATTGCGTGATCATGGGCGCGCGCCATGTGCTCAACGGCAAGCGGCCCGATCTCGTCCTCTCCGGCGTCAATCGCGGCCGCAATGCCGGCGAGGATGTGATCTATTCCGGTACCGTCGCCGGCGCGGTGGAGGGGACAGTTATCGGCGTTCCGTCGCTGGCGCTCTCGCAAGCGATTGCCGGCCGCACCGGCCGCCCGCCATTTTGGGAAACGAGCCTGCGCTACGGGCCTGAGATCATCCGCCGCGTCATCGCGGAAGGCATTCCGCGTGACGTGCTGATCAACGTCAATTTTCCCGATTGCCGGCCGGAGGAAGTCAAGCGGATCGCGGTTTCCACCCAGGGGCGCCACGGGCAGGACCGCCTGCATATCGATGAGCGCAAGGACGGCCGCGGCAATCCTTATTACTGGATCGCGTATCGGCGGTATGGGCCTACGCCGCCCGAGAACGGAACCGACATCGCGGCGCTGGAAGAGCACTGCATTTCCGTGACGCCGTTGCGGCTCGATATGACCGATGAGCCTTATTTGACCAAGCTCGCAGCGTTGTTCGATTAGGCCGTTGGATCAATACAGCTAGTTCCGCCGGCGCGGGACTGCGGCCTCCAGTGCCTGCGCCAGCGCGTCGGCTTGAAACGGCTTTTGCAGCGTCGGCGTCCGGCGATAAGGTTCCGGCACGCCGCGCTGGCCGTACCCGGTCGCGAACACGAACGGCAGCCCGCGCTGCACCAATACTTCGACGACCGGCGAAATCGGCTCGCCATTGAGGTTCACGTCGAGGATGGCGACGTCGAATTCGGCCTGCTTGGCCAGCCTCATCGCCTCGTCGATCCGGCCGGCTTCGCCGGCGAGAGTGTGACCGAGGTCGTCCAGCATGTCTTGCAGCAACATGCGGATCATCAGTTCGTCCTCGACCACCAGGACGCGCTTGCGCCCCGCCGAATTGCCTTGGCTCTTCCAGGAATCCATGTCCCCGCCCATACTCGAGTTTACTTCGGCGGTCCGAGTTGCCGCAACAATCGAACTTTGGCCGAGTGGACCGACAAACACGTGCAACGCTCCCAACGCGCTGAGCGTGCGATCTGTTCCGCCGATCGGTTACTCTTTGTTGCGAGCCTCGATACAAGCTGCCGGCTGAAGTGCTAGAACACAACCGCCGGCGAGGGGAGCGGCGTTGCCGTGACGGATATCAGAGCGGCCGACGTGGAACGTATGGAGTTTCAGCTTGCGCTTCGCCGACGCGGCATCAGCGATCAAGCGGTGCTTCGGGCGATGGACGAGGTGCCGCGCGAGCACTTCGTCTCCACGGAGCTCGTCGACAGCGCCTATGCGGATCAGGCGCTGCCAATCGCCTGCGGACAGACCATCAGCCAGCCTTACGTTGTCGCCTACATGACCGAGCAGCTCGAGGTCGAGCCGCAGCATCATGTTCTCGAGGTCGGTACCGGCTCGGGATACCAGGCGGCTGTGCTCTCGCGGTTGGCGCGCGACGTGGTCAGCGTCGAGCGTTACCGGACGCTCGCCGACACGGCGCGCGAGCGCCTCAAGACCTTGGGCTTCACCAATGTCACCATCATTGCCGGCGACGGATTCGCCGGCGTTCCGGCGCAAGCGCCGTTCGACCGCATCATCGTCACCGCGGCGGCCGAAGAGGTGCCGCAAGCGCTGGTCGCGCAGCTTGCCGAAGGCGGCAAGATGATGCTGCCGCTTGGTCCGCGCGATGGCACGCAGCACCTCGTCAAGCTCACAAAAACTGTACAGGGGTTGTCGCGCCAGAACCTTATTGCAGTGCGGTTTGTTCCGCTGCTGCCCGGGCAAGCACGAGAATTGTAACCATATTGCGATCCTTACGAGTTTCTTAGAGTCCTGGGCCAGGACTTAAACGCCTGTTTACCTCAACGCGGTTTATTCGCTCGCTAAGGTAATGGTTGCGTGCGGGCGAGTAATCATGTGCGCGTCGCGTCGTTCGGCCGTCTGGCCGCAAGTGCTTGCCGTTGCGTTAATGGGCCTGGGCGCGGCCGGCTGCACCGATTCCAGCCGCTTTGCCGAGTTTGACAGCGAGCGCCCGCGCGGCGAGGTCACCGGCTCTGTTCCGCAGCCTGGCAACCGCGTTGAGAGCCGCGCCTTGCCGCGTCTTGGCGATGGCGTTTCCGGCGGCGGCCGCGGCATGGGCTCCTATCAGCCCGGCAACGGCGACGTCACCGGCGCTCTGCCGCCATCGGCGCCGCCACCGCCACCGCGCTTTACCTGGGAGGGCGGCACGCCGATCACGGTGGCGCCCGGCGAGACGCTCGAAACGATTGCGCGCCGCTATGATGTACCGGTCGCGGCGCTGATGGAAGCGAACAACATCACGCGTCCCGGAGGCGTGCATCCAGGACAGCATCTGGTGATCCCGCGTCGCCGCGGGCCGGCGACCGCTCTCGCGGCGCCGCCGACACGTGTCGCCTCGTCGGCCGCCGCGATGCCGTCGCCGGCGCCGGTTGGGCCGCCTCGCAATGCGCTCGCGGCCGGGGCGAGCGTGCATGTCGTGGCTCCGGGCGAAACCCTCCACAGCATTGCACGCCACTACGGCAAGCCGGTTCTTGTGCTCGCCAAAGCAAACAACATCGCGCCCGACAGCATGGTGAGGGTCGGCGAGCGCATCACCATACCGGGCGGAGCATCGACCGCCGTCGCGGCAGCGGCTGCACCCGCAGCGCCTGCGCCGCGGAATGAGCCGCCCGTTGGATCACTTGCGGCGGCGGAATCGCCGCAGAGCGCCCGGCTTGCCGCGGCTGTCGTTCCGGATGCCGAAGAGGGCGGTGCAAAAGCCGGCGAAGCCGGCGGCAGCGTGCCGGGCTTCCGCTGGCCCGTGCGCGGACGGGTCATCGCCGGCTTCGGTCCCAAGCCGAACGGCTTGCAGAACGACGGCATCAATCTCGCGGTGCCCGAGGGCACGCCGGTCAAAGCTGCGGACGATGGCGTTGTTGCCTATGCGGGCAACGAGCTCAAAGGTTACGGCAACCTGGTCCTGGTTCGGCACAGCAACGGCTTCGTCACGGCCTATGCGCACGCCAGCGAAATCATGGTCAAGCGGGGCGATAGCGTGAAGCGCGGCCAGGTGATTGCGAAATCCGGCCAGACCGGCAGCGTGACTTCGCCACAGTTGCATTTTGAAATTCGCAAGGGCGCGACGCCGGTCGATCCCTCGCAATATCTCAATGGCGCTTGATGTGAGCGTCGTCTGAGCCGGGCAGGGCGAGCTCAGGCGCTCAGCGCCACGCCGAGCCGCCCGGCCAAATCCTGCACATATTGCCAGGCCACGCGGCCCGAACGCGCGCCGCGGGTCGTTGCCCATTCGAGCGCGTCGCGGCGTAACTCGTCGCCCGCGATCGGAATGCGGTAGCGGGATACATAGCCCTCGACCATCGCGAGATATTCGTCCTGGCTGCAGCGGTGAAAGCCGAGCCACAGGCCGAAGCGATCCGATAGCGAGACTTTCTCCTCCACCGCTTCGCCAGGATTGATCGCGGTCGAGCGTTCGTTTTCGACCATCTCCCGCGCCAACAGGTGTCGCCTATTCGACGTGGCGTAGAAGATCACGTTGTCGGGGCGCCCCTCGATACCGCCTTCGAGCATGGTCTTAAGCGACTTGTACGACGTGTCGTCGGCGTCGAAGGAGAGATCGTCGCAGAACACGATGAAGCGCTGGCGCGCCGGCCGCAGCATCGCCATCAGTTCCGGCAACGACTCGATATCCTCGCGGTGAATTTCAATGAGCCGCAAGCCGGCGGCAGGATGCGCGGCGCCGACGGCGGCATGCGCCGCCTTCACCAGCGACGACTTGCCCATGCCGCGCGCGCCCCAGAGCAGCGCATTATTCGCCGGCAGGCCGCGCGCGAAACGCTCGGTGTTCTCGACCAAAAGATCGCGAACCCGATCAATGCCTTTGAGAAGTGACATATCGACACGGTTGACGCGCGCGACCGGCGCAAGCCGCCGCCCGTCCGGGTGCCAGACGAAGGCTTCCGCGCTCACAAAATCCGGCACTGCCGGCGGCGGCGGAGCGAGACGCTCCAAGGCGTCCGCGATCCGCTCGAGCACATCGTCGGTGGCGGGCGTGTCAGGACCGGGCTTGGCGCTCGATATCTTGTCTGGCGCACTTGAGCGCTGAGCCATTGCTTTGCTGCGGACCTCTCGACGATCTTTGGCCATGCTTCCACCGGTCAAGTCTTGCGGAGCGTGCGCCATTCCGGATGGATTCACGCTCTAAACGTCAGTGGAGCATGATCTTTTCGGAAAAGCGGCCTCCACTTTGCGGACCATGCTCTAGCGGGCCTCTGGAACCCCCGCAAGCGTGTCGAAAGGTGGGCCCGTAGCGTTGCAATTAGACCCGTGGCGGCTATAGTCCGCGCCGATTTCCCGCGCAAAATCGGCCCTGGACGGTGGCCGGTGGTCGCCTTAAGCGGACCCGGAGGAGCAATGCTGATCACGCCCGCATACGCCCAAAGCTCGCTGTTCGGCGGCGATAGCGGGGGCATGATCACGTCGCTTCTGCCGCTGATCCTGATCGTCGTGATCATGTATTTCCTGGTATTGCGCCCGCAGCAGCAAAGGGTGAAGCAGCATCAGTCCATGGTCAAAGCGCTGCGGCGCGGCGATACCGTTGTGACCAACGGTGGGCTTGTCGGCAAGGTCACCAAGGTCGTCGACGACGACCAGATCGAAGTGGAGATCTCCGACGGCGTGCGCGTGCGCCAAATGCGCTCGATGGTCTCCGAAGTGCGCGCCAAGGGCGAGCCGGTGAAGGACGAGAGCGCGAGCTGACCGGCAAACCGCTTGCCGGCGCGGCGCGACCCGAACGAGGATAATCGCATCGATGTTGTTTTTTTCGCGGTGGAAGGTGGCGGCTATCCTGCTCACGGCAGCGATCGTGTGCCTTTTCGCCGTGCCGAATTTCTTCTCGGAAAACACACTGCGCAACTGGCCGTCCTGGGCCCAGCGCCACATCGTGCTCGGGCTTGATCTGCAAGGCGGCTCGAGCCTCTTGCTCGAGGTCGATGTGAACGCGGTGCGCAAGGATAAGCTGCAAGCGATCAGCGACGACGTGCTGCGCATCCTGCGGCAGAACCGCATCCAATTCACCGGCCGCGCGATCAAGGGCAACAGCGTCGAGGTGCGTATCACCCGTGACGGCGATGTCGAAAACGCGGTGGGTAAGTTGCGCGAGCTTTCGCAGCCGGTCGCGAGCGTCATGGGATCCACCGGGCAGCGCAGTGTCGATATTTCCGAAAGCGGCGGCTTGATTACACTGACCCCGACCGAGCCCGCGCTGGTCGAGCGCATTCGCCAGACGGTCGATCAATCGATCCAGATCATCGAGCGCCGCGTCAACGAACTTGGCCTGGTCGAGCCCATCATTCAGCGCCAGGGCGCCAGCCGCATTCTTGTGCAGGTACCCGGTCTGCAGGATCCCTCGCGGCTGAAAGAGATTATCGGCAAGACGGCGAAGCTCGATTTTCGCATGGTCGACCTGTCGATGACTCCCGAGCAGGCGCTCGCGTCGCACCCGCCGGCCGATTCGGAAATTCTCGACGGGGAAGGCGGATCGAAATATCTCATCGACAAACGCGTGCTCGTTTCCGGCGGCGATCTTGTCGATGCGCAGCCGGGCTTCGATCAGCGCAACGGCCAGCCGATCGTCAATTTCCGTTTCAATTCGAGCGGTGCGCGCAAGTTTGCCGAGGTGACCAAGGCGAATGTCGGCAAGCCGTTTGCGATTGTGCTCGACAACAAGGTGATCTCGGCGCCGGTCATCAATGAGCCAATTCCCGGCGGCGCCGGGCAGATCTCCGGCAATTTCACGGTGCAGTCGGCGAACGATCTCGCGATTCTTCTGCGCGCGGGCGCACTGCCGGCGCCGCTCACGGTCGTCGAAGAACGCACGGTCGGACCCGGCCTCGGTCAGGATTCGATCAATGCCGGCGAACACGCGGCCTATGCGGGCGCGGCGCTGGTCGTGATCTTCATGCTGGTGACGTACGGCTTGTTCGGCCTGTTCGCCAACGTCGCGGTGGCCGTCAACGTCGCCATGATCTTCGGCTTGCTCTCGCTCTTGGGCGCCACGCTGACGCTTCCAGGCATCGCCGGCATCGTGCTCACTGTCGGCATCGCCGTGGACTCGAACGTGCTCATCTACGAGCGCATTCGCGAGGAAGTGCGCGCTGGCCGGACCGCCATCAGCGCGATCGATGCCGGGTTCACGCGCGCGCTCGCGACCATTCTCGATTCCAATATTACCACGTTCATCGCGGCGGCGGTGCTGTTCTATATCGGGACCGGGCCGGTGCGCGGCTTTGCCGTCACGCTCGGTATCGGCATCCTGACCAGCCTGTTCACCGCCTTCACGCTGACGCGACTGATCGTGGCCTATTGGGTGCGGCTATGGCGGCCGCGCACGGTACCGATTTAACTCATTAAGGTGTGACGACCGTGCGCCTCCTCCGCATCGTTCCCGATGATACCAAGTTCGACTTCATGCGCTTCCGGCGCATCAGCTTTCCCGTGTCGGCGCTGTTGTCGATCGCGGCGATCCTGCTCTACTTCTTTCACGGATTGAATTTCGGCATCGACTTCGTCGGCGGCACCCTCATGGAGGTGCAGACCAAAGCCGGCCCAGCCGACCTCGCCAAGATGCGCAGCACCATCGGCGGCCTGCATCTCGGCGACTTTCAGCTCCAGCAGTTTGGCGCTCCGAACGACGTGCTGATCCGCATCTCGCAGCAGCCGGGCGGCGACGCAGCGCAACAGGAAGCGGTGCAAAAGGTTCGCAACGCGCTCGGCGACGCGGTCGAGTACCGGCGGGTCGAAGTGGTTGGGCCGAGCGTTTCGACCGAGCTTCTGTCCTACGGCACGATCGGACTTGTGCTCGCCATCGGCGCCATCCTGATTTACCTCTGGTTCCGCTTCGAATGGCAGTTTGCGCTTGGCGCCATGATCGCGAACGTGCACGATCTCGTGCTGACGGTCGGGTTCATGTCGTTGACGGGGATCGACTTCGACCTGACCAGCATTGCAGCGCTGCTCACCATTCTCGGCTATTCGCTCAACGATACGGTGGTGATCTACGACCGCATCCGCGAACTGCTGCGCCGCTATAAGCGGATGCCGATGCCCGATCTGCTCAACGCCTCGATCAATGCGACGCTGTCGCGGTCGATCGTCACCCATCTCACCGTGTCGCTGTCGCTGTTGGCGCTGCTGCTGTTCGGCGGTCAGGCGATCCGCAGTTTCACTGCGACCATGATGTTCGGCGTCGTGCTGGTCGGCACCTACACCTCGGTATTCATTGCCTCGCCGATCCTGATTTACCTCGGCGTCGGCCGCGCGCGGCAAGGTGGGCCGGAGGATACCGAAGCGGAGGCCCCGCCGACCGCGCCGGCCGCACCGGTTGCGCCGCCGACGCCCTCGAAGCCTTCGCCGCCGCGGCAGCGCGCGCGGTCGCGCCGCTAGAGCATGATCCCGAGAAGTGGAAACCGATTTTCGGGCAAGATCATGCTCAAAATGGCGTCCGGACTCCGGTGGCAATGGGTCGATTGGGGGCAGATCAACCGCGACTACCGCCGTCCCCCTAACACCTTGAGCGGTCTGATTATTTTTCCGTCGTCATTGTTTGTTGTGTAGCGGTTTGTGTAGTGGCAAGCCCGTCCAAACTATACGCTTGAGACGACAAGCGCGCCGCCCTAACGCATCACGCTCCTTAAATCATAAGGTCCCTTTGCAACCGGGACAGTTGGCCGTAGAACCAAGCCCCCGAACGATCCTCACGAATTTACCTTCGGTCTCGCATCTTTGACAGAACGGAAACTCAGCGGTGGTGCCGTCCGCAAAAATCTCGTAGCGCCACCCTCTCTCGTATTTGGTCTTATCCGCTTTGAAAATCAGCTTGGCTTGTAGAGCCTCATTTTGGTTTTGCAGTTCCCGAATGCGCTCGTGCGCTTCGACAAGCGCGACCTTCATGTCAGCTATGTCGCTGATTAGTTCGGCTGTCTTGGCTTTCCAAGTTGCGTCATCATAACTTTTGTTGAAGTTCTGTACGGCTTTGACCGCTTCCAATGCTCGTGTCCCGGCCGCAATAGCAGTCATAATATCCATGTTGGTCTTCTCCTACGGCGAGCGTGCTAACAGTCGCACAACGGTCGTGGGTTGCCACTCGCCACCGCGCGTCGTAAGTATTGCACGGCGGTTTAGTTGGCGTTGCTGTGCTCGGGCCATTGAATTTTCAGACGAAATTCAATTCAATCGCCTCCGTTGTGTAAGCGCGTTGTATATTCTCCGCAACGCCATCTTCAACCCCTGA
>DATMQV010000084.1:0-4529 GCA_035566615.1 Xanthobacteraceae bacterium
GACGACGGCTGGACCGCCGCGGCCACCTGGGACGCGCGGCTGCGCACCGCCGATGACATTATCACCCGTGCCGAAAGCGACCGCCGGCCGGTGGCGCTCATCCCCCTGTCCGAGGGCACGCGCGATATTTCGTTTGCCCCGGCGGCTTCCGCGCGGGTGCGCCTGCAACTCATCAAGCCGAAGCCGCATACGGTCGACCGCACGGACGCGATGCCGGCCATCGCGCGCTTTCTCAACGCGACCCGCGATATCGAACTGGTCTGGCTCTCCGATGGCGTCGATCTCGGCCACGGCAGCGATTTCGCCAAGAGCCTGGCGCCGCTGGTCGATACGCGAGCGATGACCATCGTCGCCGGCGGCATCGCCGGCGCGCGCGCGCTGACCGACGCCGAGAATGCGGCCGGCGGGCTCGGCGTAAAAGTCCTGCGCACGAGTGTCGGCACCACCGAAACCGGAACGCTGCGGGCGCTGGATCTGAAAGGGCTTCCGCTCGGCGAAGCGCCCTTCACGTTCGCGGCGGGCGATCGCGAGACCGAGGCGAAGTTCGATCTGCCGGTCGAAATCCGCAACGACATCGCGCGTATCGAAATTGCCGGCGAGCGCTCCGCGGGCGCCGTGCAGCTGCTCGACAAGCGCTGGCGGCGTCGCACAGTCGGCGTCGTGTCCGGCGCGACTGCCGACACCTCGCAGCCGCTTCTGTCGTCGAGCTACTATGTCAGCCGTGCGCTCGGCCCGTTCGCCGACGTGCGGCTCGCGCAAGGCGAGTCGCCCGCCGAAGCTGTAAGCCATTTCCTCGATCAGCATCTGCCGGTGCTGATCCTCGCCGATGTCGGCAATGTCGCGGGTGACGCGCATGACCGGCTGGCGCGCTGGATCGAAGACGGAGGCGTGCTGGTGCGTTTTGCCGGCCCGCGGCTCGCAGCTTCCGACGACGACCTCGTGCCGGTGCGGCTTCGCCGTGGCGGCCGCATCCTCGGCGGCAGCCTGAGCTGGGACAAGCCGCAGCCGCTGGCGGCGCTTTCGCACGATAGCCCGTTCGGCGGCATGAGCGTGCCGAACGACGTAACCGTGAGCCGCCAGGTGCTGGCCGAGCCGGACGCCGCGCTTTCGGAAAATACCTGGGCGACGCTCGCCGACGGTACTCCGCTTGTGACCGCCGCCAAACGCGGCAAGGGTCTGATCGTGCTTTTTCATGTCACCGGCGATACGCGCTGGTCGGACTTGCCGCTGTCCGGCTCGTTCGTGGACATGCTCAAGCGGATTGTGGCGCTGGCCGGTACGACGGCCGTCGCTGAGCCCGCTGCCGAACAGAAGACTAAGACCACGCATGAGGCGGTGGCGCCGAGCCGCGTGCTCGACGGCTTCGGAATTTTCACCTCACCGCCTTCGACCGCACGGCCGGTGCCGACCGACTACGCGGCGAGCGCCACTTCCGACCATCCGCCCGGCTTTTACGGCCCACCGGAGAATCTCCTCGCTGTGAATACGTTGTCGGCTAACGATCGGCTCGCGCCACTCGATTTTTCCGCGCTTGGGCACGCAACCCAGGAAATCTACCGCAAGACCGAGCCGCAGGATCTGCGCGGCCCAATCCTGCTTGCGGCGCTCGGATTGTTCTTGCTGGATACGCTGATCGTACTCTGGCTCGGCGGCGGCATGGCGCGGCTCGTGCCGCGCTTCGCGCGCGCCGGCACCACGGCTGTGCTGTTCATCGCCGCGCTTGCCTTCACGCTCCTGCATGGCGGCACGGCCGACGCACAGAACAAGGACGCGCCGCGCTCGGCGCTGGAAACCAAGCTCGCCTACGTCCTCACCGGCGACCGCGATGTGGACTCGATCAGCAAGTCCGGCCTCGGCGGCCTGACGCTGTTCCTGGCGCAACGCACCGCGCTGGAAGCCGGCGAGCCGATCGGGCTCGACATCGCCCGCGACGAGCTTGCCTTCTATCCGCTGATCTACTGGCCGATCGTGCCGGGCTCGCCGCGGCCTTCGGAGGAAACGCTCAAGCGCGTCGACGCCTACATGAAACAAGGCGGCACAGTGCTGTTCGACACCCGCGACGCGGTGCTGGCGCCGCCCGGCTCCGGCAGCGAAACGCGCGGCCCCGGCATGACCGAGCTGCGCAAAATCCTCTCCTCGCTCGACCTTCCCGAGCTCGAGCCGGTGCCGCGCGATCACGTTCTGACCAAGACGTTTTATCTGCTGCGCGACTTCCCGGGCCGCTTCAATTCCGGCCAGCTCTGGGTGGAAGCGCTGCCTTCGGCCAACGACGAGGACGAAAGCTCGCGCCGGCCGGCGCGCGGCGGCGACGGCGTGTCCTCGATCATCATCAGCTCCAACGATTTCGCCGGCGCCTGGGCGATCCAGCCCGACGGACAGCCTTCATTGCCGATGGTCGAGGGCGAGCCGCGCCAGCGCGAACTCGCCTTCCGCGCCGGCGTCAACATCGTGATGTACACGCTGACCGGTAACTACAAGGCCGACCAGGTGCACGTGCCCGCGCTGCTCGAGCGGCTCGGCCAATAGGAGGCGACGTGAATCTCGGTCTCTCGTTCGCCCCGCTCGTCAGCACCCAGATTCTCTGGGCAGCCATTGCTGCGGCCGCCGTGCTGGCGCTGCTGCTTTTTGTCTCGCGCAGCCGCGGCGCGACCATGCGCGCGGCCGGGCTCGCGTTGATCTTGCTGGCGCTCGCCAACCCGTCGTTCACCCGCGAAGACCGCGATCCATTGAGCTCGGTCGCGGTCGTGGTGGTGGACAAGAGTCCAAGCCAGACCTTCGGCGACCGCGCCCGCCAGACCGAAGAGGCGCGCAAGGCCGTGGTCGAGCGCCTGAGCCGTGTTCCGGGCCTCGACGTGCGCGTGGTGGAGGCGGGCCAGTCGGACGGCGATACCGACGGCACGCGGCTCTTCACCGCGCTCGGCTCGACGCTGTCCGATGTGCCGGCCGACCGCATCGCCGGCGCCATCATGATCACAGACGGGCGCGTGCACGACGTACCGACGGACGCCGGCGCGCTCGGCTTCGCCGCCCCGGTCCATGCGCTGATTACCGGCAATAAGAACGAGCGCGACCGTCGCGTGGCTTTGATCGCGGCGCCGCGCTTCGGCATCGTCGGGCAAACGCAGACGATTACTTATCAGGTGGAAGATCACGGCGCGCGCGAGCGCAGCGCGACCGTCACCGTGCGCCGCGACGGCGATGTGGTCGAGACGCGCACGGTGCCGGTCGGCACGCCGCAGCGCGTCGACGTCCCGATCCCGCATGGCGGAGCGAATATCGTCGAGATCGAAGCCTCGCCGCTCGCCGGCGAACTGACCCCGGTCAACAACCGCGCCGTCGTCACCATCGACGGCGTGCGCGATAAGCTGCGCGTGCTCTTGGTTTCCGGCGAACCGAATGCCGGCGAACGAACGTGGCGCAACCTGCTCAAGTCGGACGCGTCGGTCGACCTCGTGCACTTCACCATTTTGCGTCCGCCCGAAAAGCAAGACGGCACGCCGATCAACGAGTTGTCGCTGATCGCTTTCCCGACGCGCGAACTGTTCCAGCAGAAGATCGGCGAGTTTCAGCTCATTATCTTCGACCGCTATGCCCGGCAGGGCGTATTGCCGATGATCTATTTCGACAACATCACCCGCTATGTGCGTGACGGCGGGGCGGTTTTGGTCGCCGCCGGTCCCGATTATGCGAGCCAGACCAGCATCTGGCGCACCCCGCTCAACGCCATCCTGCCGGCCGAGCCGAGCGGCGGCGTCACCGAGCGCAGCTTTCACGCCCGCCTGACCGATCTCGGCAAGCGCCATCCGGTCACGCGCGATCTCGAGGGCTCGGCGAGCGATCCGCCGCATTGGAGCCAATGGTTCCGGCTGGTCGATACCGCCAATGCGACCGGCACGGCGGTGATGCAGGGGCCGGACAACAAGCCGCTTCTGGTGCTCTCGCGCGAAGGCGAAGGACGCGTCGCGCTGCTCCTCTCCGACCAGCTTTGGCTGTGGGCGCGCGGCTTTCAGGGCGGCGGCCCGCATCTCGATCTGTTGCGGCGGCTTTCGCACTGGCTGATGAAAGAGCCGGAGCTCGAGGAAGAAGCGCTGCGGCTCAGCGTCAGCGGCCATCAGCTTCTGGTGCGCCGGCAGACTATGGCGGAGACCGTCACCGACGTGACGCTGACGTCGCCCTCCGGCACGACGCAGACGCTGAAGCTCGCCGCGACCGAGCCCGGCGCCTGGCAGGCAAGCGTTGCGGCCAACGAGCTCGGGCTTTGGCGCGCGACCGACGGCAAGCTGAACGCGCTGATCAATATCGGCCCGGTCAATCCGCGCGAGTTCACCGAAGTCACGTCGACCACCGACGTGGTGGCGCCGATCGCCAACGCCACCGGCGGCGACTCACGCCGCCTCGACGAGGGGAGTGGCCTGAGCGTTCCGCGCATTCTCACGGTGCGCTCGGGCGACACCTACAAGGGCGAGGATTGGATCGGGCTGAAAATGCGCGACGCGAGCGTGGTGCGCGGCATCGGCGTGCTGCCGGTC
>DATMQV010000085.1:0-14584 GCA_035566615.1 Xanthobacteraceae bacterium
AGCGGCAGATCGTAATGCGCGGCGCGGACCACGGATTGCGGGCTGCCGCCGACGCCGATCCAAGTCTTAAGTGTGCCGGTCGCGATCGGCGGAAACACGCGCTGATTGGTCAGCGGCGGGCGGGTCTTGCCCTGCCAGGTCACCGGCTCGTTTTTAAGCAGCGCCGCGAACAGATCGAGCTTGTCTTCGAACAGCTCTTCATATTGCGACAATTCATAGCCGAACAGCGGAAAGGATTCCGTGAACGAGCCGCGGCCGAGGATGACTTCAGCGCGGCCGTTCGAAAGTGCATCTACGGTTGAGAAACGTTGGAAGACGCGAATGGGATCGTCCGAAGACAGCACGGTCACCGCGGAGCCGAGATGAATGCGCTTGGTGCGCGTCGCGATGCCGGCAAGGACGACTTCCGGAGCGGACACTGCGAAGTCGGGCCGGTGATGCTCACCGACGCCGATGAAATCGATGCCTGCCTCATCGGCAAAGATCGCCTGATCGACGAGATTGCGGATGACTTGCGCGGCAGGAAGAGGCTTGTCGTCGGGACCGGCGGTGATGTCGCCAAATGTATCGACGCCGAGTTCGAGTTGTTGGGCCATAAAGTTGCGTTTCACAAATCTCAATTTGCGCCTTGAGGCGTCAGACGGTTGTGGGGAACGGTGAAGCCGGCAGTTCGCAGCCTATGTGGGGCCTGCAGGCCGTCAGATCAACTGCTGCTGCAATTCGTCGGCCACGGCTTGCAGGCTCGCAAAGTAATGGCCGTGCATCGCCTTTAGCGACGTGCGCTCGCTGTGCACGCCGATATTCAGTGCGGCAATGACGCTACCGTCGCGCTTCTTGAGCGGGATCGCGATCGAACGAAAGCCGATCTCGACTTCCTGATCGGCCAGCGCGAAGCCTGATTTGCGGACGTCGAGGATGGCTTTGCGCAATTGCGCCTTGTCGGTGACGGTGAATTTGGTGATTTTCTCGGACCGCAGCCGGGCGAGAAACCTTTCCAGATCGCGATCGTCGAGTGCCGCGAGCAAGACGCGGCCAAGCGCCGTTGCGCTCGCCGGCAGCCGGAAGCCGATCTGGGCGCTCACTGGCAGAACCCGCTTGGGCGAGGCATGGGCGATCATGGTGACATCTTCGCCGTCTAGAACGGCGGCCGAACAAGATTCGCCGGTCCGTTCGCTCAATTGCCCAAGCGCGGGCTGCACGATATCGGTTACGGCGTTGGATTGCAGGTAGGCGCGCGCGAGATTGAGGACGCGCGGCCTGAGCCGGAACATGCGCTCGTCCATCTCGGCATAGCCGAGCTGCACCAGGGTATGCAGGGTACGGCGCACCGAGGCGCGCGGCAGATCGACCAGCTTGGCGATGTCACTCAAGGTGAGCTGCTTGCGATCTTGATTGAACGCCTCGATGACGCGCAATCCGCGCGCCAGCGCTTCGAGGAATTCGGGCCCCGAGGCATCGACCAGCGTCTGTTCGGACGCGGACCTGTTGATGGCCGGCATTTGCGAAACTCCCGTGCTTGCCAGGCTTTTTGTTATCTGTTCTAATTTCGAACATACGTTCGGTCAGCGAACATAACTAGCGGCCATCAGTTGAGGCGTAAAGCGAAATCGGCAACGCGAAACTTTTGGGGATTGGCGATGCTCAGCGCAGAACAGAACGATCGCATCAGCCGGGTGGGACCCGGCAAGCCGGCTGGCACACTATTGCGCGGCTATTGGCAGCCCGCGGCTTTGGTCGACGAGCTCGACAGCGAGCGGCCGATCAGGCCGATCAGGCTCATGGGCGAGGATCTTATGATTTACCGCGACGACAAAGGACGTTACGGCCTTCTTGGCCGCAGCTGCCCGCATCGCGGCACCGATCTTACCTATGGACGGCTTGAAGATGGCGGCCTGCGCTGCGCCTTTCACGGCTGGCTGTTCGACATCGAAGGCAAGTGTCTTGAAACGCCGGCGGAGCCGGAAGGCAGCACGATGTGCCGCAACATCCGGCAGAAGGCTTATCCGGTGGTCGAGCGCAACGGCATCTTGTTTGCTTATATGGGAAGTGGCGCGCCGCCGGAGTTTCCGCATTTCGATTGCTTTGTGGCGCCGAGCTCGCACACTTTCGCGTTCAAGGGCCGGATCGACTGCAATTGGCTGCAATCATTGGAGGTCGGCATCGATCCGGCGCACACGTCGTTCCTGCATCGTTTCTTCCACGACGAGGATCCGAAGGAAGGCTACGGCAAGCTGTTCCGCGACACTTCGATCGACTCCGAAATGCCGATGACCAGGATCATGCGCGAATTCCCGCGGCCGCGCATCGAGGTCGAGCCGACCGATTTTGGCTTGCGCATTCTCACGCTGCGCGAGATCAGCGCCAAGAACATGCATGTGCGCGTTACCAATCTGATGTTCCCCAATGCCTTCATCATTCCTATGAGCCGGGAAATGACGATCACGCAATGGCACGTACCGATCGACGATACCAAGCATTACTGGTACGCGATCTTCACCAGCTTCGGCGCGCCGGTGGACAAGGACGAGATGCGCCGCCAGCGGCTCCAGCTCTACGAATTGCCGGATTACGTTCCGCGCAAGAACAAGAGCAACAATTACGGCTACGATCCGCACGAGCAGGATCACGAGACCTATACCGGCATGGGCGCCGACATTAATGTCCACGATCAATGGGCGTGCGAATCCATGGGCGAGATTGCCGATCGCACCCAGGAACATCTTGGCCAGTCGGACAAGGCGATCACCGCCTATCGGCGGCTGTTGCGGACGGCTATCGATGCCGTCGATAAAGGCGATAAGCCACCGATGATCTTCGACGTCGCTTCAGCTAAAACAGTAACCGGCCCGGCGGCCATCGACGGTATCGGCCCGACCGACGATTGGCAGGGCTACTGGCGGCGCACCGATGCCAGCAAACGCAGTGCCGCCAGTTGGGCGAATGTGAGCTGAGTCGCAGCAGCTAGCGGCAGGCAGAAGCGAGTAGGGGCGTTGAGCTAAAATGTCTTCTCACAAGCGCCGCTCGCTCGCTCTGAACTTTGTCGATCGGCACGGCCTATGGAGCGAGGCTCAGGTCCGCGCCGCCGCCGCGGTCGAGAAGGCCATCAGCCAGAAGAATCTGGATCTGGTGCGTTTCTCCTTTCCGGATCAGCACGGCATCCTGCGCGGCAAGACACTGGTGGCGTCTGAAGCGGTGCGCGCGTTGCGTTCCGGCGTGACCATGACCAGCACGCTCTTTGCCAAGGACACGTCGCACCGCACGGTGTTTCCGGTGTTCGAGGCCGGCGCCGGCATGGACTTGCCGGAAATGGGCGGTGCCGGCAATTTCGTCATGGTCGCCGATCCGGAAACGTTTCGCGTCCTGCCGTGGGCCGAGAGCACCGGCTGGGTTTTGTGCGATTGCTATTTTCCGAACGGCAAAAAGGTGCCGATTGCGACGCGCGGGCTTTATCGCGAGGCGCTGGCAAAGCTCGCCGAAGCCGGCTTCGATTATCTGGCCGGCCTCGAAGTCGAATTTCACCTGTTGAAGATCGAGGATTTGCAGCTGGCGCCCGAAACGCTGACCTGGCCGGCCGAGCCGCCGCGGGTCAGTCACACCACGCACGGCTATCAATATCTCACCGAGGGCCGCTACGATCAGGTCGCGCCCATTCTCGACGTGTTGCGAAAAAGTGTTGCGGCGCTCGGCCTGCCGCTGCAATCGCTCGAGGTCGAATTCGGGCCGAGCCAGTACGAGTTCACCTTCGCACCGGAGACGGGGCTGGCGCCCGCCGACGCCATGGTGCTGTTCCGCAGCGCGCTGAAACAGGTGGCGCGCCGACACGGCTACCTGGTGAGCTTCATGTGCCGGCCGCGGCTGCCCCATACGCTCGCCAGCGGCTGGCATCTGCACCAGTCTTTGCTCGACAGCAAATCCAAGGCGAATGCTTTCATGTCACACGATGAGAAAGCAGCGCTGTCGCCGCTCGGCCACAATTTTCTCGGCGGCCTTCTGGCCAATGCGCGTGCGGCCAGCGTTTTCTCGACGCCGACGTTCAACGGCTATAAGCGTTATCGCGGCGTCAACACCATGGCGCCGGTCCAGGCGGTTTGGGCGCATGACAATCGCGGCGCCATGATCCGCGTGATGGGGGAAGCCGGCGATCCGGCGACCCATTTCGAAAACCGCTGCGGTGAGCCGCTCGCCAATCCCTATCTCTACATGGCGTCGCAGATCTATGCGGGTCTCGACGGCACGGCCCGCGGGCTTGATCCGGGGCCGTCCGCCGACGCGCCCTACAAAAGCTCCGCCGAGGCTCTCCCCGCAACGCTCGAAGAGGCGCTTGCTGCACTGCGCACGAATGCCTGTTTCCGGACCGGATTTGGCGACCGCTTTGTGGACTATTACGCCAGGATCAAGGAAGCTGAGATCGCGCGGTGCCGGAAGGAGGGCCAGCCGGAAGGACCCGACGTCAGCGAATGGGAGCACCGGGAGTACTTTGATAGTCTATGACTTAACCGGCGGATTGCTTGGCACAGCGCCAAGAGCTGGCCAAGGACAGGAGGGGTGAGATGACGAAAACATGGATCGCGGCGGGGACCGCGCTGATAACCGCGGGTGCAGGACTTGCGCTCGCCATTGGGCCGGCACCGGCGCAGGACAAGACGGTGAAGATCGGCTTCATTTCGACCTTCAGCGGCCCGCCTGCGGCCATCGGCAACGATATGAAAAACTCTTTCGAGCTCGGCCTCGATCACCATGGCCGCAAGCTCGGCGGACTGCCGGTCGAGGTCATCTATGAGGACGACCAGACCAAGCCCGAAATCGGCGTGCAGAAAACGCAAAAGCTGATTGAGTCCGATAAGGTCGACTTCCTCGTCGGCTATATCTGGTCGAACGTGGTGCTGGCTTCGCTCAAACCGATTGCCGATTCCAAGACCATGACGGTGGTCACGAATGCCGGCGCCTCGCAGCTCGCCGGCGAATTGTGTTCGCCCTATGTGTTCTCGACGTCGTGGAACAATGACCAGACGCCGGCGTCGCTCGGCCTTTACATGAATCAGAAAGGGGTCAAGACCGCCTTCCTGATCGGGCCGAATTATGCCGCCGGCAAAGACATGCTCGCCGGCGTGCAGTCGACCTTCAAAGGCCAGATCGTCGGCCAGGAATTGACGCGCTGGCCGGACCAGCTCGACTTCTCCGCCGAATTGTCGAAGGCGCGCGAGGCCAAACCCGACGCGATCTTTGCTTTCTATCCCGGTGGCGCCGGTGTGCAATTCATCACTCAATATGCGCAGTCGGGGCTCAAAGGCCAGATCCCGCTCTACACCGCGTTCACCGTCGACGACTTGTCGCTGCCGCGGTTGAAGGATCTTGCCATCGGCATTCCGGGCGCCCAGGAATGGGTTGCCGATCTGCCTAACGACGCCAACAAGAAGTTCGTCGCCGATTACAAGGCCAAGTACAACGCCACACCGTCGTTCTACGGCGCGCAGACCTATGACGCAGTCGGATTGGTCGACAGCGCCATCAAGGCGGTGAAGGGCGACCTCACCAACAAAGAGGGCATGCGCAAGGAAATGGAAAAGGCCGATTTCAAGTCGGTCCGCGGCCCGTTCAAGTTCGGCAATAACCACATCCCGATCCAGAATTTCTACCTGCAGGATGCGGTAAAGAATGCCGACGGCAGCTATTCGCTGCGCACGGTGGCGACGATCGTCAAAGACGATCAGGACAAGTTTCACGACAAGTGTCCGATGAAGTAAGAAAGCTTTGCTGGGCGGAACAAGCACGCCACGATCGTCATGGCCGGGCAGAGCCGTTTGCAGAACGGCGTCACGTCATCGCCTATGTCCGGCCATCCATGTCTTTGTTGGGCCGCAAATGAAGACGTGGTTGCCCGCACCAGGTGCGGGTGTGACGGCAAAGACAGTGAACGCTCGATAGGCCCATGCTCTATTTCATCGAACAGCTCCTCAACGGCATTCAGCTCGGAATGCTGCTCTTTCTATTGGCAGCCGGCCTGACGCTGATTTTCGGCATCATGGATCTCGTCAATCTGGCGCACGGGTCGCTCTATATGCTCGGCGCTTATTTCGCCGCGACCTTTGCCGACTGGACCGGCAGCTTTGTGCTTGGCGCGTTCCTCGCACTTTTGGCGACGCTCGTTGTTGGCATGGTGCTCGAAGTGGTTGCTATCCGAAGATTATATGGCCGCGATCATCTCGACCACGTGCTCGCAACCTTCGGCCTGCTGCTGTTCTTCAATGAGCTGGTCCGGCTGATTTGGGGCCCGGCCGGCCTCACGCTGCCGCTGCCGAGCGAAATGCTCAATGCCGTCCAGGTGCTGCCGGGCTTGTATTATCCTGTCTATCGCCTGGTCATTATCGGTGTCACGCTCGCGGTCGGCGCGCTGCTTTATGTGCTGGTGATGCGAAGCCGGCTCGGCATGCTGATCCGCGCCGGCGCATCCAACCGGGAAATGGTCGGTGCGCTCGGCATTAATATCAAGCTGCTCTACACGCTGGTCTTCGGGCTTGGCGCGGCACTCGCGGGCTTTGCCGGCTTGATGCAAGCGCCGATCCTGACGGTGCAGATCGGCATGGGTGAGAATATTCTTATCGCCGCCTTCGTCGTCGTCACCATCGGCGGCATCGGTTCGATCCGCGGCGCCTTTATCGCCGCCATGCTTGTCGGCATCGTCGACACGATCGGCCGCGCTTTCGTCCCCGATCTGTTGCACACCTATCTGAGCGAAGCCGCCGCCTCGAGCCTCGGCCGGGCGCTGTCGTCGATGCTGATCTATCTGCTGATGGCGCTGGTTCTGGTCGTGCGTCCGGCTGGCCTGTTTCCGGCGGCGGCGCGATGAAGCTGTCGCCCGCGCCGCGCGTCGCGGTGAACATTTTTCTCGTGGTGTTTCTTGGTCTGGTGCCTGTCTATGCAGCGCTAACCGGCAATATTTTCGCCATGACGCTGTTCGCGCGCGTGATGATTCTCGCGCTGGCGGCGCTGAGCCTCAATCTGATCATGGGCTATGGCGGCATGGTCAGCTTCGGCCACGCCGCCTATCTCGGCATCGGCGGCTATGCCGTCGGCATTCTGTCGAAGGAGGGCATCGATTCCGGCTTCATCCAGTGGCCGGTAGCGATCGGCGCTTCGGCGCTCTACGCGCTTGTCGTCGGCGCGCTCAGCCTGCGCACGCGCGGCGTTTACTTCATCATGATCACGCTCGCCTTTGCGCAGATGGTCTATTACGTCGCGATCGGGCTTGACCGCTATGGCGGCGACGATGGGCTCACCATCTATCACAACAGCCAGTTCGGCGGCCTGATCGATATCGGCAACAAGACGGTCTTCTATTATCTCTGCTTCGCGCTGCTGCTGGCCGGAATTTATGCGGTCTGGCGCATTGTCAATTCGCGCTTTGGCCTGGTCATTCAAGGTGCGCGCTCGAACGAGCGGCGCATGCGCGCCATCGGCTTTCCGACCTTTCGTTATAAGCTCGCGGGCTTCGTCATCGCTGGTGCGATGTGCGGACTTGCCGGTGCACTTCTCGCTAATCACACGAGCTACATCAGTCCGGCGATGATGGAATGGACACGCTCTGGCGATCTCATCGTCATGGCGGTGCTCGGCGGCATGCGCGCGGCCTTCGGGCCCTTGATCGGCGCCATGACGTTTCTGCTGCTTGAGGATGTGCTGTCGCGCGCGACAGATTACCCTAATCTGTTCATCGGACCGCTGCTTCTCATCGTTGCCATTTATGTCAACGGCGGCATCGACGGATTGCTCGGGAGGGGGCACCGTGGCTGACGCTCTTCTTCAAGTCGAAGACCTGACCAAGCGCTTCGGCGGCGTGGTCGCGTCCGACCGGGTCTCGATCGCGCTTGATCGCGGCGAGCTGCACGCCATTATCGGACCAAACGGCGCCGGCAAGACCACTTTGATCGCCCAATTGACCGGCGAGATCGCGCCTGATGCCGGGAGCGTCCGCTTCGACGGTCATGACATTACCGCGCTTCCGGTCTACCGGCGCAGCGCCATCGGGCTGGCGCGCTCGTTCCAGATCACCTCGCTGTTTCTCGATTTCACCGCTCTCGACAATGTCGCGCTCGCGGTTCAGGCCCATGCCGGCCACTCGTTCCGCTTCTGGCGGAACGCGCGCGGCGACGCTGCGCTGCGTGAACCGGCGCGCGCGACCCTGAAGGATGCGGGCCTCGGCGCGCGCGCGGATGTGCTCGCCGCCGATCTCAGCCACGGCGAACGCCGTCAGCTTGAAATCGCCATGGCGCTCGCGACCAAGCCGCGCATGCTCCTGCTCGACGAGCCGATGGCCGGCATGGGCCCAGAGGAATCCGCACGCCTTATCGAAATTCTCCGCAAGCTGAAAGGCGGCCTGACGATCCTTTTGATCGAGCACGACATGGATGCCGTGTTTGCGCTCGCCGACCGCATCAGCGTTCTGGTCTATGGCCGCATCATCGCCTCCGGCGATCCGGCCGCGATCCGGGCCGATCCTATCGTACGTCAGGCTTATCTCGGGGAGAGCGGAGGAGCTCATGGTTGAAGCTCGCAATCCTCCGCTGCTCGAACTGTCCGGAATCGAGACCAGTTACGGTTTGAGCCGGGTGCTCTTCGGCCTCTCGCTCACACTCGGCAACGGCGAAATGGTCTCGCTGATGGGCCGCAACGGCATGGGCAAGACCACGACCGTGCGCTCGATCATGGGGCTCACGCCGGCGGCCGCAGGCTCGATCCGATTTGGCGGCGAGGAAATTCGCACGCTGCCGACCTATCGCGTCGCCAAGCTCGGCATCGGGCTTGTTCCAGAAGGCCGCCAAGTGTTCCCCAACCTGACGACGCGGGAAAATCTGATTGCCACCGCTGCCAATCGCGGCAGTGCGCGTGACCCTTGGACCCACGACAAAGTCTGTACGCTGTTTCCGCGGCTTGCCGAGCGCGCCCGCAGCATGGCCAATCTCCTGTCCGGCGGCGAGCAGCAAATGCTCGCCATCGGGCGCGCTTTGATGACCAATCCGCGCTTGTTGATTCTTGACGAAGCGACCGAAGGCCTAGCGCCGGCCATCCGCGACGAAATTTGGCGTTGCTTGCTAAGGTTGCGCGCCGCGGGCCAATCGATCCTGGTGATCGACAAGAATGTCGACGCGCTGATGCGTATCGCCGACCGCCATTACATTATCGAGCGCGGCCGCGTCGTGTGGACGGGCTCCTCGCAGCAATTGGCGGGCGCACCGGAAATCCAGCACCGTTATCTCGGCGTCTGAAGGCGGCTCGGCTCGGTGAGGTAGACGATGTGGCCGCCGACGAGCACGGCGACGACGCGCGGCCGTCCCGACAGTGCCGCATCGACCAGGATCAGATCGGCGCGCTTGCCGGGCGCGATGCTGCCGCGATCGGGGAGATTCGTGGCGCGGGCCGGTGTGCCACTGACGAGCTCCCAGGCTTTGGCGAGCGGCAGCACGCCGATCTCCACCAGCCGGAAGGCGGCGACTAATGGTGCTGGATAGAAATAATCCGAGGCCAAGATCGAGCACAGTCCGCGCGCCACCATGTCGCGCGCATTGACCCAACCGATATGGCTCTTGCCGCGCACGATGTTGGGCGCGCCGAAGACGATTTGATCGCCGCCGGCGACGGCAGCCTCCGCCGTCTCGACATTCATCGGAAACTCGCAGACCCGGCAGCCGAGCGCGCGAAACCATTGTCGTTGCTCCGGCGAGGAATCGTCGTGCGACAGAAGCGGGATGCCAGCAGCGTTGGCGGTTTTGGCCATGCGCACAATCAGGTCCGGTACTTCGTCGGCGCGACTCTGCAGCGAGTCAACGAGCTTGAAGAAGTCCTCGCGGCTTAATCCGGTGCGGTCGATCATCGTGCCGATCTTGGACGGCGGCCGGTTCGCATAGTCGGGCGCCAGCATGTGATCGTTGAAAGCGAGCGCGTCGATCTTGCCTTCGTCGAGCCAGCCGCGCGCTTCCGGCTCGGCGTCGAAATTGTATGTCTCGAAACGCAAATGATAACGCGTATCGGCGGCGAGCCGCGGCTTGAGCGCTTCGATCGCCGAGAGCAGGTTGCGGGCGTTGTCCGGCCCACGCAGGCCCGGCTCCCAGGACCAGGTGACGCTGTGGAACACTGTCGTAATGCCGTTGGCGATGACCTGGCGGTCAGTATCGGCCAGCGCCAGATCGACCGCAAAATCCACGCCCGGACGCGGCATCATCTGCCGTTCAAAAGCATCGCCATGAATATCGACGATGCCGGGAAGCACGATCAGGTCTGCCGCATCAATCCTGCTCGACGCCGCGCAATCCGAGCCGATTTCGCCGATGACGCCATCGGCGGTGTGAACGCTTGTCTCCACAAGTGCGCCGCCGGTCAGAATCTTTGCGCCGGTAATTCCAATGTCCATTTTTCTGCTCAGGGACTCACTGTTTCCATTTTGAGAGCGCTCGCTTCGATCTCATAGCGATCGAGAAACTCTTCCACGCTCAAGCGCCGGAAATCCGGTAGCGCCAGCCGAAGACGTTCGTGTGACCAGTGCCACCAGGCCAGCCGCTCCAGGCGCATTGCGATATGGTTAGGAAAGCGCGGACGAACAAGCCGGGCCGGGTTTCCGGCGACAATGGTGTAGGGCGCGACATCTTTGGTCACGATCGCGCCCGCGGCAATCACGACGCCGTCGCCGATCTTTCTTCCCGGCAGCACAATGGCACCGTGGCCGATCCAGACATCATGGCCGATGACGACGCGACGCGATCGCCGCCATTCGAAGAACTCAGCCTCGTCGATCTCGCCCGGGAAATAGCTGGCGGCACGATAGGTGAAATGCGCCTGGCTGGCGCGCTGCATCGGGTGATTGCCGGGATTGATCCGGGTCATCGCCGCGACCGAGCAGAACTTGCCAAATTTCGTGTAAGCGATATTGCTGTCGTTGACGATATAAGAATAGTCGCCGACCTCGGTTTCGAGCAAGGTCGTGCGTGCGCCGATATCGGTGTAACGCCCAAGCGTGCAATCGTGCACTTCCGCGGTCGGATGGACGAGCGGTTGCTCGGACAGAATCTTTTTCATGTTTCCAGCACCAATGCGACGCGGTCCGAGGCAAAGCGTGACCGCGTCGTAAGAATGGGCACGCAGTCGGTGTCGGCGTCGACGCTTTCGACGACCAGCAGTGGACGGCCGAGCGCAAGTTTCAGACTCTCGGCGTCGGCAGCTTCGGCGACAGCAGCCGTGACGCGCGTGCTCTCGCGGGTGAAGTCGCGCACGCCGAAATTCGCCAGCATGCGCGTCATCGAATTGGACGACATTGCATAGACGCGCGCGGCGTTGGGGAAGCGGTCCGCCGGCAACCAACTCGTCGACGCGACGATCGGGATGCCGTCAGCCTGACGGACGCGTTCCATCCGGATCACCCGCGCCCCCGATTTGAGCTTCAGCCGCCTGGCGATGTCACCGTTGGCGTTTTCGATGCTGCTCGCGACCAGGCGGCCGCCGACGGCGTGGCCGGCGCCGCCGACGATTTCGGAAAATCGCGTGCGGCGGCGGATCGGATAGGCGATGCGGTCGGCTTCCACATAAGTTCCGCTGCCGCGCTCGGCGCGGACAAAGCCGCGCTCTGCAAGTGCCGCGATGGCGCGGCGCACGGTGTGACGGTTGACGCCGAACCGTTCGGCGATTTCGGTCTCAGCCGGTAGCTTGGTTCCCGCTTTGAAGGTTCCCTGCGCGATCGATTGTTCCAGGTCGTCGGCGATACGCCGCCACAGCGCCACGCCGGCGGCGGCTTTCGTCTCGGCGCGTTTTGCAGCGGCGGTGCGGCGTGTCATCGAGTTCGTTTCAAAATTCGTCTTGCCGTTTTCTAGCCTGTCATGGCAGCGTCAGCAAAACTTCATTGTTGCGCGCTAGACAGTCTCATAGTTGTCTAGTAACATAGACAACTATGTTCGACAAGGTTTTTCGTCGATTTGGCGCCAGCGGATGAGGTCTCAGTCTTGGACGAGATGCGCCAAAAACGCCGCGCGGTGATGGCGGTGCTGGCCGACAGCGCCGCCGCTGAAATTGCGCCTCTGCTCGAGGCGCTTGAACCGCTTCCGGCCCATGAGGATTTGCGTGCGCCGGAAAACGGTCTTGTCATGATGCGCGGCCGCATCGGCGGCGATGGCGCGCAGTTCAATCTCGGCGAAGCGACAGTGTCGCGTGCCGTGGTGCGGCTTACGACCGGCGAAATGGGCTTTGGCTATGTGCTGGGCCGCGACCGCGTTAAGGCGCGGCTAATCGCGCTCTGTGACGCGCTTGTGCAAACGGCGGCTTATGCCGCGGCGCTTGAAAGCAAAGTTATCGCGCCTCTTCGATCCGGTTTAGAAGCACAACGCGGCGTACACGCACGTCAGGTCGCAGCGACAAAAGTCGATTTCTTCACCTTGGTGCGCGGGGAGGACAGCGCATGATCGGCTCAGGCTTTGCCGACCCGGTGATGTCAGCGCAGGCGGCGTTTCGCGCTATCCTGGAGGCGACGTCGCGGCCCGGAATTGTTTGTCGGATTGGCGCTGAAGTTGTGGCGCCGTCGCCATTGTCATCGGCCGCCGCGGCTATTGCCTTGACGCTGTGCGACCAAGATGCGCCGGTCTGGCTCGACGCGCCGCTTTCCACATCGCAGGATGTCGCAACGTGGCTACGGTTCCACTGCGGGACAAAGATCGTCAGCGATCCCGCAGCGGCAACCTTTGCCTTCGTCGCCAACGCGGCTGCGTTGCCGCCGTTCGACAACTTCAACCTCGGCAGTGCCGACTACCCGGATCGCTCAACAACGATCGTGCTCGGCGTCAATTCCTTTCGCGCTGGTTCCGAACTGATGCTGGAAGGGCCGGGGATCAAGACGCGTCAGTCGTTTCGCGCCGATCCATTGCCGGGCGATTTTGCGTCACGGCTCACTGTAAACCGCGATCTATTTCCGCGTGGGATCGATCTTATTCTTGCATCGGCGGGCGAAATCGTTGCGCTGCCGCGCTCGGTTCGGCTCGTGGGTGAGGGGGCATCATGTATGTAGCGGTCAAAGGCGGCGAGCGTGCCATCGAGAACGCGCATCGGCTTCTGGCGCAAGAGCGGCGGGGCGATCCTGCGGTGCCGGAATTGTCCCTCGAGCAGATCGAGGAACAATTGACGCTCGGCGTCGACCGCGTCATGAACGAAGGTTCGCTCTATGATCGCGAGCTTGCGGCGCTCGCCGTCAAACAAGCGCGGGGCGATCTGATCGAAGCTATTTTCCTGCTCCGCGCCTTTCGTGCGACCCTGCCGCGGTTCGGCATGAGCGAACCGATCGACACCGGCGCCATGGCGGTGAGCCGGCGGATTTCCTCGACGTTTAAGGACATACCCGGCGGCCAGGTGCTGGGCCCGACCTTTGATTACACCCACCGCCTCCTCGAAACGCAGCCCGACGCGGCGCCGGATGTCACGCCGGCCGCTGCCGATGCAAGCTTGCCGAAAATGCCACGGGCGACGGATTTGCTCGCCGCCGACGATCTGATCGAGCGCTCGCCGCAAGGCTGCGACGACGTGCGCGTCGGCGATCTCACGCAAGATCCCTTGCGTTTCCCGGCGGATCGCGATCTGCGCCTGCAAAATCTCGCCCGCGGCGACGAGGGCTTCCTGCTCGCGCTCGGCTATTCGACACAGCGCGGCTATGGCCGCAATCATCCGTTCGCCGGTGAAATCCGGCTCGGCGAGGTCGAAGTGGAATTTGCGCCGGAGGAGATCGGCTTTGCCGTGCCGCTCGGCCGTATCACCGTGACTGAATGCCAGATGGTCAATCAGTTCCGCGGCACTGCGACCGAGCCGCCGCGCTTCACGCGGGGCTACGGCCTTGGCTTCGGTCATTGCGAGCGCAAGGTCATGGCGATGGCACTGGTCGATCGCGCGTTACGGGCGCGCGAGCTTGGCGAGGAGATCAAAGGACCGGCCCAGGATGAGGAATTCATGCTGTCGCATTCCGACAATGTGCAGGCGACCGGCTTTGTCGAACATCTAAAACTGCCGCATCACGTCGATTTTCAGGCTGAGCTTGGTCTTATTCGCCGCCTGCGCGCGGAGTTTGCTCAGGCACAGAGCGCTGGCGACATAAGGGAGGCGGCAGAATGAACGCGCCACAGAACACGCCAGCCTACAATTTCGCTTATCTCGACGAGCAGACCAAGCGCATGATCCGGCGCGCGATCCTCAAAGCGGTCGCCATACCTGGCTATCAAGTCCCGTTCGCCAGCCGCGAAATGCCGATGCCGTATGGCTGGGGCACCGGCGGCGTGCAGGTGACGGCCGCGATCCTTGGACCCGACGACGTGCTCAAAGTCATCGACCAGGGCGCTGACGACACCACCAACGCCGTGTCGATCCGCAAGTTCTTCCAGAAGACCGCGGGCGTGGAGACAACGACCAGTACGCATGAGGCGACGGTCATCCAGACCCGCCACCGCATCCCGGAAACGCCGCTCACCGAGAAGCAGATTCTGGTCTTTCAGGTGCCGATCCCCGATCCGCTGCGCTATCTCGAACCGCGCGAAACCGAAACGCGCCGCATGCACGCGCTCGCCGAATA
>DATMQV010000086.1:0-10964 GCA_035566615.1 Xanthobacteraceae bacterium
GCGAGCGCGGACGAGTGCCTGCGTCTATGGGCGCTGGTGCACGGCATCGCCAAGCTGGTTTTGGAAGGCTGCGTCAGGCCGGCCGATTTTGGTTTGCCCGATGGCGAAGCGTTGGCCGCCCATCTGCTTCGTCGCTAGCGACAGGATCGAGCCAGAAATTTCCTTTCACCGTTGTCAGCAAAAAGCCCCGCGGTTTTCCGCGGGGCGTACGTTTGCTTTGCCGTGCATGAGTGCTCCGGCCTTCCAACATCCAAGTACACGAGAGCAATTGTCGGCAGGCTTACTTCTTCTTCAGCGCGCCACCGTCGAAGGTGGAGACCATGGCCTTCATATAGCCGTCGTGCGTGATATAGGCGTCCGAGCCGCGGTACGGCTCCGCAAGGAAGGGCGCAGTCGCGACCCACTGGGTCGCAAACGTGCCATCGATTTGCATGCTGTGTTCGGGCGCGAATTGCATGCCTTTCAGTCCGCCTTCCTTTGGATCCCTGCAAAATCCCACGAACAGATCGCCGATCGCGGCGCGCCCTTTTATGATCATGCCGTTCGCCAGATGGATCTGGGCGTCCTCGGGATATTGCGCCAGCAGCCGGTCCCAGTCGCAGGCATTGAGCGCGGCAAAATGCTCATCCAACACCGCTTGAGGGGTCGGCTGCTTCTTCAGCTCAGGAAGTTTCATTTGCGCGTGCGCAGCCGTCGTCATCAAGACGGCCGCGATCGACAGTGGCAGAATGATTTTCATCCGTTCCTCCCGATTTATCGTTGCACATTATCGTTGCCGCGGCGACGACAGTTGCGCCGCCGACGTCCCGCAACTCAAAATTATTTTCCAGCCGGACCGCATCCGCAAGCCCGCAATCGAAATAAAGGCGATGGCCCTCTGTGCGCCTGACAAACTACGGCCACGATCGACTTGGGATTTGTCGCCGCCGTCATCACCGTCGCGAGATCGCCACGCTCGGGTCGATCGGCGTCCTGTCGAACCCGCCGCCGTTGTGACGGCCGCGTGCTAGCGCCCGTTCTCCCACAGCGTCACCAGCCGCTGGCGGAAGGCCCTGGGCTTTTCGGCAAACAGACGGTGGGCGATGCGTGCCGCGCGCTGCGATAGATCCAGCGTGCGGTCGCCGCAGGCCGGCGTCAGGCGCGAGCGCCAATGCGCCAAGGGCTGGTGCGGCTCAGTAAGGCGCCTGAGGATTTCGAGGTCCTGGCAGCGCCCAAGCCGGTCGCGCAGCCGCTCGGCTTCGTCGGTCCACATGCGGCTGTGGCGCGGCCATAGCGGCTCGACCAAGTCGATCTGATAGCGGTGATCGACCACGCGCTGGCGCAACTCGTGCAACTCTTCCGGGCTCGCCTGCGACCAATCGTCCGGAATCGCGCGCCGGGCGTTGCGATAGCCCACCGTCAGCCGGGCCGCGATCTTGCTGAATTCGAACGGATCGAGCGGCCATGAATCGATCGCCGCCATTACCGAATCGAGCCAGGCGATGATCCCATCGCGCAGTTCCGGCGTGAGCACGGCCTGCTCTTCGCCCGCGCGAATCCCCTCGATTCGGCCGCGGATCGTGTTGGTCGTCCGCTCCGACAGCACCAAACCTTTGTTCAAAAGATCGTCAAACGCGTTGAGAGCCGATTGGCCATCGCGCGCCCGCGCCAGCGAACGCGCGTGGTCGCGGGCCTGCTGACGCAGCAGCACGGCGTCGGGCACGAACGGTTCGAGTAGCCGCATCAATGCGCGCCATTGCTTCATGCTCCGGCGGAACTCGTGCACCGCATCGGCGCTGGGGCGCTCCGGATCGATGAGTTTCGTCCGCGCGTCGCCAATAATGCGCGCGGCGATCGCCCGCATGGTGGGGCCGATCGCTGCTTCCGGCCGCAGCGCGGGCTTGTCGTTCATTTCAGCTTCTAGGAAGGCATGCATGACGGTTCGATATGGTGTTCCGTGACATTATGACGAAAATTCGGGCGCGCCGCACTTCCCTTATTGAAAAGCGCTTGCTACATCAGCGTCGCGAATGGCGGCCACGAAAACCGGTCGGCTATCGCACAATTGGCGCGGGGTGGAGCAGCCCGGTAGCTCGTCAGGCTCATAACCTGAAGGTCGTAGGTTCAAATCCTACCCCCGCAACCAATTTTCCGTCGGACATCAACGATTTAGGCCGTTCGAGATGCTGGCGTCCCTGGCCGGCGGCGACCGCTTGACGCTTCGATCGCGGGCCTCGTCGGCGCATTTCAGAACATGCGCGTCGCGATTGATGACCTGCAGGTTCGGCAAACCCCAATAATGGAGCAAGTCCGGCCAGCGCAAACCCTGATACTCGTTCCAGACGCGATAAAGCGGCACGCGATGATCGACTTCCGCGTTCTTCCAGAGGCGGCCGCCCGTCTGCCCGCAGCGGCGTGCCTGAAGTCGTCGCAGCAAGGGCGCCTGTTCGCTTGGCGCATTCCAGAACTGCCAAGCGATGACGCATGCACCATGCCAGGTGGCGCGCTTGTTCGGGCCTTTGCCCCACAGGTCGACATGCCAGCCGAAGTGATAGACACGCTGTCCGCACACGCAGCAGAAGCCGGGGCCGCGTGCAAAGGCCTTTTCTCGATAGGGCGCGGGCGGGATACGAAATGTCGCGGGCATTCCGCTCTGCGCCTTGCCGAGTTGCCACGTCCATCCGTCCGGCTGGCCGCTTCGCGCCGCCAGCGCACGCGCGAGACGATCCGCGCGCAGCGGATGGGCGCGCCAGAAGGAGTCGATGGCGAGCCGCGGCGTCGGCGGAATGAATGGCCGGGTAAGCGCCCGGCTAAGCACGCCGGCTGGGAAAATTGCGGGCAATGCCTTCCTGAGACGCGCGAGCGCGCGGCGATTGATCTCCGCCTTTTGCTCTTGCCATGTGGACATGCGATCCGGCCCCCCGTGCGGCCAGCATTGCACCCAAACGTAAACGCTTGTTTCACCCCAGGTCTGAGCGGGGATGCCAGGCAGTCGGAAGCCGGCTCGGCCTGGGAGATTGCCCCGCTCGAGGAGCGCAATGTGGCCGAGATGTCATATGAAGTCGACGTTCTCTTCAAAGGAGTGCTCAATGGCATCCGCATTATGTTGGCGGGCATGAACGCGCCCCGCAGCGGATCTGCATCCGCGACATTGTCGTGATGCCGACCACATCGAGCTTCGCGTAAGACTTACGAGGCGCTGCGCAGCCGGCGCGGCGTGCGCCCGAGCCTCCGCGACAGCGTTGCGGTCAGGTGCTGCTGCGAGGAGAAGCCGCACGCGCATGCCACCTCGGCGATCGAGGCATCGGTGTCGCGCAACATTTCGCAGGCCCGTTCGACACGCTTTTCGATAACGAGATTATAGGGTGAGCGCCCGGTGCGGGCCTTCACGCTGTCATAGATGACGCGCAGCGGCAGATTGACCGCGCGCGAAAGGTCGGCGCAGGAAAGCTTGTCCTCAAGATTGCCCTCGATATATGCGCAGAGCCTGGCGAAATCCTGATCGGACAGCATATCGCGCCGCGCCGGCGGCGCGGCCGCGAGCTGGCGCATGGTTTCCACGTAGGTGCCGAGCGCGAGGAACTGAAGCTCGAGCGCCTGCAAGCCCTCCGGCCGCCGCAGTCGTTCTCTCATATAACGCGCCAGAAACCGGATCGCGTCGTTGCGGATATTGTTGCAGCTGCCGCCGAGCCGCAGATGCTCGATGCTGCGGTCGTCCAGCGCGCTCTGATAATCCCCCGCATAGCTGAAAGCGATGAAGCCGTGGCGCACGTCGGCGGCGCGCACGCGCACATTGCCGACGCGCGGATGAAAAGCGGTGGAGTCGCCGAGAAACACCAGCGGCTTTTCGCGATCGTCCTCGAATTTGGTGTTGCTGTTGATGTCGCCAAGGAGCAAACAAATAACATCGGCCGAATTCGAGAATTCCAGCGCATAAGGTTTGGCGCCGGCAATGCAATAGCCGACGCCGTTGGCGTCACCACGAAGATGGAATTGTTCAAGGCCGCGAAATGACGTCAGGCCCGGCCGTTCGCGGGGCGACAGTACCATCGCTTCCTCCCCAGTTCGCCGTTACGCACGTCGAATTGTGCGACGCGAAAATAGGCCCCGCGCGGATTCTGTCGTCTCAACTGCGGGGGTGGAGAAATGTTACGGCATCGCGCCAAACCTGACAACATTTTCTGACAATTGGGCTTTTCAGGATTCGATAAAATCCGGAATTTGAAAGATCGGCGAGCGCCGACGGCGGCAATCTTCCGTCATAACAAAAGGGAGGACGTCGCTTGGCTACCATCGCTCGCAAGTCTTCGGCGCCGGCTGCCGCCAAGGGTAAATTCGACGCGGAAGTCGACATTATCGCGATCGGCAGCGGAGTTGCCGGGCTGGCGACGGCGCTATTTAGCCGCTGGCAGGGCAACGACGTGCTGGTGCTGGAGAAAGCCGGCCGGTTGGGTGGAACCACGCGCAAGGCGGCGTTTTGGTACTGGGTGCCGAACAATGCTGCGATGCGCGCGGCCGGCACCAAGGATCCCAAGAAAGATTGCATCGCCTACATGGCGCGGCTGTCGCGGCCGGAGGTTTACGATCCCAAAGCGTCCAGATTCGGCATGACTCCTTGGGAATATTCGCAATACGAGGCGATCTACGACAACGCCTCGACCGCGACCGAGCTGTTGAGCAAGAAGGGCGCGCTGGAATACCGGCACTGCGATTTCGTCCCGGACTATTGGGCCGAGCTTCCCGAAGACAAGGCCCCGAAGGGCCGTGTGCTGCTGCCGAAGGGCGCGCGCGAGAGCATGTCGGACGGCGGCGAAGTCGCCATTCGCACCATGTCGGCGACGGCCAAGCGCGACGGCGTGGACATCCGCACCGGGCACCGTGTGCAGCGCGTCATTAAAAACGCGGCCGGAGAGATCATCGGCGTCGAGGCCGATACGGCCAAGGGCAAGAAGCGCTTCTTGGCCCGCAAGGCCGTGGTGTTCTGCACCGGCGGCTTCACCCACAATATCGAGCTGCGCAAGAATTTTCAGAGCGTGCCGATCTATGGCGGCTGCGCAGCCAACAGCAACGAAGGCGATTTCGTCTACATCGCCGGCACCATTGGGGCGCAGCTCCGCAACATGAACTACGCCTGGATGTGTCCGATCGTCTTTGAAAAGGCGATGGCGCGCGATCCGGAGCTGATCGGAACCTTCTCGCCATCCGGCGACTCGATGATTTACGTCGACAAGGAAGGCCGCCGCGTCGCCAACGAAAAACTCGCCTACAACGAAATGGCACAGGTCTTCTTCCAATGGGACGGCGCCAAGAGCGAATATCCGAATCTTCTGCTGATCGCCATCTGGGATCAGCGCAGTCAGGATCACAGCGCCGGCGATGAATACGGACGTTTCATCGTTCCGCCCGGCACCGACGACAAGCACGTCATCAAGGGCGCGACGCTCGCCGCGTTGAGCAAGGCGATCGGCGAGCGATTGGAGCGCTACAAGAAAGCGACCGGCGGGCTTGCGCTCGCCCCGGACTTTGAGAAAACGCTGGCCTCGACCATCCAGCGCTTCAATGGCTTTGCCTCTGGCGGACGCGATTTCGACTTCCATCGCGGCGAACGTCAGGTCGAATTGCTCTTTAACGGCAATGTGGCGCCGGCGCCGTCGGCACCGAACCCGACTATGTTCCCGATCTCGGAAGATGGGCCGTTCTACGCGGCATTTCTGACCGGCGGCAATCTCGACACCAAGGGCGGTCCGAAGACGAACGTCGCCGGCCAGGTGGTCGACGATGAGGACAAGCCCATTCTAGGCCTCTACGGCGTCGGCAATTGCGTGGCCTCTGCCTCGGCGCGCGCCTACTGGGCTGGCGGTGCAACCATAGGCCCGATTTTGGCCTTTGCGTATCTCGCGGCCGCGGCCGCGCACAAAGAACGCAAGAAGCGCGCGAATTAGTTACACCGCCGGCAATAGCGCGGCCGCGATTTCAGGGGAGGATAGGATGGCTCTCGCCAAACAAACCATGACCGACGAGCAGCGAAAGTCGGTGATCGTCGACTATCTCAAGGCGTTCGACCGGGCCGGCAAGACCTGGGACGGCGGCAGCATTCTCGATCTCTTCGCCGACGACGCGCAGGTCTATTTCCCGAAATGGGGCTTGGCCACCGGCAAGAAAGAGATCGGGCAGATGTTCGGCGACATCGGCAGCACGCTGAAATCCATCCTGCATCACTATTCGCATTTCAACTACATTTTCTCCGGCAGCGATCTCGTGGTCTGCGAGGGCACGAGCGAAGGCGAACATAACGACGGGCCGTGGCGCGCGGGCGCGCCGGAACACGGCGCCGGCCGCTGGTGCGACGTGTTCGAGATCCGCGATTGGAAGATTCAGCGCTGCTTCATCTATCTCGATCCGGACTATGCCGGCAAAGACACGGCGCGCTATCCGTGGCTGAAGAACAAATAATCGTCGGAGCTTCCGTTGGCGCAACGCCGAGCGGGACAAAGGGCAATGAGCAAGAAACAACCAGGGAGGAAAACAATGAAATTCAATGGTGGGGAAATACGACGCTGGGCGCTGCCGCTTGTTGCGGCTGGCCTTTGCTCGGTCATGGGCGTCGCCGCGCAAGCCCGCGACGTCAACGAATTGATGCTGAAATCAGTCGGCACCACTGAGAATGTCTCGCCGGTGATTGTCGAAGCCATCAAGCATGCGGCCATGGATTTGACGCCGGAACAGCGCAAGCTCGCGCTCGAATGTTGGAAGAACAATGTCTGCGAGACAGGTCACGGCAATCTGACGGTCGCCTATGCGGACGGCTTCGGCGAGAACGTCTGGCGCCAGGTCACCAAGATGGAATTCATCTTGCAGGCGCTCACCTATCCGAGCATCAAGAAGATCATCTACACCTCGGCAACCGGCGATGCGACCAAGGCGGTGTCCGACATGCGCGCCTTTATCGCGGAGAAAGTCGATGTCATCGTGATCTTCGCCGATGCCGGGCCGGCGTTATTGCCGACCGTAAAGGAAGCGACCGAGGCCGGCATTCTCGTCGTGCTGCATAACGGGACTTATGTCGGCGGCAAGGCCGGCAAGGATTTCGTGACCTCGATCGCCGAAGACCTGTGTGCGCTCGGCACAGAGTTCGTGACCAAGGTGGTGGAGAATTCAAAGAAGGATCCGACTACCATCGTCGAGCTTGGCGGTACGCCCGGCAACGGGCTCAGCGCCGGATGGCAGAAATGCGCCGAGCAGGAGATCGCCAAGCACAAGAATCTGAAGCTGCTCGGCAAGGCCGACACCAACTGGACGCAGGAAGGATCGTTCAAGGCGATGTCGGGCTTTCTCGCCCAGCATGGCAGCGTCGACGCGGTGCTGTTTGAATATGCCGACGGCTTCCGCGGCGGCTTGCGCGCTTACGAAGCCGCCAAGAAAGCGCCGGACCTGATCGTGTCACTGCGCACCGATGAAATGGGCGTGATCTGCGATTGGGAGAAAGCCAACGATCCGAACTTCAAGATCTTCTATTCGAACGGCCAGAACGATCAGGCGCGCTTCGCCCTGACGGCGGCCATGATGAAAAAAGAAGGTAAGGACGTACCGCCGACCATCAATGTCCCGTTCAAGATGCATCCGGTCGTCAAGGGCCAATGCAACGCGGCCGTTCCTGAAAGCGCGTCGCTGACCACGCTGGTGGACAACGATATGATGAAGGAGATGTTCGCGAAGCAGTGAGCGTCCTGAACGGCGACGGGGTCGGACGAGCGCGAACTTTGTGCCACGCCCGTTCGGCCCCGACTTTTGAGCGGGACATGAGCTTCCCGCTTTTTCGTTCGTCGCGACGAACGAAGCCTCGCTCTTTTGGTGTGAGATGAATTCCGTACCCTCGCTCGAGCTGTCGGGCATATCCAAGCGCTATCCCGGCGTGCAGGCGCTCGACCGCGTCGATTTCGAATGCCGCGCCGGGGAAATTCATGCGGTGCTTGGAGAAAATGGTTCCGGCAAGAGCACGCTGCTCGGGATTGCCGCCGGCGCCGTGGCTGCCGATGAGGGCCGCATCGCCATCATGGGTAAGCCGCTCACCAGCGCCGACCCGCTGCTGGCGCGTCAGCTCGGCTTGGCCGTGGTTTATCAGGACGACTCGCTGGTGCGCGAGCTGTCGGTCGCCGAGAACCTCCTGCTCGGCTCCGGCAACGGGCCAAAGACGCTGGCGGGAATACGGCAATGGGCGGCAAGGCAGCTCGCGCCCTACAACCTTGGCATATCGCCTGATGCGCTGGTCGGCCAATTGAGCAGCTCGCAGCGGCAGTTTCTGGAAATCGTCAAGGCATTGGCCGCGAACCCGAAGGTCTTGCTGCTCGACGAGCCGACTTCGAGCCTGGACATTTCCGGCGTCGAAAAGCTGACCGAGATTGTCCGGCGCATCGTGGCGGCGGACGTGGCGGTCGTCTATGTGAGCCACCGGCTGCCGGAGATCTTGGCGCTTGCCAACCGCGTCACAATTCTTCGCGACGGCGTCGGCCAAGGCACCTACGAGGTCAACGAGAAGCTATCGGAAAACGATCTGATCGCGCTTATGGTCGGACGGCCGATCGAGGCGGAATATCCGGTGCGGCCGACGACATCTTCGGCCGGCATCGTGCTCTCGGCACGAAATTTGAGCGCCGCGCGGTTTCAGGAAATCACATTCGATGTTCGCGGCGGCGAAATCCTCGGCTTTGCCGGCTCCGAAGGCAACGGCCAGCGTGAAGCGATGCGCTCGCTCGGCGGCTTTGAGGGAGCCTTCGGGCAGGTGGTATGCGCCGGCCGGCCGATGGCGGCTTTCACGCCGCGCGCCGCGCTCGAAGCTGGCGTCCTTTCGCTCAGCGCCGATCGTTCCGCCGAGTCGATCTTTGCCACGCTGGGCGTGCGCGAAAATATGACGGTGCAGGTGCTCGGCGGGTTCGCTGCCGGCGGCCTGATCTCCGCTGCGAAGGAAGAGCGCGCCGCGCTTTCGCTCGTCGAAAAGCTCAACATCGTCGCCTCCGATCTCGACCAGGCGATCGGTGGGCTCTCCGGCGGCAATCAGCAAAAAGCAGTGTTGTCGCGGAGCTTCTTGTATGACGCAAAGGCGCTCTTGATCGACGAGCCGACCCAGGGCGTCGACGCCAAGGCGCGGTTCGACATCTATCGCGCGATCCGCGCCAAGGCCGATCAGGGACTGGCCTGCGTGATCAACTCCTCCGACGCCATGGAATTGGCGGGACTGTGCGATCGCGTGCTGGTGTTCTCGCGCGGGCGTGTTATTCGCGAGCTCGCCGGCTCCGAAATCACCGAGGAGAGCATCGTCTCGTCTTTCCTGCGCTCGAAAGAGCTCTCGGCCGGCGCCAAGGCTTCGCTCGAAACGGCCGCGCCCGGCTGGTTTTCGGCAGCCAGCTGGCGGCAAATGTTCACCGGTGGCAGTCAGCAATGGTGGATGCCGTTACTGTTCTTGTTGCTTCTGATCGCCGCGGTCGGGATTTATGCGACCGTGCGCACCGACGCGTTCCTTACACCGCTCAACATCCGGCATATCCTGCTTGCCACTGCGCCTCTGGCGCTTGTCACCATCGCGCAATTCAATGTGTTGATGGTGCGCGGCTTCGATGTTTCGGTCGGAGCGGTCATCAGCCTGACCGTTGTGATCGGCTCGTTTCTGATCGCTGAGGATTTCGACGCCGGGCTTATTCTTCTGGGTTCGTTGGTGTGCCTCGCGGCCGGAATTCTGGTCGGGCTGACAAACGGGGCGCTCGTTCGCTATGTCGGCATCAATTCGGTCATCACCACCATCGCCATGCTGAGCGTGGTGCAAGGCATTGCGCTCTATCTGCGGCCGTCGCCGTTCGGCGTGATCAGCGAGGACTTCATCGATTTCTTCCAGGCGCGCGTCGGCTTTGTCCCGATTTCCTTTCTCATCATTCTTGCCGCGGCGATCGCGGGAGACTTCTGGCTTTATCGTTCGCGCGGCGGCTTGAAGATCCGCGCTGTCGGTTTCCGCGAGGAGGCGGCAAAGCGCAATGGCGTGCGCATCGATTTCGTGCATATGCGCGCCTATTTGCTGTCGGCGGTCATCGCCGTGCTGAGCGGGCTGTTCGTCGGCTCTGAGGTCGGCGTTGGCTCACCGGTGATCGGATCGAGCTATACCTTGACCAGCATCGCGGCAGCGGTGCTGGGCGGTGCGGCGCTCACCGGCGGGCGGGGTTCTTTTGTCGGCGCGGTGCTGGGCGCGCTGTTCTTCACCCTCACAGTCAACATAATTGCGCTGCTCGGCCTCAATACCGGCGCCGGCATCATGGTGAGCGGGGCTCTGACGCTGTTTGCCGTCACGCTTTATTCCGGGCTGCAGCCGATCCGGCGCGTGTGGGCCAACATCCGGGCCACATTTGACCGCCGCGTCGCAACGGTGAAAGTGCCATGAGCATGCGGGCCAACGCACTGGCCGTCGATCCGGGCGTGCGCTCCGTGCCGGCCTCCCGCCGGTTTCGGTTTCGGACGCGCTTTGCCGCGATCTGGATGGCGATGCTGGGGTTGATCGTCTTCTGCGCCATCGTCGCTCCGCGCAGCCTCTTGCCGTCGACATTTCTGGCGATCATTCCGCTGGCCGCCTTTCTCGCTATCGCCGCCATCGGCGAAACGCTCGTGCTGATGGCGCGCGGCATCGATTTGTCGATTCCGGCCGTGGTCACGCTCTCGAGCACGATCGTTCTTGGATCTTCCGGAGGCCACGACGAGGCGATCCTGGTCGCGGTCTGCAGCGCGCTTTTGTTTGCCACGCTGATCGGCCTCATCAACGGCATCCTCGTGGCTGTGTTCGAACTCAACGCCCTGATCGTGACGCTCGCGGTCGGCGCCATCACGACGGGCGCCACGCTCTGGTATCGAGGCACGCTGCCGCAGGAGGCGCGCGTGCCGCCCGGCATGGCGGATTGGGGCGACGCGCGCTTTCTCGGCATCAACTATGCGGTATGGGTGGTAGCCGC
>DATMQV010000087.1:0-10173 GCA_035566615.1 Xanthobacteraceae bacterium
ACAAATGGATGAAACCCGGAATTTCGCCGTCACCAAACAGAAGCGACAAGCGCTGCTCCACTTCGCGGATCAACCGCATGTCCGCATAAAGCCGTAAAAGCTCGGCCGATGAAGGCTTTATCTGGCCTACGGCCACCGGCGCCTCCCGAATTTGAATATTGATTCATGGTTCATTTTGATGCAGAATAGGATGGCGACCAAGGGCCTGTCAATCGACGGACGATAGCGATCGACCAGGCGACGGCCGAAGGCCGCGCTGCCGCACTGACCGAGCACCGTGCCCATTCGCGCGGCGAAGCCGAAGGCTTCATCCACGCGCAAGTGAATAAAGGCGCGGGTGGCTTTCGTCGGCAAGCGACAAGCGCCCGTCAGCATCAAGTACGCTTGGCGCGAACCATGGTCGTGTCGGCGTCACGCAAATTAGACTCCAAGCGGACTTACGTTGCCATTGCTGCGCTGCGCGATGCTTTCGCGCATGCGTCACGATCGATTTTTTCGATTTCGTGACCCCCTTCGCCCTGCGCGCGCGCCGAGCGTCAATTGACGGCGCACGGGGGATAGACGACACTCGCGGGCGACGAGCGGCTTATTCAACAAAACATAACCGAGCCGTTCGTGACGTCGCGATAGTTCATCTCCGGCGCATCCAAGGGAGGAAGCCCGATGACACCAACTCATAAGAATCGTCTGAATCGCCGCAGCCTGCTCAAAGGCGCCGCGGCAAGCACCGTCGGGATTCTGGCTGCTCCGATGGTTGCCCGCGCGGAAAGCAAATCGATCAAAATCGGCATGACGACAATCTTGTCGGGCCGCGTCGCGCAACTCGGCACCTCATCGCGCAATGCGGTGATGATGGAGGTGGAAAAGATCAACGCCGCCGGCGGCCTTGCCGGTCGGCAGATCGAAATGGTCATCCGCGACTCGAAAGGCCAGCCGCAGGAAGCGGCGCGGATCGCGCGCGAACTGATCAACACCGAAGGCTGCGAATTGCTGATCGACGCGGAAGCGTCGTCCGGCGCTTTCGCCGTCCATGAAGTGGCGCGCGATCTCGGCATGCTGACGCTGCACACCAATTCCGAGACGAGTTCGCTCAGCGCTGATCCGAAACTGCGGCTGCCGAACGCCTTCCGCCTCGCCCGCCAAGGCGTGCACGACGCCATCGTCGGCGGCGCCTATTCGGCGAAGGTGGCCAAGGCCAAAGGCCTGACCAAATGGATGACCACGTCGCCGGATTATGCCTATGGCCGCGACACCACCGCCGAGTTCATGACCTACGTCAAATACTTCAATCCGGACGTGGAGGTCGTCGGCGAAGCCTGGCCGAAGCTGTTCCAGCCCGACTACACCGAAGTCCTCACCAAAATCCTGCAGACCAAACCGCAGGCGCTCTATTCCTGCCTTTGGGGTGGCGATCTCACGGCCTTCATCGATCAAGGCAATATCTACGCGCTGTTCCAGCAGACCGAGACCTTCGCGGTGAACATGGCCGACTACACCGCACTCACGGCGGTGAAGAATCTTCCGAAGGGCATTCATTCCGGCGACCGCTACATCAAAACGTTCCCCAACACGCCAGAGAATGCCGCCTGGGGCGATGCTTATCGGGCGAAGTACAACGAATATCCGACCAACTGGTCGTGGGAGAATGCGAGCGCAATGCATTTCCTGGCTGCTGCCGCCAAAAAAGCGAATTCCGCGGACGGCGCCAAGCTTGCCGAGGCGCTCACGGGATTGACGATCGAGTCGCCGTTCGGCACCGACGGCCACGTGACGCTTCGGGCCGACGATCACACCATCGTCGGCTATGCCATCGGCTGGGGCACGACGATCCCTTCCGAGCCTTATGTCACCGACATGACTGCGGGCGATTGGAAGCAGATCTTCGAACTCGAAGCCGACTGGAAGAAGAAAAAGAATTATACGTGAGGCCAGGGCGCAATCGTTTCAGATTAAATCGAGTGGCGCTCTAACTTTTTGGTGGAACATGATCTTTTCGGAAAGCCGGTTTCACTTTTCCGGATCATGCTCCGTCGCGAGTTGACCTAACACGGCCGCCGGCGCGCTTACGCCGGTGGCCGTTCGGCATCATCGTCCAACGCCAGCTGCGGCCGCCATGGATTTAGCCACGCTCGCGACCTGCCTCTCCTCTTCCGCCTGCCTGGTGACGCAGGGGACCGGCGGCCTGATCATCGGCATGCTGCTGTTTCTGGTCGCGGCCGGGCTGACGCTGATTTTCGGCGTCCTGAAAGTCGTCAATTTCACCCACGGCTCGTTCTACATGCTGGGCGCGTATTTCGCGCTCACGATTTTCAAATTCACCGGCAGCTACACGCTGACCATTCTGGGCGCGGGTGCCGCGACGGCGCTTGTCGGGCTCATTTTCGAGCGCCTGTTCATCAGCCGGGTCTATGGCCAGAACGTGCTGATGCAGCTCCTGGTGTGTTACGGCTTCGTCCTGATCTTCGACGACCTGGTCAAAATCATCTGGGGACCGGAATTCAAGTCGATGGGCATGCCGTCGACCTTCCAGGTGCCGCCGCTGTTTATCGCCGGCGGCGTAGTGCCGCCGTTTTATTTGTTTGTTGTCGGCATGGCCTTCATCATCGGGCTTGCGCTCTGGTTGCTGATCGACCGCACGCGGCTCGGCAAGACCATTCGCGCGGCGGCCGTCAATCCCAGTATGGTCGCCGCGCTCGGCATCAATACCGGTTATCTGTACGGCTTGGTGTTTGCGCTTGGCGGATTGCTCGCGGGATTCGCCGGTGCGCTCGCCGCGCCGGTGCGCTCGCTCACGCCCGGTATGGGATTTTCGGTTCTTATCGAGTCGTTCATCGTCACTGTCATCGGCGGCATGGGCTCGATCATCGGCGCCTTCGTCGCCGCACTGGCAATCGGGCTCATTCGTGCCTTCGGCAGCCTCGGCTTTCCGCTATTCACCGACGGACTGATGTATCTGTTCATGGTGCTCATTCTGATCGCCAGGCCGACCGGCCTGTTCGGCAAGGAAATAGCCTGACGATGGCACGGCGCTCGCTCGCATTCGATCTCCTGATCGGCGCGGTGGCGTTCGCAATCCTGGCATTCCTCCCGGTGGTTTGGCCGAGCAAGGCCCTGGTCGATTTCGTGATCCGCGGCGCGGCCTTGGGCCTGTTCGCGACGTCACTCAATTTTCTCGTTGGCTACGGCGGCATGGTGTCGTTCGGCCACGGCATGTTCTTCGGCCTGGGCGCTTACACGTTCGCGCTTTTGATGCAGCGGACCGGCATGCCGATACCGGCCGCGTTCGCGCTCACGCTTCTGATGTGCGCGGTGCTGGGGCTGATCGTCGGCGCCATCTGCGTGCGGCTGAAGGAAATCTATTTCGCCTTCCTCACACTCGCCTTCCAGATGTTGCTGCACAGCCTGATCACTCTCTGGGTGCCGCTGACCGGCGGCGACCAGGGACTGCGCGGCGGCATTCCGCGGCCGCCTTTTCTCGGCATCAATCTCGCCAATCAGTCGCATCTTTATTTGACAAGCTGCGCGCTGCTGGTCGTCGGGCTCGTCCTGATGCATCACCTGGTGCAGTCGCCGTTCGGCTACACCTTGCGCATGATCCGCGACAACGCTGCGCGCGCGAACTTTCTCGGCATCGCAGTGTTCCGGGTGCGCCTGACCGCTTTCGTGCTGGCCGGCATTTTCGCCGGTGTCGGCGGCGTGATCATGAGCCTGTTCGTCTCCGGCGCTTATCCGGAATTCGCCTACTGGACCATCTCCGGCGAAGGCATTTTCATCATCATGCTGGGCGGCCTGAACAGCTTTCTCGGCCCGGCAGCAGGCACGATCATTCTGCTCCTGCTCAACGATTTCGTGACCCGCTTCACCGAGTACTACGGGCTCACGCTCGGTATCATTATTTTGCTGTTCGCGCTCGGGCTGCGGCGCGGACTGCTCGACGTGGTGCTCGATGCGTGGCACCGGCATATGTCGTTTGCCCGTGTCGGCGCCAAGCCGAGCGGCGCGTCGAAGGCGCCACTATGATTGCCCAACCGCAGGCGCAGAGGTGACGACCATGTTGCAGGTCGAGGACCTCTCGAAATCCTTCGGCGGCGTCGCCGCCATGCAAAATGTCACGCTCGACTTTCCGGCCGGTTCGCTGACGGCGATCATCGGGCCGAACGGCGCCGGCAAGACTACATTCTTCAATCTGATCTCCGGCGCGATGCGCCCGGACCGCGGCCGCGTGAAGCTCGCCGGCGAGGATATCGGCGGCCTCTCGCCGACCCAGATCGTGCGGCGCGGCATCGGGCGCGCGTTCCAGATCGCCAGCATTTTTCCGTCGCTGACGGTGGAGGAAATCCTCACGGCCGCAGTGCAGGCGCACATGGGCAACGCGGAGCGCATCATGCGGCGCTTCCCGCTGCCCGAATGCCGCGACCGCGCCGCCGAGGTCATGACGATGCTCGGGCTCACGGACAAGGCTGCCGTCACGTCGTCGAGCCTCTCGCACGGCGATCAGAAGCTCCTCGACATCGGGCTCGCGCTGGCGCTCGAGCCGCGCGTGCTTTTGCTCGACGAGCCGACGGCAGGCATGGGGCCGGAAGAACGCTGGCAGATGATCGCCAAGGTCCAGGAATTGTGGGAGCGTCAGAAGATGACGCTGATCTTCATCGAGCACGACATGGATATCGTGTTCAAGATCGCGCAGACCATCCGTGTGCTCTGTTACGGCCGCGTCTTGGCCGAAGGAACACCGGCGGAAATTCGCGGTCATCCGGAAGTCATCGCCGCCTATCTGGGCACCAGCCAGGAAACCCGCGACTCATGAGCGCTCGCATCCTGTTCAGCGCGCAGAAGATCGACGTGTTTTACGGGTCGAGCCAGATCCTGTTCGGCATCGACATCGAGCTTGCCGAAGGACAGACGATGGCGCTGCTTGGACGCAACGGCGCCGGCAAGAGCACGACGCTGAAAGCGATCGCGGGACTGGCGCCGCCGCGGCGCGGCCAAGTCGTGGTCATGGGCCGCGACATGGCGAACCGCAAGCCGCACCTGATCGCAAAAGCCGGCGTCGGCTTCGTGCCGGAAGACCGGCAAGTGTTCCCCGAACATAGTGTCGAGGACAATCTGGAAATCGCCGCAAAGAAGGGACCGAGCGGACAAGACTACTGGAACTTGGAGCGTATCTACGAAGTGTTTCCGCTGCTCAAGCCTTTGCGTCAGCGGCAGGCCGGCCGGCTCTCCGGCGGCGAGCAGCAAATGCTGGCGATCGCGCGCACGCTGATGGGCAATCCGGTCGCGCTTTTGCTCGACGAGCCGAGCGAAGGCTTGGCGCCGATCGTGGTGCAACGGATCGCAGAGATCTTGCACCGCCTGCGCGGCTCCGGTGCCAGCATTCTGATCGCCGAGCAGAACATGCATTTCTGTCTTGGCATTGCCAGCGATGCGACAGTGATCGATAAGGGGCAGATCGTCTATCGCGATACCATCGCCGGGCTGAAAGCCAACGACGAGATCAGGTCGCGCTATCTCGCAATCTAGCGCGTGTTCTCATAATCGCCGAATGGTGACAGCGACTGATCCACGTCCCCTTTAGCGCAATTTGCGGACTCAAGTGGGACACTTCCCGAGGTCCCGGAAGTGCCATAACCGGACTCATGCACCGCGGCAAACATCACGCAGGGCCTTTCCCGCGATCAGTTTCGTGTACTTGTCTGTCGAGCGCCCTTTTAACAAATTCTACGGAATCAATTGCCACCCCAAGTTGGGTGCGAAACTGCTCGATCGCTTCTTTCATTGGCGGCGGCAGGTCTTCCCACCAGTCAATAACCTGACTCATCGCTTCTTCGACGGTTCCCAGCATTTCCTCTATTGCAATATCACGGTAGGTTCTCGCCATCGCGCTGTCGCCTCTTCTTCCGGCGGACAAGCCGCTGAGCAAGGCCTGGCCATGCTGTTGCAGAACTCCTGCACTACATTACAGCAAGCCAGCAGCTCTGTTGGATCGCCTCGGCAATATCTCCGCACGAAAGGTAGCAAACCTCAGTTCCCGAATGGGATCGTCAGTTCCGTCTCGTTCGTGTCCACCACGAACACCGCGAGGAGCTTGGCCGGCTTCGACTGGCTGGCATTGGCGCTGACGCCGTGGCGGTCGCCGGGCAGCTCGGAGAAGCTCTGTCCGGCCTTGTAGGTCGTCACCGGTCCGTCGTTGACCTGACTGCGGATCGCCCCCTCAAGCACGGTCGCGTAGATGAACGCGGATTTGGGATGCGTGTGACCAGGCGAGTACCCGCCTGGGCCGTATTCGACGAGCACGCCCCTGATGCTCTTGCCGGGAACGTTCGAGAGCTCGTGCTGGTAAACGAGGGTCACTTTGGCGTTCTTCGACGGCGCATCCGCGAGGACGCTGCCGAACGGGAGCGTGGCGACAAGCAGCGAACAGAGGATGAGTTTCATGTGAGCCCTATCCTCAGGTTGGCGGATGCGGGATCAGGCTGCTGCCCGTGAGCGGCTGAGCCATTCGTCGAAGGCGATGCGGCCAAGGCGCGCCTCGCCCAACGGCACCAGCGAGCGCTCCTCGACCCGGCCGCCGAAGTATCGGGCCTCGGGGTCGCTCACGACCACACGCTGGTCGCCGACCGCCTTCAGATAGCGGGCGACGAATTCGTTGAACGGTGCTCGTTCCGGGCCGGCGATCTCGACGATACCGTTTCGCGGCGCCGCGACCGCCACATCGGCAACGACGGCAGCAACGTCATCGGCCGCGATGGGCTGGAACAAACCGGGCGAAATCCTGACCTTGTTTCCATCCGCACTTGAAGCGGCGATGGCGCCGAGGAATTCCAGGAACTGGGTCGAGCGGATGATGGTGTAGGGGATGCCGGAGGTCTCGATCAGTTTCTCCTGGGCGACCTTGGCGCGAAAATAGCCATTGTCGGACCGGTCGGTTCCGACGATCGATAGCGCAACATGGTGCCGGACGCCCGCTGCGGTCTCCGCCGCGAGAAGGTTGCGGCCGGCGGTCTCGAAGAATTCCAGCACCGCCTTGTCCTCAAATGAGGGCGAATTTTCGAGGTCGATCACCACCTGCGCACCGGCCATGGCCTCTTTGAGCCCCTCGCCGGTGATGGTGTTGACGCCCGTGTTTGGCGCGGCGGCAATTGCCTCATGCCCCTTTTGCTTTAGCTTCTCTACGACCTTCGACCCGATCAAACCGGTTCCGCCGATAACCATGATCTTCATGACTTCACATCTCATAATGGTTTCGAGACGACGGCGACGCGCCACCGGATCGCGTTCAAGGTCGATGAGGATGGAGCAGTCGGACCTTGCTTCTCGCCGGCGGCTGTGCGTGCACCGCAAGCGGCCAGGCCGCCGTGGTGCCGCCGATCAGCGGGATAAACCCGCGTCGCTGCGTACCGGTTCCAAGTTCAAACGATAGCATTGCATCCGCTGAAACAGATACTTTGACAGGAACCGAAACAATTGGCGCAGTGCACCGCCAATGTCTCAGATCGGTCAGACTCGGTCATTCGCCAATGTCGGTTGAATGTCCGGTTTACTCGAAAGGGGACATTGGCGCACGATTTGTGAGGCACACGCCCTAAAGCGTCTTGGCGCCAGGCAACAGAAGATCGGAACGGATCGGGTTCGGAAGGAAAGTCTCGCATGTCTCAACTTGGCAACGCCGAACCGGCCGCGTCAGCAAAGACGCAGGGCGGCGCGGGGCGCCGGCTGGCAAACCGCGTCGCGCTGGTGACCGGCGCTTCGCGGGGACTAGGGCGGTTCTTCGCGGAAACGCTGGCGCGCGAGGGCGCGCATGTCATTTTGGGCAACCGATCCGACCTGCCGGAAGTCACCGACGGCATCGCGCGCGCGGGGGGCGAGGCAAATTTCGTGGTCATGGACGTGACACGCGACGATTCGATCCTGCGCGCATTCGAAGAGATCACGAAGCAATGGGGCCCGCCCGCCATCGTGGTCAACAATGCGGGCATCACCGAAGTGGTCGACACACTCGAAGAGGATCCGGCCGATTTCGACCGCATTCTGTCGACCAATTTGCGCGGCCCCTGGATGATCGCGCGCGAGGCGGCGCGGCACATGGTGGCCGCCAAAATTCCGGGCTCGATCGTGAATGTGGCTTCCATCCTGGCACTGCGGCAGGCCGGGCGGGTCACGGCCTACGCCACCGCCAAAGCCGGCCTGGTGCAAATGACCAAGCAGTTGGCGCTGGAATGGGCGCGCTACCGCATTCGGGTGAACGCGCTGGCGCCCGGTTATGTCGAGACCGATTTCAACCGCGACTTCTTCCAGACCGAAAAGGGCCAGGAGATGATCCGGCGGATTCCATCGCGACGCCTGACACCGATGCAGGATCTGGCCGAACCACTGATCTTGCTTGCGGGCGACGGCGGCGCTTCGATTACCGGCGTCGTGCTGCCGGTCGATGCCGGTCACTTGCTGTCGAGCCTTTAAGCAAGGCCGCGCATTGCGGCCGGAAAGTCCAGAGCGACCGCTTGACCCCGCATAATGAGTCTGGTTCATTTTGGCTCAAGCGGTCCGGCAATCACAATTGTGGCGGCATTGCTGCGAGTATGCAGATCATGCCGCGTCGATTGCGCGATACGCGCCGCGTCGGGAAAGCCCTGAGGAACACGCTTGTCAGCGATCGATACCTTCGACGGCGATAGCATCCGAAGCCGGCTGCTGGCCTACCTGCGCGGGCAGGTTGGCGGCGACGTCGAGGTCGGACCGCTAAAGCGCTACACCGTGGGTTTTTCCTGGCTGACATTCGGCTTCAACGCCAAATGGAACGAGGGCGGCGCGCGCATCGAGCGCGACCTCATTCTGCGACTGGGACCGCCGAGCGGCATCTTTGCGCCCTATCGGGCGACGCCGGAATTTCTCACGCTCCAAAGCCTCGCCGGCAGCAGCGTACCGGTGCCGCACCCCTATTGGTGCTGCGATGACAGCGAGGCTTTGGGCGCGCCGTTTTTCGTGTGCGAATTCGTCAAGGGCGATGCGCCGGTGCCGTGGACCGAGGACGGCGGGCCGGCTTTCGATGAAGCAGCTCGCCTCAATCTCGGCGATCAGTTCCTCGGCGCGCTGGCCGCTTTGCATAATTTCAACTGGCGCGGCGCGCCGGTTGCCGGCATCGGCGGCGCCACCGATCCCGCGCAAACGGCAAATTCGCAGATCGCCTTCTGGGAACAGCGCATGCGGCAATGGTCGGCGCGGCGTTATCCCATGCTGGAATGGGCGCTGATATGGTTTCGCGCGCATGCGCCGAAGGCGCAGCGGATCAGCGTGGTGCACGGTGACTATCGGATCGGTAATTTTCTCGAGCTCGACGGCCGTATTTCCGCGATCCTCGACTGGGAGCTCGTGCATCTGGGCGACCCGACGGAGGATCTCGGCTGGATCTGCCTGCAAGCCTGGCGCGGCCGCTCGCCCTATATGTGTCACCTGTTCACCCGCGATGAGCTGAAGAACAAATACGAGGCGCTTACCGGCACTAAGGTCGATCCGGCGGCGCTGCATTACTGGGAAGCCTTCGGCACCTTCAAGCTTGCGGTGATGCATCTCGGCGCTAGCTATTGTTTCGAGACACGCGACTTCAACGATCTGCGCATGGCCGGCATGGGCGCGCAATTGCCGCGCATGCTGCTGCAGCTCGAAGCCGTGATGGAGCGGGCGGCATGAACAATTCGCTCGAGCGATTGATTGCCGGCATTATCGCAACGCTGCGCAGCGACGTAATTCCGAACGTCACAGATGCGTACGCCTGCGGGCAGGCGATCGGCGTCATCGATGTCCTCAACAACATCGCGCCGCGGCTGGAATGGGCGCGCGCGCCGCTCGCCGAAGCTGTGGCGCAGCGGCGCAACGCCGTGCGCGCCGTGCGTGCGCTCGTACCGCAAGCGCCCGCCGGCGCCGCGGGTTTGAGCGATCAAGCGATTGCGGCGGCAGACTCCGCCGAACTTGCCGCCGAACGCGACCGGCTCGACGGCGAAATTTCTGATCTGATTGCGTGGACGCAAAGCGCGAGGGCACGCGGCGATGTCGCCGCGGCAACGGCGCTGTTGCGGCAACACGTTCATGACGAACTCACGCGCGAGATGAAACTGACCAAGAAGCCGCTGTTCGCCGAAATCTCCAAGGCGACGGCCGGCGGGCAAGCAAAGAGTCAAA
>DATMQV010000088.1:0-4968 GCA_035566615.1 Xanthobacteraceae bacterium
GGCCAGTGACTCATCTCGCCCGCCGCCTTGGCCATGCGGCCCGCGATGATGGCGCGGCTGTCTTGCGCGCGGCGCTCGAGCCTTCGCTGCAGCTCCGTGACCGATGGCGGCAAGATGAACACGCTGACGAGATCATCGCGCGCCTTCTCGCGCAATTGCTGGGTGCCTTGCCAATCAATATCGAACAGGACATCGCGGCCGGCGCGCAGCGCCTTCTCCACCGGGATGCGCGGCGTACCGTAGCGATGGCCGAACACTTCCGCCCATTCCAAAAGCTTGCCGGATTTCACCATCGACTCGAAGCGGACCATGTCGATGAAATGATAGTCGCGTCCGTCGACCTCGCCGCGACGCTGCGGTCGCGTGGTCACCGACACTGAGAGATCGATATGGCCGTCGGCTTTCAGCAGCATGCGCGAAAGCGTGGTCTTGCCGGCGCCTGACGGCGAGGACAGGACGAGCATCAAGCCGCGCCGGGCGACGGTCCTTTGATTTCGCCGCGCGCGCCTCATGCCCTATTCCACATTCTGGACCTGCTCGCGGAATTGTTCGACCGCGGCCTTCAGCTCCAGCCCGATATTGGTGAGCTCGACATCATTGGCCTTGGCACAGAGCGTGTTGGCTTCGCGATTGAGTTCCTGCGCCAAAAAATCGAGCCGGCGGCCCACCGCGCCGCCGCCATCGATGAGCTGAAGCGCTTGCGCAACGTGCGCCGCCAGACGATCGAGCTCCTCGCGCACGTCGGCTTTGGTCGCGAGCAGGATCGCCTCCTGGTGCAGGCGATCGGGATCGAAGCGGTCCGATTGCGCGAGCAGCGTGGCCACCTGTTCGGCGAGCCGGGCGCGGATCGCCTCGACGCGCCGGCCCGGTGCATTTTCGGCGCGATGCGCGAGCGCTGCGATTTCCTCCAATCGCGATTTCAGAATCCGCGCCAGCGCGGCGCCTTCGCGTTGGCGCATCTCGGAAAGCGCGGCGACCGCTTCGGCGAAGCCAGCAATCGCCGCCGCCTCGGCACTGGGCCGCTCATCTTCATTCTCTTCAAGATCGGAGACTTCCATCACGCCCTTAAGCGACAGAAGGCCGTCCAGCGTCGGCGGTGCCGCGTCGATGCGCGATCTAAGTTGGCCGAGCGTCGCCAGAAGCGCGTCGAGCACGGCGGCGTTGATCCGCACCACGGGCGCGACACCGCTGCGCTCTACCGTCAAAGTTGCCTGGATCGAACCGCGCGCGAGCCGTTCAGCGGCCCGGGCGCGAACCGGCGCCTCGATGGCATCCCAACCAGACGGCAAGCGAAGCCGCACATCGAGGCCCTTGCCGTTGACCGATTTTATTTCCCAGGCCCAGGCATAAGACCCGCTGACGCCGTGGCCGCGAGCGAATCCTGTCATGCTCGACAGCGCCATGAAACCGTGATCCCCGGCAAGAAAGAAGCAAAATCGCGCCGAACTTAGCGGCGGTGTCGAACGGTCACAAGAGAGGATGGGCGCGTCAGTGCGCCGTCTGTGTGTTCTGGTTCTGCGTGTTCTCGTTATGACGGGCCGGCGCTCGGCGCTGTGGCTGGGCAGGCGCGGGCGCAGCGGCAGCCGCGGCCGGTGGCGAGGCCGCCGGCTGTGCATCGGCCGGAGCCTGGTCCTTCTGATCGCCGGCTTCCATCGCCCGCAGCCGCGCGACGTTCCTCTGATGCTGCTCGTACGTTTCCGCAAAAGCGTGCCCGCCCGTGCCGTCGGCCACGAAATAGAGCTCGCGCGTGCGGGCCGGATTGGCCGCCGCCTCCAGCGAAGCGCGACCCGGATTAGCAATCGGACCTGGCGGCAGGCCCTCGATTTGATAGGTGTTGTACGGCGTCGGTTGCTCGATCTCGCTCTTCATGATCGGCCGGCCGAGCGTGCCTTTGCCGCCGACCAGTCCGTAGATGATGGTCGGGTCGGATTGCAGCCGCATCTTCTGCTTCAGCCGGTTGACGAAGACGGCGGCAACGCGGGTGCGTTCCTCCGGCTTTCCCGTCTCCTTCTCCACCAGCGAGGCCAGAACGACGAGCTGTTCGGGCGTCTTGATCGGCAAATCGGGCGAATGACGGTCCCAGACTTCTTTAAGCATGCGCTGCTGCGCCTGCTGCATGCGCTGGATCATCTGCTCGCGGGTAATGCCGCGATTGAAATTGTAGGTATCGGGCAACAGGCTGCCTTCGCGCGGGATTTCCTTGATGTTGCCGGTCAGTATGTCGTCCTCCAAGAGGCGCGCGACGATTTGCTCCGAGGTCAGTCCTTCCGGGATCGTGAGCTGATGCGCCACGACGCGACCATCGACAATGGTCGCCACGACGTCGCGCAAACTGGCATGGGCCTTGAATTGATATTCGCCGGCTTTGAGATCTTCGCGCGCTTTGAGCGCGAACACACCGCCCACAAAGACCCAGGGCTGGTCGATAACCCCCTCGCGCATGAGCACGTCGGAGATGTCGCGAATGCCGGAGCCGCGGGGGATGTTGACGACGCGATCCTCGGCTAACGGGCCAGGCGCGTCGAAACGCTGCTTGCCGACCACAAGTGCGATCGCGGCAACCACCGCGGCCAGAACAAATAAAGTGATGATCGCATTGCCGACAACGACAAACGGATGCCGCGCCCTTTTCGAACGACGGCTTGGCGGCATCTCGACCGTGTCCGGTTCGAGGGCGGTTCGCGGACTGCGCGGCGTCAGATGTTTGTTGGCCTTGCCATTGGTCAGCCCATCGGACATTGGCGGATAAGGGTCGCCAGCGCCCGGCACCGCTTTGCCGGTGGGCTTGGCTGCGGCGGGACGCGGGATCGACGACGTGGCGGCAGGCCGCGCCGCGGCGACCGGCCGCGCGGTAGCGGGCGGCGCACCGGCATTCCCATTCGCCGGCCGCGGTGCCGGCGGTCTGACAATCTTGTCGCCGGTTGCCGCTGCCCGCGCTGCATGGGTAGTCGCGGCGGGCTGTGATTTGGGGGCGGTCGCAGCGGCAGTCGTTCGCGGCGTCGTTGCCGGTTTCGCCTCAGTTGGCTTCACCGTTCTGGCAGCGGCCTGCGGCTGACCTTTCGCCGGCGCCGCGGCACCTGCCGCGGCGGCCTTGTCCGCAGGACGCGCAGGTGCGGGGCGCGGCGTCGCTGCGCGGTCGCTGCCATTGGACGGGGGAGCTTTTTCCGCCACCGTCGCTTATCCGTTTCGCCTGTCGAGCATGTTCAGCGAGAAGGTGCCCCTTTGCCGAGCGAACCGCCGCCCCGCGCTTTCGCCGCATCCCCAATTAGGCCTGAGGCCGGACTCACCTGCATTACAGGGGAGTGCGGAGCAAATATGGCGAACCGGCACTGGGGTCACGGGCGCTCGTCCGGCATGCGGCGAAATACGAGCGAGGCGTTGGTGCCGCCGAATCCGAATGAATTCGAAAGCGCGATATTAATCGGGCGCTTGCGCGCTTTGTGCGGCACGAGATCAAGTGCGGTATCGACCGACGGATTGTCCAAATTGATCGTCGGCGGCACCACTTGATCGCGGATCGCCAGCAGGCAAAAGATCGCCTCGACGGTGCCGGCGGCACCGAGCATGTGACCGATCGAGGATTTGGTCGAGGACATGCTGATCTTACCGGCGGCATTGCCGACCAGGCGCTCGACGGCTTTGAGCTCGATCTCATCGCCGAGGGGGGTCGAGGTGCCGTGGGCATTGATGTAATCGACGTCGCCCGGCGAAATCTCGGCGCGACGGATCGCCGCCTTCATGCAGCGGAATGCTCCGTCGCCGTCCTCGGCCGGCGCAGTGATGTGAAAAGCATCACCTGAAAGCCCGTAGCCGATCAGCTCACCATAGATGTGGGCGCCGCGCCGCTTGGCGTGCTCGTATTCTTCGAGGACGACTGCGCCGGCCCCCTCGCCCATGACAAAGCCGTCACGGTCGCGGTCATAGGGCCGCGACGCGCGCTCCGGCGTGTCATTGAATCCAGTGGACAACGCGCGACAGGCGGCAAAGCCGGCGACCGACAAACGATTGACCGGCGACTCCGCCCCGCCCGCCACCATGACATCGGCGTCGCCCAGCGCCACCATGCGTCCTGCGTCACCGATCGCATGCGCACCGGTCGAACAGGCGGTCACGACGGCGCTGTTAGGACCCTTGAGCTGATGCGTGATCGACACGTAGCCGGACGCAAGATTGATGATCCTGCCGGGAATGAAGAATGGCGACACCCGGCGTGGCCCGCGGTCATGTAGAAGCAGCGCGGTTTCGGCGATGCCTTCAATCCCGCCGATGCCCGAGCCGATGAGCACGCCGCTGGTGATCTGGTCTTCGTATTCTTCCGGATGCCAATCGGCGTCGTCCAGCGCCTGTTTGGCTGCCGCCATGGCAAACAGAATGAAGTCGTCGACTTTGCGCTGCTCCTTCGGCTCCATCCACTGATCGGCATTGAACGAACCATTGGAGCCTTCCCCGCGCGGAATTTGACCCGCGATCTTGCAGGGAAGATCTGAGACTTCGAAAGTCCCGATCCGGCCTATGCCGCTCTCGCCGGCAATCAGACGCTGCCACGTAGGCTCCACTCCGCAAGCCAGCGGCGTCACCATGCCAAGACCAGTGACGACCACGCGTCTCATTCCTAGCGCTCCGAACAGACGCCTTGGCGCATGCCTGCCTTCTCGGTGAGCCTATCGCAGCAGATCAAGACTGCCGCGCAGGCATTCGAGCATCACGCTTCGCGCGCGACCAGCGCGGCGCCGTGCGATTCAGTGCCGCGTTCAGCTCTTTGCGTTCTTTTCGAGGAACTTGATGGCGTCGCCGACTGTCAGAATGGTTTCGGCGGCATCGTCGGGTATCTCGCAGCCAAATTCCTCCTCGAAGGCCATGACGAGCTCGACCGTGTCGAGGCTGTCGGCGCCGAGATCGTCGATGAAACTGGCGTTTTCCGTGACCTTGTCGGGCTCGACGCCGAGATGCTCAACGACGATCTTCTTA
>DATMQV010000089.1:0-6507 GCA_035566615.1 Xanthobacteraceae bacterium
GTCGTCATGCGGCGTACAACGGCCCGGGCGACAAGTGCGGACTCACATGTCCTCTGAGGAGAAAGCAATGTCTCGTTTTGTGTCCAAGCAAAAACTGCTGGTCGGCGTTCTGGTCATTTCGAGCCTTGGAATAGGCTATGCACTGGGCGCACAGCCCCGGATGGATGCCGCGCTCGCGCTCCTGCAAAATGCGCGCGCTGAATTGGAGGCTGCGGTCCCCAACAAGGGCGGACACCGCGAGCGCGCGATCGAGCTCGTCGACAGGGCGATCGTCCAAGTGCGTGAGGGCATTGCATTCGCCGCCACGCATTGACGCCGGCAAGACATAGCCGGTTTCTAGACTGCGAAGGCCGGACCAGGGGTCCGGCCTTCTTTCGTTGCCTCGTTATGCGCGTCGTTAATGCGCGTCAGCCGTGGCTGCTCCGACCATCGGCGGCCGCCGCAGCAAGAACACCAGACAGGCGAAGCCGCCGAACAACAGGCACAGCAGTAGGAACACGTCGGCAAAGGCCATCACCGTGGCCTGCTGGCGTACGAACAGGAAAAGCTGCTTGAGCGCCATGTTTGGCGCGTCGGAGCCCGGCATGCGCGCGGCAAAGCCGGTGAGCGCTTCCACGACGGGGCGGCGTGCCCAGGTGATGGAATCATGCAGCCGCGCCAGATGCAGGTCGATGCGCTTGTCGAGCACCGTGTTGAGCCCGGCAAGGCCGACGGCGCCGCCGAGATTGCGCGTCAGATTGAACAGGCCGGACGCGTTCTTCAGCCGCTCCGGAGGGAGCGTGCCGAGCGAGATATTGGTGATCGGCACGATCGCGAACATCATGCCGAAGCCGCGCAGCAACTGCGGCAGGAACAGCTGCCAGAACTCCCAGTCCTTGGTCAGATAAGTCATCTGCCAATTGCTCAGCGCAACCACGGCGAAACCAAACGCCAGCGTCCACCGCGCGTCGACCTTCGCCATCAGCCGGCCGACCAGCGGCGCGGTTACGAACATTGTGGCGCCGGAGATGAACAATGTCTGCCCGATCATCAGCGCATTGAAGCCGCGGATCTTGGCGAGATAGATCGGATAGAGATAGGTGAGGCCGTAAAGCCCGATGCCGAGCACGAACGAGAACATGCTGCCGACCGCGAAGTTGCGGTCGGCGAAGGCGCGCAAATCCACGATCGGCTGCCGCGCCGTAAGCACGCGCGCAAAGAAGATCACGGCCGAGCTTGCAGAGATCACCGCCGCCGTGAAGACAGTTTCATCCTCGAACCAGTCATAGCGCGGTCCGTCCTCCAGCACATATTCGAGCGCGCCCAAAAACAGCGCCATGAAGATGAGGCCGGTCCAGTCGAAGCGCTCGAACAGCTTGAAGTTCGGCTCGTCGAAATCGATCAGCGTGATCGCCGCGATCGTCACCACGATTCCGGGCACGATGTTGATGAAAAACAGCCAGTGCCACGACGCCAGGTCTGTCAGATAGCCGCCGACGGTCGGCCCGATGGTTGGCGCGAGCGTGGCCACAAGCCCGATGATCGGAGTCACGATCGGCTGTTTCGAGCGCGGAAAGATCGAGTAGGCGGAGGCGAAGACCGTTGGCACCATGCCGCCGCCGATGAAGCCCTGCACCGCGCGCCAGAAGATCATCTGATTCATGGTCGAGGTCAGCCCGCACATCAGGCTCGCGACCGTGAAGCCGGCCGCCGCGCCGGCGAACATGATGCGCGTGCCGAGCGCGCGCGAGAGAAAGCCGGAAAGCGGAATCGCGACCACTTCCGCCATCAGATACGAGGTCTGCACCCAGGTGACTTCGTCGGCCGAGGCGGCAAGTCCGGCCTGGATCTCCGAAAGCGATGCCGAGACCACCTGAATGTCCAGGAACGCCATGAACATGCCGAAGCACATGGCGACGAAGGCAACGACGCGTGCCGGATCGACGCGCTCGCTTATGGCCGGCGGACTTCCCGCGCCGCGCACTGGCGCTGCAGTTCCGGCTGTGATGGTGGCGGCGTTCGCCATCTGCCGTTTCTCCTTGGGTCGATCCTCGTTGCGGATCAGCGCGCCGAAGCGCTCCGCGTTTGTAGCGGCTTGGAGTTCTCGGCGAGCGCGCTGTTCTTGGTGTCCACGCTCACCACCACCGACATGCCTGGGCGCAGCAATCCTTCGCGTGCGACCTCGCGCGGCACCTGGATGCGCACCGGCAGCCGCTGCACGATTTTGGTGAAGTTGCCGGTCGCGTTGTCCGGCGGCAGCAGCGAGAACACGGCCCCAGAGGCGGGCGAGAAGCTTTCCACGACACCTTCGATCGCATGCTCGGGCAGTGCATCGACCGCGATCGAGACCGACTGTCCCGGCCGCAAGCGCGCGACCTGCGTCTCCTTGAAGTTGGCCGTGACGTAAATGTCTTCGAGCGGCACAAGGCCCGCGAGTCGCTGGCCGGTCTGCACATAATCACCGGTTTGCACGGCGCGATTGCCGACCACGCCGTCGATGGGCGCACGGATGACCGTGAAGGAGAGGTCGCGCTCGGCCTTGGCGAGCGCGGTCTTGAGCTCTTCGAGCGTCGAGATTGCTTCCTGCCGTTTTCCTTTGAGCACCTCGACATTGGCCACGGCAGAATCGATCGCGGCTTGCGCGCCCTGCACGCTGGCGACGGACTGATCGCGATTGGCCTGCGCTTGCTCCTGCGACTGGCGGCTCGACCAGTCGCGCGCCACCAGTGCGTTCTGCCGGTTGAGCTCCAATTCCATGCGCCGGGCAGCCGCTTGCGCGGAAATAAGCTGCGTGCGCGCCTGCTCGACAGCCGCTTCTTGGGCGGCGATTTGATGCGCCATGCGCGCGACGGTGGCTTTCTGGGTCGCGACCTTCTCGCGCGCGGAATCGACCGCCAGCCGATAGTCGCCATCGTCGATGGTGGCGATCACGTCGCCGGCATGCACGTATGTATTGTCGGTGACCGGCACGCTCGCGACATAGCCGGCGACCTTGGCGGCGAGCGTCGTGTTGTAGGCCTGCACATACGCGTCGTCGGTGGTGACCAGGAAACGGCCGACCGTCAGATAGTGGTAGCCGAACCATCCGCCGGTGCCGGCACCCGCGAGCACGATCGCGGCGAGCACAAGCTTGCGGCGGCGGGCGCGCCGCGGGGGTGCTGGAGAAGCCGCCGCGCCGGGTGCGCTCGAAGTGGGGGCAGTAGGATCACGGGGCGCGGCGGCCGGGGGAGGCGAGGCGGGGATTTCCGCCTCAGCCCGCTGGAGCTCGGTCAGTTCGGCTTGATTGATGGGCTGTGCCTCAGGCACCGGGGCGGCTTGGACGGGGGCAGGGCCGTTGTCACTGTCCTGGCTGCGATACATGCGCCGCACTCCTCTGGTCGCCTGCAGGCATGAGATGACCGAACCGTTCGGTCATTATCTGTGCTGTGCAGGACAGAGTCAATATTGACCGAACCGTTCGGTCAATATATTGAAGGACTGTGAACTCCGGGATAATTGCCGGTTGTTGAAGGCGGCCTCGATGAGGCAGACTGGCCAAAAGGCCTTGGATATGAGCGAATTAGGGATCCTGGAGCGGCCGCAAGTCTCGGATGAGGACAGCGCCAAGCGCCGTCAGATCATCGAGGGCGCCCGCGCGATATTCCTCTCGCAGGGCTTCGACGCCGCCAGCATGAACGACATTGCCCGCGCGGCCGGCGTCTCCAAGGGCACCCTCTATGTCTATTTCAAGCACAAAGAACAGTTGTTCGAAGCCATCGTCGAGCAGGAATGTGAAACGCAGGCGGAAGGGATCTTTGAGCTCGATGCAGACGATCACGACGTCGAAGCGGTGCTCACGCGTCTCGGCTTCGCCTATATCCGCTTTCTGTGCCGGCCCGAAAAGGCGTCCGCTATCCGCATCGTGATCGCGATTGCGGAGCGCATGCCGGAGCTGGGACGGAAATTCTACGAGCGCGGCCCGGGGAAGGGCATCGCCAAGCTTGCCACCTATATCAAGGCGCAGGTCGAAGCCGGCGTACTGGTGGTGGAGGACTGCGAGGTCGCCGCGGCGCAGCTCCTGGAAGCCTATCAGGCGATGCTGTTCAAATCGATGGTGTTCAATTTCGTGCGCGAGCCGAGCCAGGAACAGATCGCGCGCGTCGTGCCGACAGCGGTGAAGGTGTTTCTCGCGGCCTATCGGGCGCCGCAAGCCTAGCTAGCTAGGACAGTTTTAGGCCTCGTCATTCCGGGGCGGCCGAAGGCCGAGCCCGGAATCCCTAATCACAGCGCCAATGGTCTGTCAGCGGTTATGGATTCCGGACTCGCCGCGTTCGCGGCGATCCGGAATGACGCAGTTAGACTACCCGCCTGATTTTCCCAGCACGAAATCCAACAGTCCCTGAAAATTGTTGGACGTGCCGTCGGCCTTCAGGCCCAATTCTTCCGCCGGCACGTTGAAGCGGTTCACCCAGAAGGTCGGATAGCCGAAGCTCTTGGCGCCATAGGCGTCCCAGGCGCCGAAGGCGGCGAAGACGATCTCGTCCTTTTTCAGATGCAGCCGCTCGATGCCAAGTGCATAGGCGCGCGGATCGGGCTTGTAGGTCTGATTCACTTCGGTGCTGAGCAGTTCGTCGAACAAGTCTGCTATGCCCGCGTGCTCGGCGTTGGCGCGGAGCATGCTGCCGCTGAAAACGGAAATCGTGATGATGCGCACCCCGGCGGCTTTGAGCTTGCGCAAGCCGTCGGCTGCGTCGGGCCACGGCTTCAAGTTCAAATAGGCATTGAGCAGGCGCTGGCGCGTGTCGGCCGTAAGCTCAAGATGCGTAGCCTCGGCCGCATAAACCAGCGCGTCTTCCGTCACCGAGGAGAAGTCGGCGAAGCGGCCGGTGATGGTGCGCAAATAGCAATATTCGAACTGCTTGGCGCGCCAGAGTCTCGTGAACTCAGCGCCCTTGCCGGGAAACGCCTTCTCCACTTCGGGAATGACGGAATTCGCATCAAAAATGACGAAATAGTCGAAGGCCACGGCTTTGAAGCGCGGTGCGGGCTGCGCGTGCGCGTGGCCTCCGAGGCCCAAAAGCGACAGACCCAAAGCGATCGCCATCCATGTGGCGGACGATGACAGCGTCATGACTCACCTCAGCGGCGCTTGTTACTGCGGCGTAGCCGGCGGGTTTTGCGCCGGCTTGCGCGAGATCGAATAGCGCATGTCGACCGTGCTGCCTTGCCAAAAAAATGTGTAGTCGATGTTGATCACATTGCCGTCAGACGGCAGCGCGACGTTGCAGACGACCTGCTGTCTGCTGCTCGAAATCGTCTTGATCTCTCCCTCGCGCAGCGGTCCCAATTTGAGTTGATCCAGCACGCCGGTGACCGTCGTCTTGGCGCGCGAAGAATCGCAGTCCGGCAGCGTGAAGCGCTCTTGCACGCCGCGATAGATCAGCACGACGGCAAAGGCGAGCGCCGGAACGCCGATCAGGCGGAACAACATGCGGTTGGAATTGTTGGGGGGCGGCGGTCGCGGGGCGGACCAGCGCCGGGCGCGGAGCGGCGGGCGGGCGTTGGGAGGAGGGTCGTCCGCTGCCATCGGCGCGCGCTTATTCGGCTTTGACGATCGCTTCCGTCATCTTCTTGGCGTCGCCCAGCAGCATCATCGTGTTGTCGCGATAGAACAGCGGATTGTCGATGCCGGCGTAGCCGGAGGCGAGCGATCGCTTGTTGAACATAACCGTGCCGGCCTTCCACACTTGCAGCACGGGCATGCCGTAGATCGGCGACTTCGGATCGTCTTCCGCCGCCGGATTGGTGACGTCGTTGGCGCCGATCACATAGGCGACGTCGGCTTGCGCGAATTCCGAATTGATGTCTTCGAGCTCGAACACTTCGTCGTAGGGCACGTTGGCTTCGGCCAGCAGCACGTTCATGTGGCCGGGCATGCGGCCGGCGACCGGGTGGATGGCGTATTTGACCTCGACCCCGTGCGCTTTCAGCTTGTCGGCCATTTCGCGCAAGGCGTGCTGTGCCTGCGCCACCGCCATGCCATAGCCCGGCACGATGATGACCTTCGAGGAATTCTTCAGGAGGTAGGCGGCGTCCTCGGCCGAGCCGATCTTCACCGGCCGGTGCTCCGCCTCGCCGCTCGGGCCTGCGACTTCGCCGCCGAAGCCGCCGAGGATGACCGAGATGAACGAGCGGTTCATGCCCTTGCACATGATGTAGGACAGGATCGCGCCCGAGGAGCCGACCAGCGCGCCGGTGATGATCAGCGCCGAATTGCCGAGTGTGAAGCCGATGCCGGCCGCCGCCCAGCCGGAATAGGAATTGAGCATCGAGATAACGACCGGCATGTCGGCGCCGCCGATCGGGATGATGATGAGTACGCCAAGCAGAAACGAGACCGCGGCGATCAGCCAGAACGCGGTGTAGTGCTGCGCTTCGAAGAACCAGACGATCAGCGCGACGAGCGCAACGGCAAGTGCGATATTGATGGCGTGCCGCGCCGGCAGGATGATCGGCTTGCCGCTCATCCGCCCGGAAAGTTTCAGGAAG
>DATMQV010000090.1:0-3283 GCA_035566615.1 Xanthobacteraceae bacterium
GCCGAACAGATGGGTGCAGCCGGCAACATCGGCAAAAGCTTCGTCGATGGAAATGCGCTCGACCAGCGGGGTGAAATCGTTGAGAACGTCGATGACCGCATCGCCGAGCCGCTGGTAGTCGCCAAAATGGCCGCCGACAAAGATCAGGTGCGGACAGAGCTCGCGCGCGCGGAAGCCCGACATGCCGCTGGAGACCCCGAAGGCCTTGGCTTCGTAGGAAGCGGCCAGCACCACCCCGCCGCCAACGGCGATGGGCTTGCCGCGCAGCGACGGGTCGAGCAGTTGCTCGACCGAGGCATAGAAGGCGTCGAGGTCCGCGTGGAGGATGGTGGCTGCCGTTTCCATGCCGCCGTCACCCGCGACAATTTTCGTCCGCCCCCGTGTAGCGAAGCGCAGCGGGGAAGGGGGACCGCCCGAAGGGCGGTGGAGGGGGCCAACGGCAGGTCCGCGTGCACAAAATGTTGAGTACTTGCCCCTTCCGTCGCGCTACGCGCGACACCTCCCCCGTAAACGGAGGAGGAAATCTTCAAAAGAGGGAAGCGGCTCTTAGGCCGCGCGCTTTAGAACATATCGAGAACAAGCGGCGATGTTTGTCAAGCCGAATGCGTACGCGCCCTAAACGTCCAGCAGGTCGTCGGCGGCGAATTCGGCGCGTTCCTGGATGAACTCGAAGCGCAGTTCGGGTTTGTTGCCCATCAGCCGCTCGACCGACCTGTCGGTGTTCTTGCGCTCGTCCTCGACCACTTTGACCTGCAGAAGCGTGCGCTTCCTCGGGTCCATGGTGGTTTCTTTGAGTTGGGCTGCCATCATCTCGCCCAGCCCCTTGAAGCGGCTGATCTCGACCTTGGCGTTGGCGTGAAATTCCTTTTTCAGAATTTCGTCGCGGTGCTTCTCGTTGCGGGCGTAGAAGATCTTGCCGCCATGGCTGAGCCGATAGAGCGGGGGCACGGCGAGATAGAGGTGTCCCTTGTCGATGAGAAGCGGCATCTGCCGGTAGAAGAAGGTGATCAACAGCGACGCGATGTGCGCGCCGTCGACATCGGCATCGGTCATGATGATGACGCGGCCGTAGCGCAAATCCTCATCGCGGTAGTGGGTGCCGGTGCCGCAACCGAGCGCCTGCACAAGATCGGCAAGCTGCTGGTTCTGCGCCAGCTTGTCCTTGCCGGCCGAGGCGACGTTGAGGATCTTGCCGCGCAGCGGCAGCACCGCTTGCACGGAGCGGTCGCGCGCCTGCTTGGCGGAGCCGCCAGCGGAATCGCCTTCGACCACGAAGAGTTCGGCGCCGTCGGCCGCGGTGTTGGTGCAGTCGGCAAGTTTGCCGGGAAGCCGCAGTTTACGCACCGCGCTCTTGCGCGCGATGTCCTTTTCCTGGCGGCGGCGGACGCGCTCCTCGGCGCGCTCGACCACGAAGTCGAGGAGCTTATTGGCCTGCAAAGGATTGCCAGCGAGCCAGTGATCGAACGGATCCTTGATCGCCTGCTCGACGATTTTTTGCGCCTCGGCGGTGGCGAGCCGGTCCTTGGTCTGGCCCTGGAATTCCGGCTCGCGAATGAACACCGACAGCATGGCGCCGGCGCCGGTCATCACGTCGTCAGAAGTGATGGAGGCGGCGCGCTTGCCCTGGCCGACGCGCTCGGCGTGATCCTTCAGTCCGCGCGTGAGCGCGGTGCGCAAGCCGGATTCGTGCGTGCCGCCATCGGGCGTCGGGATGGTATTGCAGTATGAGTTGAGAAAGCCGTCGGCGTCTGCCGTCCAGGCCACGGCCCATTGCGCGCCGCCATGCGCGCCGGTTTTTCCCGAGCTGCCGGTGAAGATGTCCGGGTGGACCAGCGTGGTGCCGGCGAGCGTCTCGGACAGATAGTCCTTCAGGCCGTCGGCGAAATGGAAGGTCGCCTCCTCGGGCACGCCTTCGACGCCGCGCAGCAATTCCTTGTCGCACGACCAGCGGATTTCGACGCCGCCGAACAGATACGCCTTCGAGCGCGTCATCTTGAACACGCGCTCGGGACGGAAATGCGCCTTGGCGCCGAAGATCTCCGGGTCGGGACGGAAGCGCACTTTGGTGCCGCGGCGGTTGGGCGCCTTGCCGGCGTCCTGCAATTTGCCCTTCGGCTTGCCGCGCTCGAACGCCATCCGGTACAATTTCTGGCCGCGCGCGACTTCGACCTCCATGCGCTCCGACAGCGCGTTGGCGACCGACACGCCGACGCCGTGCAAGCCGCCCGAGGTCTCGTAGACCTCGGAGTCGAATTTGCCGCCGGCGTGCAGCGTGCACATGATCACTTCCAGCGCCGACTTGTTCTTGAATTTCGGATGCGGATCGACCGGGATGCCGCGGCCATTATCCGTGACCGTGACAAAGCCGTCGGCGGCAAGCTCGACCTCGATCCAGTCGGCATGGCCGGCGAGCGCCTCGTCCATGGCGTTGTCGATGACTTCGGCGAAGAGGTGATGCAGCGCCTTCTCATCGGTGCCTCCGATATACATGCCCGGCCGGCGGCGGACCGGCTCGAGCCCTTCCAGCACCTCGATATGCTTGGCGGTATAGCCCTGTTCGCCCGCAGACCCGCGCGCGGAGGCGCCGCTACGCGAGGCGCGCCGCGCCGCCGAGCGAGGTTCGCCCAGATTCGCGAACAGGTCGGGTGCGTTGGACTTCTTGGCCGATTTCGCGGCCGACTTTGCTGCTTTTCCCACTGTCTTTCCCGTGCGGATTGTCCGTGCGGCGGCTCGATTTTTGATTTTGCGCATGTCCTTGTCGGAAAACCGGTTCCCACTTTTCCGGAACATGCGCCGCGACGCGTCGCGACGAATCAACAATGACTATGCCATGGACGAGGCGGCCACGTGAGAACAAACGCCGAACCTTGCGTCACATGGATCGGTTACATGGGGCATTGGCAAGGGGGTTACAACAGGGTCGGCGATGCGACATGCCGGCGACGACGGGGCCGAGAGGAGGGCGATACAGGCAGACTGAGACTCGCCGCGTGTCGTTCGCGCGCAATATTGACGGCCCACAATATTGACGGGTCGTGATGTGCCTTCTATATCGCCGCACATGAAGCTTAGCGTTCTGACAATATCCGTCACTCGGCGCCGCCGTACCCGCGCGGCACGAGCGCGCGTTCGCGCGTAAACCCTCGTGCCGCCGGCTCCGCGCGGCACGTTTCTTTCCAAATCCTCCCGCGGACGCCGGCGTCTCTGTTTTCGGCCACTTCGTTCGCATTGAGGGTTGAACCATGTCGGCAAAAGCGAAAATCGGCGTTCTCGGCGCGTCCGG
>DATMQV010000091.1:0-9878 GCA_035566615.1 Xanthobacteraceae bacterium
AACGCGTTGGGGATGTGCTGTGGGAGTTTGCCCGGCGTCACCAGGATCACGTCGAAGCGAATCTCTTGTTGCGCGTCGGCGGGGTTGCGGGCAAGCCACAGCTCGGCGGCGGCGACGATCCGTTGCTTTCCACGCCCGGTCACGGCCTCGGCCGCTTCATCGGCGCGTCCGCGCGCTTTCACCTCGACGAAGACCAGCGCCCCGCGGCGGCGCGCGACGATGTCGATTTCGCCGAACGGTGTTTTGAAGCGGCGCGCGAGAATGCGATAGCCCTTGGCGATCAAAAACATGGCGGCGCGGCTTTCGGCCGAAAGCCCGAGCCGGAAGGCAGCCACCCGCTCGGCCTTGGGCGCACTGGGCGGTCGAAGCGGCTGGGCGCGGCGTGCCATCACTCGGCCTCCCGGTCTTTTTCTTCCGTCAGCGCGAGCGCCCGCTGATAAAGCGTCCGTCGCGGCAATCCGGTTGCGACCGCGACTTCGCCCACCGCATCCTTGAGCGAGGTACGCGCGAGCGCTGCGCGCAGGAGCGCATCTGCATCGTCCTCGCTCGCCAGCGCGAGAGCCGTGGGTGGCGCGATGACCAGCACGAATTCGCCGCGCGTTTCGTGCTCCGCGCTCGCGTGCGCAAGCGTTGCGAGCGGGGCGCGCCTCACCTCTTCATGAAGCTTGGTGAGCTCGCGGCACACCGCCGCCTCGCGCTCGCCGAGCGCGGCTGCGAGATCCGCAAGCGTTTCGGCAAGCCGCGGTCCGGTTTCGAATACGATCAGCGTGGCCGGCACGCGAGCCAGTTCGGCGATGCGGGCGCGGCGCGCCGCCTGCTTCGGCGGCAGGAAACCGGCAAAGAAGAATTGATCGGTCGGCAAGCCCGAGACGGTCAGCGCGGCGAGAATGGATGAAGCGCCCGGGATGGCGGTGACGGCGTAGCCCGCCTCCTGCGCCGCCCGGACGAGCTTGTAGCCGGGGTCGGAAATGAGCGGTGTGCCGGCATCGGATACCAGCGCAATCGCCGCCCCTTCCGCCAGCTTCTGCAAAAGCTTAGGCCGTGCTGTCGCGGCGTTATGGTCATGATAGGGTGTCACAGGGGCACCGATGGCGTACCGGTCGAGCAACTTGCGGGTCACCCGCGTATCCTCGCAGGCGATGAGGTCGGCCGCCGCGAGGGTTGAAAGCGCGCGCAGCGTGACGTCGCCGAGGTTGCCGATGGGGGTGGACACAATATGAAGCCCGGGCGCAAGGGGTGCGGCCTCCACGCGGTGGCCGTCGAGACTATAGCTTCGGTCCTGGCGATCGGTGCGCCTCGGCGGGCTCGTGTGCGCTCGGCTCATCACCGTCACCGTAGTGGGAAGGCTTCCGCGGGTCACGTTCGCAGCGAATTGCGTATCTTTTTGGCTTGGTTAACGATTCGCCGCCAGAATGACAGATTGGCGCTACCCTATGGTTCCGGCGCGTAAACGCCGTGAGGAGAACCGCTTTGTCCGCGGAGTTGCCGGTTAAGGGGTCGGTGGTCATGCTCACCCGGCGCCGCTCGCTCGCAGGTCTGCTGGCGGCGACCGGCGCCGTGTTGGGCGGATGTTCGGGCTTTTCCTCGCTGCCGTCACTCTCATCGTCGCCACCGGCGCCGGCCGGGCCGCCAGTGCCGGAGTCGACGCTCGGCACGGGCCAGGTGCGCATAGCGCTCATTCTGCCGCTCTCGGCCGGCGGCAATGCCGGTGTTGCCGGCCAGGCGATGCGCAATGCCGCCGAAATGGCGTTGGCCGAATTCAATTCTCCAAACATCCAGCTTCTGGTGAAGGATGACGCCGGCTCGGCCGACGGTGCGCGGATTGCTGCGCAGCAAGCGGTCGACGAAGGCTGCGAACTGATCCTCGGCCCGCTCTTCGCGCAGGCCGTCAGCATCGTCGGTCAGGTGGCGCGTTCACGCAACATTCCGGTGATCGCCTTTTCCACCGACTCCAATGTGGCGTCGCGCGGCATTTATTTGCTCAGCTTCCTTCCCGAGACCGATGTTGCGCGCATCGTGCAATATGCCGCCTCGGTCGGGAAGCGTTCCTACGCGGCGCTCATTCCCGACAATCCTTATGGGACGGTTGTCGAGGCGGCGTTCCGGCAGGATATCGGCCGCCGCGGCGGTCAGTTGGTCGCGATCGAGCGCTATTCGCATGACAAAGCCGCGATGGCGGCGCCGATCAGGAATGTCGCGCAAGTGCTGGGCCGCGCCGATGCGCTGTTCATTCCGGACGGCGGCGACGCATTGCCGGATGTTGCACAGGCCTTGGCTGCGAATGGCGTCAATACCAAGCGCATTCAACTATTGGGCACAGGACTTTGGGACGATCCGCGCGTCTTTCAGACGCCGGCACTCGATGGCGGCTGGTTCGTGGCGCCGGACGGCGCCGGTTATCGCAATTTCGCCAATCGTTACGCCGCGCGTTTCAAGCAGCAGCCGGTGCGGACCGCGACGCTCGCTTATGATGCGGTCGCGCTCGTTGCCGCGCTGGTGAAGACGCAAGGCCCGCAACGCTTCTCGCCTGAGGTCTTGACCAACCCGTCGGGCTTTTCAGGGATCGACGGACTGTTCCGCTTCCGCCAAGACGGCACCTGCGAGCGCGGGCTTGCGATCATGCGCGTCACCCCTTCGGGGCCGCAAATCATCCAGGCGGCGCCGCGCAGTTTTGGTCCGGCGGCGGGGTAGCGAACACAAGCAAGTCGCGCGTCAGTTGGGGTAAACGCACCGCCCCCTCGCCGAATCCTTCGCAAGAGTGTGTCCGGCACCGTCTCGGCTTGCAGATTCCGTTCACGCCGCGAGATCGGCGACCACCGCATCGAGCACGGGAAAACCCGGCAGGCTGACGCGCAATCGCCCGGCCGAAGTCGTCTCGACCAGCCCGTTTTCGCGTAAAGCCGCGATGCGCGAAACGTCGAGCGGACGGCCCGCCAACTCCGCGTAGCGTTGCGGGTCGATGCCTTCGGCGAGCCGCAGCCCCATCAACAAAAATTCGTCGGACGTTTCCTCGCGCGTGAGCACCTCGTCGGTGACGAGCCCGTGGCCTTCTTGCTCGACGCGCGTGAGCCAACTTTCCGGGTGCTTTTCCGTCGCGATGGCGTGGCGGTCGCCGTCGATGTCGAGCCGGCCGTGCGCGCCCGGCCCAATGCCGGCGTATTCGTGCATGCGCCAATAAACCAGATTATGCCGGCACTCGGCGCCCGGCCGCGCATGATTGGAAATCTCATAGGCCGGCAAGCCATGCGCCGCACAGATGTCTTGTGTGGTGTCGTAGAGCGCGCGGGCGGTGTCGTCGTCGGGCACGCGAAGCTTGCCGGCCGCATAGAGGGCAGCGAACGGCGTGTCCGACTCGATGGTGAGCTGATAAAGCGAAAGATGCTCGCCGGCTTCGCCCAGCGCCTGCTTCAGCTCGTCCGCCCATTCCCGCGGCGTCTGCTGCGGCCGTGCGTAAATCAGATCGAACGAATAACGCTCGAATACGCTACGCGCGATATGCACCGCCTCGATCGCTTCGCGCGCCGAATGCAGCCGGCCGAGCTCCTTGAGCACGCGGTCGTCGAGCGCCTGCACGCCGAGCGAGACGCGGTTCACGCCGGCCGTGCGATAGCCGCGAAAGCGTGAAGCTTCTACGCTGGTCGGATTGGCCTCAAGTGTGATCTCCACATCGGGCGCCATCGGCCAGTGGCGCGCCACCGCATCCAAAATGGCGCCGACAGTCGCCGGCTGCATCAGCGACGGCGTGCCGCCGCCGAAAAAGATCGTGGACACGGTGCGGCCCAGCGCGCGCGCCGCCGTCGTTGCGATTTCGGCCGTAAACGCGCGCACAAAGCGGGTCTCGTCGATCTCGGCGCGGCGCACATGGCTGTTGAAGTCGCAGTAGGGACATTTCGACAAACAAAACGGCCAGTGAATATAGACGCCGAATTGCGGCGCATCGCTTTCATGAGCCGAAAGCGCGCCAGGCGAATCTCGATTATCCAAGACACGCCTCCGCGAGTTTCAGAAACGCGCGGGCGCGGTGCGAAAGTCCTTTGCCTCTCGGAGGAAGCCCGTGCTTCTCGTCGCTGGGCATCTCGCCGAACGTGCGCGTGTGCCCGTCGGGCAGAAAGATCGGATCGTAGCCGAAGCCTTTGTCACCGTTCGGCGGCCACACGATCGTGCCATCGACGCGGGCTTCGAATTCTTCGACATGCCCGTCCGGCCAGGCGACGCACAGCGCGGAGACGAAATGCGCCTTGCGTTGCGCTTCCGCCGTTGCACCGGCCTCGCGCAGCTTCTGCTCGACCGTTTCCATCGCCACCTGAAAGTTCTTATCAAGCCCGGCCCAGCGCGCCGAGTATATGCCGGGCGCGCCCTCGAGCGCATCGACCACCAGGCCGGAATCGTCGGCAAAGGCCGGCAACCCGGCCGCCTTTGCGGCCGCTTCGGCCTTGATCCGCGCATTGGCGCGAAAGCTCGTTCCGCTCTCGTCGGGTTCGTGCAAGCCCATCTCGCCTGCTGATATGGCCTCGATTTTGTAGGGCGCCAGCAGCTCGCGCATTTCCGCAAGCTTGCCGGGATTGTGGGTCGCGATCACGAGGCGACCGGTGATGCGGCGATGCGCGGGCGCCCTCACATCACCGCCATTTTCTGCAAATCGATCAATTTCGCCACGCCCTTGCGCGCCAGCGCCAGCAAGGTCGTCAATTGCTCTTCTGAAAACGGCACCTTCTCGGCGGTGGCCTGGACCTCGACGATATTGCCCGAGCCGGTGAGAACAAAATTCGCATCGGTCTCGGCTTGCGAATCCTCCGCATAGTCGAGATCGAGCACCGCGATGCCCGAGCACACTCCGCAGGAGATCGCCGCGATATGGTCGCGCAGGACCTCGTCGGAGATCATGTCGCGTGTCTTCATCCAGGCGATGCAGTCAAAGAGCGCGATCCAGGCTCCGGTGATCGAAGCGGTGCGCGTTCCGCCGTCGGCTTGGATGACGTCGCAGTCGATGGTGATCTGACGCTCGCCGAGCGCCTTAAGATTAACGACCGAGCGCAAGCTGCGGCCGATCAGGCGCTGGATCTCGACCGTGCGTCCGTTTTGCTTGCCGGTCGACGCTTCGCGGCGCGTGCGCTCGAGCGTCGCGCGCGGCAGCATGCCATATTCGGCGGTGATCCAGCCGCGCGCCTGGCCCTTAAGCCAGGGCGGCAGGCGGTCTTCCAGCGTTGCCGTGACCAAAACATGGGTATCGCCGAAACGCACGAAGCACGAGCCTTCCGCGTATTTCACGACGCCCCGTTCAAGCGATACGGGCCGCAATTCATCGGGCTGTCGGCGGCTCGGTCGCATGCAGGTCTCCTTGGGCGCTATGCCTTGGGCGCCAGATTTCGGCGCCAGATTTGAGCGCTAGATTTGGCCAAGTCTTTTAGGGGGGCGAAGTGGCAGCGACAAGGGCGCAAACGGGCGAAATCCGTGACCGGAAACCCATGTGAGTACCGCCGCATTGCCTCGGCTGCCGCCTTGCCGCTAACCTTGAGGCGCCCGGATTGTCTGGCTTTGGGCCGTTTGACCTTTGGCGTGAAAGAACCGCGGTGAGCGAACACGTTTTTGCGCTAGCATCGGAGCCGAGCCTTATCGGAGCTTAGTCTTTGGCCAGTCACGATCATCCGGTTGCCGCCAGCCAAGCGAGCCTCGCTCAGCTCAACGAGCGCTCGCGCGAGATCTTTCGCCTGATCGTCGAGAGTTATCTCGCAACCGGCGAACCGGTCGGCTCGCGCAATCTGTCGCGCATCCTGCCGATGACGCTGTCGCCCGCGTCCGTGCGCAATGTGATGTCAGACCTCGAGCAACTGGGCCTCGTTTATGCGCCGCATACCTCGGCGGGCCGGTTGCCCACTGAAATCGGGCTGCGCTTCTTCGTCGACGCGCTCATGCAGATCGGCGACCTCACCGAAAACGATCGCAAGGCGATCGAGGCTCAGGTGGCCGGCCGCGGTCAATCAACGACCATCGAAGCGTTGCTGACCGAGGCGTCCGGCCTTCTCTCCGGGCTAAGTCGCGCCGCCGGCGTGGTACTGACGGCGAAATCCAACCAAAGGCTCAAGCATATCGAGTTCGTGCGGCTCGAGCCCGAGCGTGCACTGGTCGTGCTGGTGGCCGAGGACGGCCAGATCGAAAACCGCGTGCTCAATATTCCGGTTGGGCTGCCTACCTCGGCGATGGTCGAAGCGTCGAATTTCCTCAACGCGCGCATCCGCGGCCGCACGCTTGCCGAGGTCAAGATCGAAATCGAGCGCCGGCTCAAGGAGGGCCAGGCCGAACTCGACGAGCTGACCCAGAAAATCATCGCCGCCGGTCTTGCGAGCTGGTCGGGCGGCGAGCGCGACGAGCGCAAGCTGATCGTGCGCGGCCAAGCTCATCTCCTTGAGGACCTCAAAGCGCTCGCCGATCTGGAGCGCGTGCGGCTCTTGTTCGACGACCTCGAGACCCGCCGCGAGGTGGTCGATTTGCTCGGGCGCGCCGAGCAGGCCGAAGGCGTGCGCATCTTCATCGGCTCGGAGAATAAGCTGTTCTCGCTGTCGGGTTCGTCCACGATCGTCGCGCCCTACCACGACGCCTCGGGCGGAATCGTCGGCGTCCTCGGCGTCATTGGGCCGACCCGGCTGAATTACGCTCGCATCGTCCCGATGGTGGACTACACCGCCAAGATCGTGAGCAAGTTGCTGGCGGGCTGAAGTTTCAGGGGGGGAACCGCCTGTCTACCGCGCGTGTCTTGGACAGTCCCGGGGGCACTAGGGGTAGACGGCTGCTTGATTTTTATCCCATGAACCCTGATATGCCGGGGCAGCAAACAGGATAGGTACGGATATGACGGAAAAGACCGCGCGTGCTGAGGACGCAGCGGCCCCTCCGGAGGCCACCGCTTCGGCCAACCCATCGGCGGCTCAGCAGCAGTCCGATGCAGCGGCGCTTGCCGCCGAATTGAAGGACCGGCTGCTACGGACGCTGGCCGAGATGGAAAATCTGCGCAAGCGCACCGAGCGTGAAGTCACCGACGCGCGCCTCTATGGCGTTGCGTCCTTCGCCCGCGACATGCTGGGCGTTGCCGACAATATGCGCCGGGCGCTTGACGCGGTGTCGCCGGAGCTGCGCGCGAGCGCCGAGCCCGGCGTCAAGGCGCTTATCGACGGCGTGGAATTGACCGAGCGCGAACTCCTCAAGGCGCTGGAAAAGAACGGCGTGCGGCAGTTCAGTCCGCGCGGGGAAAAATTCGATCCCAACGTGCATCAGGCGATATTCGAGGTTCCCAATCCTTCGGTGCCGGCGGGCAGCGTGGTCGAGGTCGTGGCGCCGGGCTACATGATCGGCGAGCGCGTATTGCGTCCGGCCATGGTGGGCGTGTCGAAGGGCGGCCCCAAAACGGCACCGGCCTCGCGCGCGGTCAACGACAACGCGACGGCTGACGCCGGCAAGGATTCCTAAAAATCACGAAGCGTATCCCGGGCGCAGCGCAGCACGAAAGTGATGCGCTGTGTAGAACCGGGATCGTTTGAGAGACTGAGCTTGTGTCGATCCCGGCTCAGCGGTGCACCGCTCTCGCGCTGCTCCGCGTCCGGGATACGCTTCTACTTCAGTTCGACGCTGTCGCGCACCGTGCGCAAGCGCGAGAGCACGTTGGTCCAGCCGTCGGCGCCGCCGATGCCGACCATTTGCAGATAACCGCCGCCGCCAAAACGCAGCCATTGGATGACGCGCACGTCGGTGCCGCTGCGCACATCCTGCGCCTCCGCCATGGTCTGAAAACCGGATTGGCCGCCGATCCGGAGCGGCTCCGACATCGTGATCCTGACCTGACGGATACCGCCGATCTCGTTGAACATCAGCCGGGCGAAATCCGCGCGCTGGTCCGCCTCGGAAGGACCGCCCGGCACCGCGGCGATCAGCATGCGCGCATCGAAGCCACGCGGGGGCGTTTCCTTGCCGGCATCGGGTGCGGAGGGTGCGTCCCGCAACATCAGCGCGCGGCCGCGCAGCACGTCATCGACATGGAATCCGGCAAGCTCTCCGACCGAGAAGGGCAGGAGGCTCAGTTCCTCCTCTTCGGGCACCTTGGCGCGCACCGCAAGTGTGGCAAGCGCGGCCCGCAACGCGCGATCCGAATAGGCGTTGTCCGGATCGGGGACTTGAATGGTCACCATCGCGGTTAGATCGCTGGCGGAGGCTATCAGGAGCCATTTCCTGAAGTGCGTTTTTTCTGCGACCTGCCGGCCGACGAGGAGAATGCCTTTGCCGAAGCTGAGCTGCATGGGCTCACGTTTGTCCACCGTCACGCCCTGCTTTTTCAGGGCGTCGCTCTCGATCACTTTCTCGATCTGCGCGTAGGCTTCGGCCGGCAAGACCGCGATCAGAATCGCCGCGTCCTTGGCGGGGTCGGCAAACCCGTCGAAGGTCTTGCTCGCGATCATTCCGGGCGGCGGCACCAATCCGACGCGCGAGCCGACCGGAAAGATCACCTCTTCGGTCCGCGCCGGCGCCGCCTGGATCGCCAGCGTCAATGTTGCAAAAACGACCAAAGCTCGGGCGGAGCTGAAGCTAGTGCAAATCATGTGTATTCTCTGATCGCGCCTAGAGCGGGTGATTTTGGTCGAATGGTCATCCCGCTCTAGCGTTTTGTTTGAGCATGATCTTTTCCGAAAACCGGTTCCCACTTTTCGGGATCATGCTTTAGGCAGACGGTATCTGGTCCATCCGCGGGTCGGGGTCACTGCGTGTCACCCGGCGCAGCGTTAGATTGATCCGTCCGCCCTCCGGGAGCAAGCTTGATGTGCCCGGATAGATCCGGTCGACGCCGTGAAAGGCAAGGCGCGCGGCGCCGCCGAGCACCAGAACGTCACCGGAACTTAGCCGGACAGACCTGGTAGGATCGCGGCGCTCGCGTCCACCGACCCGAAACAAACAGGAATCGCCGAGCGAAATCGAGATGACCGGCGCATCGAATTCCAATTCGTCGCGATCCTGATGCAGCCCCATTTTTGCATGCGCGCCATAAAAGTTGATCAGGCAGGCCTCGGGCGGGCCGCGAAAACGCGCCAGCGCGCTCCACAATGCCATCAGCGCGGGCGGGATCGGCGGCCAGGGCCTGCCGGTCTCCGGATGTGAGGGTTGATAGCGATAACCGCCTTCATCGGAGACCCAGCCAAGCGGCCCGCAATTCGACATACGCACGCTGAAGAGACGACCCGACTTCGGCATGCGTGGCGTGAAGAGCGGGGCCGTTTGCAGAGCCTCGCGCACGGCCGCGAGCAATTCCACTTGGCCTGGGCGGTCAAAATGGCCCGGATAGAGGCGGAAGCCGGCCAGGGAGCCGGCCATGTCTGATGGCATGTCCGATTGCAAGATCATCGCGAATAGTCGTGTCGCTTATCGGCGTTACGCGTCAACCCGGATACCTTTCCGGCATGCAATCCTGTCTTGCGGGTGGATACCGCCCTCCTATATGAGCCAAGGGAAATCGCCCGGTAATCGACCGGGTCGATTGGTTTAAGACTATCAAGGACTATCAAGGGGGTCGGACAAAGGGCGCCTTTCGGGCCTGCCCGACCTGCCGATAAAGAGAGGATTAACTCCATGGCCAAGGTCATCGGTATCGATCTCGGGACGACCAATTCCTGCGTCGCCGTGATGGAAGGCAAGTCGCCGAAGGTTATCGAAAACGCCGAGGGAATGCGCACCACGCCGTCAATCGTCGCTTTTACGGACGAGGGCGAGCGGCTCGTCGGCCAGCCGGCAAAGCGCCAGGCGGTCACCAATCCGGAGCGCACTATTTTCGCGGTCAAGCGCCTCATCGGCCGTCGCTATGACGACCCGATGGTGGAGAAGGACAAGAAGCTCGTCCCCTA
>DATMQV010000092.1:0-6580 GCA_035566615.1 Xanthobacteraceae bacterium
GCCATGTCGACAAGACGATGTATCTTGCCACCTGCAAGGGCACCGAGTTCGACATCATCAAAACCTTCGCGGACGTGAAAAGCGGCGACGAGTGCAAGACTTAGGATAAGATCCGCTCAAACGGAGGCAAATCTCCGCTCATTCCCGCGCCCGATCGCGGTCGGGGGTAAACTCCAGCGGGAATCCAGGGGCGGGTGCAAAGAGCTGGGTCCCCGCCTTCGCGGGGACGAGCGGAATTTGAGCTAGTGGCTTTGTCTGCGCTTCTGGACTGAGGAGACGTCGTAATGGATCCGCTGATCGTCACCCAGGCGATCAACGTACTCTACGGCGTCTCCACGCTTGCGGTGCTCGCGCTCGGGCTTGCCGTGATTTTCGGCTTGCTTGGCGTGCTCAATATCGCGCACGGCGAGTTCGTCATGATCGGCGCTTATTGCGCCTACGTGACGCAAGCGGCCGGCTCGCCCTATCTCGCCGCCGTGCCGTTGACGCTTGTGGTCTGCGCCATCCTCGGCGTGACGGTCGAGTGGATCATGATCCGTCCGCTCTACCGCCGGCCGTTCGATACGCTGGTCGCGACCTGGGGCTTGAGCCTGTTGTTGCGCAAGATTGCGGAGGCGATCTTCGGCCTCGGCTATCGCTCAGTGAACATTCCGCTGCCCGGCACGGTCAAGTTCGTCGGCACCGAATATCCGATCTACCGGCTGCTGCTGATCGCGATTTCAATCGCGGTCGTCGCGGCGCTGGTCGTCTGGTACGGCCGCAGCCGCACCGGCAGCCGCATCCGCGCCATGGTCAGCAACCCGGAGCTGGCGCAAGCGCAAGGCATATCCGTGCGCTGGCTCGCTGCCGGCACCTTCGTCACCGGCACGTGCCTTGCAGGGCTTGGCGGCGTGATGATCGCCCCGCTTGTGCCGGTGCAGCCTTTCATGGGTCTCGACTACGTGCTGCGCGCTTTCTTTGTGCTCATCGTCGGCGGGCTCGGCAGTGTTGCCGGGTTGTTGTCTGGCGCGACCGTCATTGGCGGCGTCGACAGCGTGATCTCGGCGGCGACCAATGCCGCCAACGGCTACTTCGCCGTGCTTGTGTTGGCGATCCTGTTCCTTTGGCTGAGGCCGCGAGGGATCGTTGCGCGCAGCTAGTGTCGTCGTCCTCATTGCCATCGCGCTGCCGTTTCTGCTCGGGCAGTTCTGGGCTTATCAGCTCGGCCTCTATGCGCTTTATGCGGCGGCCGCGGTCGGCGTCGGCTTGTGCTGGGGGCAGGCGGGCTTTCTGCCGCTCGGCCAGGCGCTGTTCTTTGGGCTTGCGGCCTACATCTCCGGCCTCGCCTTTATCGCGTTTCAGGATAGCCCGATCGTCTCCGTTCTAACGCTGCCGTTGGCGGCCATCGTCTCCGGTCTGCTCGCTTATCTGATCGGCATCGTCATCTTTCGGCGCTCGGGCGAGAGTGGCGCTTACTTCTCGATGATCACGCTCGCGCTTGCGTTGCTCGCCTTCCAGGTCGCCACCTCCTGGAATTCAGTCACCGGCGGCTTCAACGGGCTCAAAGGCATCCCGGGACTGCCCGGCTTGGATGACATCTCCGACGTCTACTATGTGGCGGCGTCTGTTTTGCTCGCGCTGCTGGCCTTCGGTGCCTGGCTCTACAACGCCCCGATTGGTGTCCTTTGGCGCGCGCTCGCCCAGAACGAACGGCGGCTGAAGCTGTTCGGGTTCGACACCGACGAGCTCAAAGCCGTGGCCTTCGGTGTGAGCGGACTGATGGCTGGCATCGGCGGCGCCATCTACGCACCGCAACAGGGCATCGTCACCCCACAGGTGATCGGCTTCGGTCTGTCGGCCGATCTCGTGATCTGGGCTGCCGTCGGCGGCCGCGCGAGCTTGCTCGGGCCGGTGATCGGCACACTCGTGGTCGGCTCGCTCACCGCGCAATTGCGCGACACCTTGCCATTCTGGGAAGTGCTGATGGCGCTCTTTTTCATCGCCATCGTCCTCGTCTTTCCGCGCGGCATTGCCGGATTGGCGGATCCGCTGCTCCGCCGCTTTCCGGCGCGCAAGCGCGAGCGGGCGGCGCTCGCCGCGCCCGGCGACGCGGCCGCGCGGCCGCCGGCGAAACTGGCGCTCAACGGCGTGAGCGTGCATGTCGGCGAAGTCACCATTCTCGACAAGCTCTCGGTCGACTTCGACCAAGCCGGGATTTTCTGCGTCATCGGCCCGAACGGCGCCGGCAAGACCTCGATGTTCAACGTCGTGAGCGGCGAGCTCACGACTTTGGGCGGCGAAATCGATCTCGGCGGTTTGAAGATCGCCGGCCTGCCGCCCAATCGCGTGAGCGGCCTGGGTGTCGCCCGCAAGCTGCAGATTCCCAGCGTCTTTCCCGATCTGTCGATCGCTGACAATCTCGCTGTCGCGCTATGGAGCGGCCGCGCCGGCAAGCTCGCCTTGCTCGATCCGCGTCTTCGCCGCTGGACCAGCCCGATGCTGAAAGAGCTGCAATCGCGCTATCCGTTTCTCGCTGCAAGCACACGCAAGGCCGCGGAACTATCGCACGGTGAGCAACAAATCCTCGAACTTGCGATGGCGCTTTTGACCGAGCCGCGCGTCTTGCTGCTCGACGAGCCCTGCGCGGGCTTGTCTCCCGAAGAGACTGCCGCGGTGATGGAGATCATCCGCTGGGCCGCGCTTCGGCTCGGCGGCTCGATCATCATCATCGAGCACGACATGAGCCTGGTGAAGGAATTGGCGCAGATCGTCTATGTCCTGCACAACGGCGCGCTGCTCGCCAAGGGCAATGTCACCACCATTCAGGCCGATCCGGCCGTGCGCGCGGTTTATGTCGGGGGCGAGAAATGATCGCCCGGCGGCTCGCGTTCGAAAACCTCACCGGCGGTTACGGCTCGACCACCATTGTGCGCGATCTCAGCGGCGCGGCGGTCGCCGGCGAAGTCTTGTGCGTCCTCGGCCGCAACGGCGTCGGCAAGACGACACTGATGAAATTGCTGACCGGCTATTTGCCCTGCGCCGGCGGGCGCGTTCTCCTCAACGGCGCGGCGATCACGGCGTACGACCCGGCGGCGCGCCGGCGCGCCGGCGTGACGTATTGCCCGCAAGAGCGGCCGGTGTTCGACGATCTGTCGGTGCGCGAGAACCTGACGCTGATGCGCGACAGCCGCAAGCTTGCGCCCTTCCGCCGCTATTTCGATCGCTTTCCGATCCTGGAACGCCGCCTGAATCAGCATGCCGGTACGCTCTCGGGCGGCGAGAAAAAGATGCTCTCCTTCTCTCGCGGCCTCGCCGAGGATCAGCCTGTGATCCTGCTCGACGAGCCGAGCGAAGGCGTGCAGTGGGAAAACATCCTGCACATGGAAGCGCTGATCGCCGAGAAAAAGTCAGCCGGCGCCGCCTTGATCGTGGTCGAGCAAAATCTCGCCTTCGCCGAGCGCATCGCCGACCGCTATCTGATCATGGATCAGGGCCGCGCCATGCTGGAAGGCTCACGCTCCGAGATCGAGCGCAGCGACGTGCTCGCGCATTTGCACGTGTAACCGTTGCCCGTCGTTTGAGGCTCGCTTCTCTCGCGCTCAGGACGATGGATAACGAATAGCGAAAGGGTCCAGGTCTCGCAGTCAAGCCTCGCCGGCCGTCCGCGCTGCACTGTTTCTCAGCAGCACCCGATCCTCCCGGGGCGACGCCCCGAATGCGTCCTTGTAGCGGCGGCTGAAATGTCCGAAATCGGCAAAGCCGCAGGCGAGCGCGATCTGCGCGATGCCGTCGGCGGCGCGCAAGGGGTCGGCCAGGTCGCGGCGGCTTTTCTCCAGCCGCCGTTTCCAGATGAAGTCGCTGACGGTCGTGCCGTCGGCGTGAAACAAATCCTGCAAGTAGCGCGGCGAGATGCCGACAAGTTCTGCGACTTTCTCGGTGTTGAGCGCGTGGTCGTGCAGATGGCTTTCGATGATCGCTTTGGCGCGAAAGACCAGCGCCGTTCGCACCGAGCTGGCGCCATGGCCGATTTCGGAGAGGCGCTCGCCGAGCGCCGCCGTCACCAGCGACAAGCATGTCTCCGACAGCCGGCTCGCGGTCGCCGGCGCAATATCGGAAACGATCGAGGCCGTGCGTTGCACGAACGGCAGCACCAGGGAGCCGACCGGGCTTGCGCCCTCGATCCGCCGCGCGGTCCAGAGTTCGGTGCGGCCGATCCGCCGCATCATCGCCTCGCGCGGCATGTGCAGGACGAGCTGCTCGAACGAGGCGTCGAAGTTCAGCGTGTAAGGCCGCGTGCTGTCGTAGCAGGCGAAGTCGCCGGGCTGGAGGCGGGCTTCGCGACCGTCTTGCGCCACGACGCCGATGCCGCGCACCTGCAAGCTGATCAGCATCACCTCTTCGCGCGCGCGGCGGATCCGGGTGCGCGTGCGCTTGACGATCTGGCTGTCGGAACGGACGGTCGAGAAATGCAGGCCTTCGCAGTCGGCGGTGGTGATTTCGCCGAAAAACGCGTCTTCCACGCCGGCTTGGCAATCCAGTTCGACGAACGTGTCGCAGACCGCGTCCTGCCAGAACTGGAAGCGTTTGCGCGCGGCAATATCGGCCGTCGTCAGTACGGTTTTCATGTCACCGCACCTGCCTCGAGCATGACCCCGAAAAGCCGAAACCGGTTTTCGCAAAAAATCATGCCCCGCTCTCATATCTAGCGAGTTGACCGGCGCCGCCAGCGTAGCACCGGGATCGGCTGTTGCAAAACCCCGCCCGAAGTCACTGCGCCGCCAGCCAATATTTATTGCGTGCGCAGCCAAGCGTGCGGCGGGCGGTTCCTCCTAAACTCCAATTCCATCAAACAATTTGTTTCCGGGGAAAGGAACCGCCATGGCTGTCGTGCATCCGAAATACAAAGTCGCCGCCGTGCAGGCTGCGCCCGCCTTCCTGGACCTGGAGGGCTCGGTCGAGAAAGCCATTCGTTTCATCGACGAGGCCGGAGCCGCCGGCGCCCGCCTCATCGCCTTTCCGGAAACCTGGATACCCGGTTACCCCTGGTGGATCTGGCTCGGCGCGCCGGCGTGGGCGATCATGCGCGGCTTCGTCTCACGCTATTTCGACAATTCGCTCAGCTATGACAGTCCGAAGGCGGAACGGCTGCGCGCCGCCGCTAAGCGGAACAAAATATTCGTGGCGCTCGGGCTCTCGGAGCGCGACGGCGGCAGCCTCTACATCGCGCAATGGATCATCGGCCCGGACGGCGAAACCGTCGCCAAGCGCCGCAAGCTCAAGCCGACGCATGCCGAACGCACGGTGTTCGGCGAGGGCGACGGCTCGCACCTTGCGGTGCACGATCTTGAAGTCGGCCGGCTCGGCGCTCTGTGCTGTTGGGAACATCTGCAGCCGCTGTCCAAATACGCCATGTATGCGCAGAACGAGCAGGTGCACGTCGCGGCCTGGCCGAGCTTTTCGCTCTACGACCCGTTCGCGCATGCGCTCGGCGCCGAAGTGAACAATGCGGCGAGCAAGATCTATGCGGTGGAGGGCTCGTGCTTCGTTATCGCGCCGTGCGCGACGGTTTCGCAGGCGATGATCGACGAACTCTGCGATACGCCGGAGAAGCATCAGTTCCTGCATGCCGGCGGCGGCTTTGCCGTGATCTATGGCCCCGACGGCGCCCCGCTCGCGCAACCGCTGCCGCCCGACAAAGAAGGCTTGCTCTATGCCGACATCGATCTTGGCATGATTTCGGTTGCCAAGGCCGCGGCCGATCCGGCCGGGCATTATGCGCGCCCGGACGTCACCCGGCTTCTGTTCAACAATCGCCCTGGGCATCGGGTCGAGACCATGGCTTTGCCGATCGATGTGGAGACCAAGGCCGAGGCACCCGCAAAGCCGGAAGCCAAGGCGCCGAACGTCGCGCCGTTCGCGCCGGTGCAAGCGGCCGAGTGAGGGCGAGATGGAATCCGCGATCCCGCCCCACCTGCAAGTCGCGCGTACCCGCCACCGGCGGGTGCCCGATGACTATCAGCCGCCATACCCGGCCTTCGTCGCGCGCCATCGGCCCGCCGTCGAACGCGTGGTGATGGCCTATTTCGGCCTGCAATATCGTGGCGAGGTGCCGGCCGCGCGCGCCACGGCGCTCACATGGCTTGAAGCGAAATTCGCCGGCGGGAACGGGCCCAAACACTGGGACCGCGCCGCCTATCGCGACGAAGCCGGTTACGACAACGTGGTCTCGGTCGCCTATTGGGACGATCAGCGAACGTTCGAGGCATGGTTCCCGGCCTCGCGCGACGGCTGGACCGGCGAACAACAAAAGCACGCCGGTCTCGGCACATTCATCGAGGTGCTGAGCCCTTCGGTCAGCGACTACGAGACGCTCTTCTCCTCGCTCGGCCGGCCCGAAGGCGTGGCCGCGCTCGCCGATAATTTCAGCGGCGACATCATGGAGCACGCTTATTGGGGCGGTATGCGCGACCGCATCCCGCAGTCGCAAACCAGCGAAATGGCGCCCGGCGGCACGCCCGATCTTGTTCGCGATGGCGAGCGCTTGCGCGTGAAACCGCACGACAACATTTGTCTCATCCGTTCCGGGCAGGATTGGAGCGAC
>DATMQV010000093.1:0-2583 GCA_035566615.1 Xanthobacteraceae bacterium
GAAGACCTACGCCATGACCGGATGGCGGCTCGGCTATGCGGTATGGCCGGGCAAGCTCTACGACTTCGCGCGCAAGCTCTCGGTCAATCTGCATTCCTGCGTCAATGCGCCGGCGCAATTTGCGGGACTTGCCGCGCTCACCGGCCCGCAGGACGAAGTGGCGAAAATGGTCGCGGAGTTCGACAAAAGACGCAAAGTCGTGGTCGAAGGCCTCAACCGCCTGCCTGATATTTCGTGCGCGAGCCCGAAAGGCGCCTTCTACGCCTTCCCGAACATCAAGCGCACCGGCTGGAAGGCGAAGCCGCTTGCCTCGGCGCTCTTGGAAGATGCCGGCGTCGCACTGATCGGCGGGCCCGACTTCGGCGTCCTCGGCGAGGGCTATGTGCGCGTATCCTACGCCAATTCGACCGAGAATATTTTGCGGGCGCTCGATCGCATCGGTGAGTTTTTGACGAGCCGGAAAGCCGCGTAAGCGTCGTTCGCAACCGCCGGAATGGCTCACCCCTACTGCGTCAGCCGGAAGCCGATAAGCACGATGACGAGGCCCGCGAGCTGCGAGAGGGTCGGCACCTCGCCGAGCGCGATAAAACCGAGCAGCAGCACGAACGGCGGAACCAGCGATGGAAATAAAACGGCGCGCGAGGCGCCGAGCAAGACGACGGCGCGCGTGAACAGATAGGTCGCTGCGGCACCCGCCAGCGCCCCCTGGATCACAGCCTGCAACAGATTTTCAGCAAATCCCGCAGCCAGCAGATTGTCGAACCTGAACAGCAGAATCGGCACCGCGACGAGCGAGAGCACGCTGGTGATCGCCACCGACCGCATCGCCGTCACCCGCCACAGCCGCACCAGCATGCCGAAGGTGGCAAAAAATCCGCCGGCCGCTACGAACAGGAGATCGCCGCCGATGCCATGGGCGCCGATGGTACGCAATGCTTCGGTTCCAATGATGCAGAGGCCCGCGACCATGGCGAGCCCGCCGGCGATGCGGCGTGCCGGCAACGGCTCCTTCAAAACCAACCGCGCCAGCAGCATGCCGCCCAGTGCCGCGCATGAGGGCTGAATGACGGCGCCGTGGCCGAGCGGGACGTACACGTAGCCGAGATAGCTTAACAGCGCGAGCGGAAGCCCACCGAACAGCGCCAAGACGAACCCGCGGCCCCATCCGATGCCGCCCAGGTCGCGAAAGTCGTTGGTGACGACGAAGGGTAGGAGCGCCAGGCCCGGCCAAAAGTAACGGTGCAGAGCCAGCACGAAGGGCGAGACGCCGACATTGATGCCGTGCCGGGCCGCAACGAAGCCAAGGGCCCAGCAAAAGGCCGCGCCGGCACCGCAGGCGACGCCGACGGCCGTGGCATGTTTGGGCGGGGAGGGGGTAACGAGCGGGTTCGCAATCACAACTGCGGAAGATAGCCGTCGCGGCGCCGGGCACAATCTACAAACATTTGTAGCAGGGCTTCGCCAAACGCGAAGTTCCGGTCACCCAGGTGTCGACGTCGGCATTCTTGACGGGTTCGACGCCTTCCGCGGCGAGGGCGTCGACGGCGAGGACAGTCACTCGCCCTGGAACCGCATGCCGGCCCGGCGCGCGAACCACTCGGAAACGATCAGCGCGCCGAGCGAGAGCGCAATCGCGATCAGCACCAGGCGTATCGCCAGCGCCTCCCCGCCGGGAATCTGCAGCAAAGTGTAGATGGCGGCGGAGATGGTTTGCGTCTCGCCGGGAATGTTGGAGACGAATGTAATGGTGGCGCCGAATTCGCCCAGCGCTCTGGCGAACGCCATGACGGCGCCGGCGATGATGCCCGGCAGCGCCAGCGGCAGCGTCACGGTCAAAAACACCCAGAAACGGTTGGCGCCGAGCGTTGCCGCCGCATCCTCGAGCCGCCGGTCAATGGCCTCGAGCGCCAACCGGATCGGACGCACCATGAGCGGAAAGCCCATCACGCCGCAGGCAAGCGCCGCGCCGGTCCAACGAAAGGAAAAGACGAAGCCGAAATTATCAGCAAGAAAGGCTCCGATTGGTCCGCGGCGGCCGAACGAAATGAGCAGGAGATAGCCGGTTACGACCGGCGGCAGCACGAGCGGCAAATAGATGATCCCGTCGAGCAAGGTCTTTCCCCAAAAGTCCTTGCGCGCGAGCAGCCAGCCGAGAGCGATGCCGAATGGCAGTGCGAACACGGTCGCGACGATCGAAACGCGCAGCGACAACTCGACCGCAGTCCATTCGTCGGGCGAGAGATGAAACACGTGAGCGTTTTCCGACCTTAGGGTTTTCCCAGCACCCGAAAGCCGTATCGTTCGAAAACGGCCCTCGCCTCCGGTGTAGTCAAAAACGCAAGATATTGCGCGGCGTCGGGCTTTGCGTCCTTGGTCATCGCCACCGGATAGATGATCGGGGGATGCGAGTCCTCGGGAAACACGCCGATGATCTTGACGCTTGGATCGACTTTCGCGTCGGTCTCATAGACGATGCCGAGCGGCGCCTCGCCGCGAGCGACCAGGACCAGCGCCGCGCGCACGTTTTCGGCCATCGCTATTTTTGATTCGACGCTCGACCAGATGCCGAGCTTCTCCAGGGCC
>DATMQV010000094.1:0-8382 GCA_035566615.1 Xanthobacteraceae bacterium
CAAATCCAAATCGCGGCGGCACACATTGCAACGTTGACGAACGTGGTGGCGAGCCCGGCGCCGAGCAGATCAAGCCGAGGCGCCCCGAACGCACCATTGATGAGTGCATAAGCGAGCATCCCGTTTACTGGGATGGCAGCGATGGTGACCCACAGCGCCGGTTCCGGACGATTGACCGCGCCCATGAAGTTGCGCACTGCGATGAAGCACCAGGCCGGGATCATCGACCATGCCAGCCCGGTCAGATAGCGGGCGGCGAGGGCCGCTGTGGCAGATGATTGCCCGGCCATAATGAGAATGTCCTCGCCCCAAAGCTGTGCGACATTCACGGGAATGCCAAGTATCAGCGCGGCCCAGAGTCCCACCCGCAGCGAGCGGCGGACCATCCGTGGTTCGCGTGCACCGAACGCCTGCGCCGCCAATGGTGTGATCGCAGAAACCGGTCCCATCCCAAGCACGAATCCCACGAACAGGATCAGGTGCGCGAGGCCGACGGCAGCTATGGCGGCGTCGCCGAGCCGTCCAATGAGCGCCAGGTCGGTCGTCATCATGGCGATCTGACCGAGTTGGGTCAGCGCCATGGGCCACGCCAGTTTGACCGTTTCGATGATCTCGGCGCGCCAAACCGCACGCGCCCGCGCCGCTGCGGCCGCCGTGATGTTTCCTGGCAATGTCATCTCGCGGCACCATAGCGGATGCTATGGCAACAGAAAGGTGCAGCGGGCGGGTTCAGCTCCGCCCGGCTGCGACGAAGAATTCGCGGTTGCCGTCGCCGCCCGGAATGGGCGAGGGGATCACGCCGCCGACACGCCAGCCTTCGGCGGCAAAAAATGCCGCGATGTCGTCGCAGACAGCGGCATGCACCGCCGGATCGCGCACGATGCCTTTCTTGATCGCGGCCCGCGCCGCTTCGAATTGCGGCTTGATCAGCGCGATAATGGTCGCGCGCGCGCGCAACAGCTTTCCGATCGCCGGCAGCACCAGTTTCAGCGAGATAAAGCTGACGTCCACCACGGCAAAATCCGGCGGCTCGGCGAGCCGCGCCGGATCGAGCGTGCGGATGTCGGTTTGCTCCATGGATACGACCTCGCTGCGCGCGGCAACGCGCGGGTGAAGCTGGCCGGTCCCAACGTCGACGGCATAGATGCGTCGTGCGCCGCGTACCGCCAGTACCTCGGAAAAGCCTCCGGTCGAAGCGCCGACATCGAGACAGATGCGGCCCGCCGGATCGAGCTGGAAGTGGTCGAGCGCCGCCGCAAGCTTGAGCCCGCCGCGCGAGACATAAGGGTGCTCGGGCTTCGCCTCGATTTCCGCCGTCGAGGAAATCGCGTCGGAGGCCTTGCGGATTGGAACGCCATCGGCGGTCACCAGGCCGGCGGTGATCGCGGCCTGTGCCCGCGCGCGGCTCTCATAAAAACCGCGCGCCACCAACAAGCGGTCGGCGCGTTCGCGGGCGGTCATATTCACTTCCGCTCGTTCCCGCGAAGGCGGTGACCCGGCGCATTGTACCGCAAGGCGCTCGGCTCACATGGATTCCCGCTGGCGCGGGAATGAGCGGAGCGAGAACCGCAGCCCGTTTATTTTATCTTGCCAGCTTCACCACGTCGCCGCGAAGGTTCTGACCGAGCGCTTCGAACGCCTTAGCGACGATGCCCTTGGTGTCGAGCGCGGCCTTGGCATACATCGCGTTCGGCGTGTCCTGATCGATGAAGGTGTCGGGCAGCACCATCTGCCGAATTTTGATGCCGCGGTCGAGCACGCCTTGTTCCGCAAGCGATTGCAGCACGAACGAGCCGAAGCCGCCGACCGAGCCTTCTTCGATGGTCAGGAGCACTTCGTGTTCGCGCGCGAGCCGCAACAGCAGATCGACGTCGAGCGGCTTGGCGAAGCGTGCATCGGCGACCGTGGTCGAGAGCCCATGTGCGTTCAGCTCGTCAGCCGCCTTGAGGCATTCGCCGAGCCGCGTGCCATAGGAGAAGATCGCGATCTTGGTGCCTTCGCGCACGATGCGGCCTTTGCCGATTTCGAGCGGCTTGCCTTCCTCCGGCAGCGGCACCCCGCGGCCTTCGCCGCGCGGATAGCGCAACGCCGAGGGCCGGTCGTCGATGGCGACCGCGGTCGCCACCATGTGCACCAGTTCGGCCTCGTCGGACGGGGCCATCAGCACGAAGTTCGGCAGGCAGCCGAGATAGGCCACATCAAACGAGCCGGCATGGGTCGGGCCGTCGGCGCCGACGAGGCCGGCGCGGTCCATGGCGAAGCGCACCGGCAGCTTCTGGATCGCGACGTCATGCACGACCTGATCGTAGGCGCGTTGCAGGAAGGTCGAGTAGATGGTGGCGAACGGCTTGAAGCCTTCGGTCGCGAGCCCCGCGGCGAACGTCACGCCGTGCTGCTCGGCGATGCCGACATCGAAAGTGCGCTCGGGAAATTCCTTCTGGAACTGGTCGACGCCGGTACCCGACGGCATCGCCGCGGTGATGGCGACGATCTTCGGATCCTTGCGCGCTTCCTTGATCAGGCTTTCGCCGTAAACCTTCTGATACGCCGGCGCTCCGGCTTTCGCCTTGACTTGCGCGCCGGTCGCGACGTCGAACTTGACCACGCCGTGATATTTGTCGGCGGATTTTTCCGCCGGCTCGTAGCCCTTGCCCTTCTGCGTCACGACATGGACCAGGAACGGGCCATTGCCGGCGTCGCGCACGTTTTTCAGTACCGGCAGCAGGTGGTCGATATTGTGACCGTCGATCGGGCCGACATAGAAGAAGCCGAGCTCGTCGAACAGCGTGCCGCCGGTGACCAGACCGCGGGCATATTCCTCGATCGCGATCGCGCGCTTCTCGAGCATGCGGCTCGGCAGGCGCTTGGCGATCTGCCGCATCCAGTGGCGCAAGCCGCGATAGGCCGGGCCGGACACGCGGCGCGCCAGATAGGCCGACAGCGCGCCGACCGGCGGCGCGATCGACATGTCGTTGTCGTTGAGCACGACGATCAGCCGCGAGTTCATCGCGCCGGCATTGTTCATCGCCTCATAGGCCATGCCGGCGGACATCGCGCCGTCGCCGATCACGGCGATGACGTTGTTCTTCTTGCCGTCGAGATCGCGGGCCACCGCCATGCCCAGCCCGGCGGAAATCGAAGTCGAGGAATGTGCGGCACCGAACGGATCGTATTCGCTCTCGGCGCGCTTGGTGAAACCCGAGAGCCCGCCGCCCTGCCGGAGCGTGCGAATGCGGTCGCGGCGGCCGGTGAGGATCTTGTGCGGATAGGCCTGGTGGCCGACGTCCCAGATTAGCCGATCATTCGGCGTATCGAAGACATAATGCAGCGCCACCGTCAGCTCGATAACACCGAGTCCTGCGCCGAGGTGACCGCCGGTGACCGCGACAGCATCGATCGTCTCCCGCCGCAACTCATCGGCAAGCTGACGGAGTTGGGGCTCCTCGAGCTTGCGTAGGTCGCTAGGCGTGCTGACCAGATCCAGCAACGGGGTCTTGGACTGAACGGTCACGCGAATACTCCTTCTTATTAGCCTCGTTGGCGCGGCGGCCTAATCGGCGAATAGTGGGATCGGACCAGCTTAACCGACGCTTGCGCATAAACCGCGAATTCTTACACCACTTTGGGGCTTAAGCGCAATTTGGCCGCTTTGCTGCCCGGAACCTGCCGAGAGACTCCCACGTTGGGAGAATGCCGCGTATGCTGAAGGCGCGGCGCATTTTGCCACGACCGGATGGGCATTAACTATGGTCTTTCGGTCGTTCGGGTGGAACTTCAGCAGAAATCGGCGCCGTGTGGCGGGAATACGACACTGAACCAAAAATTTGAATCCCCCGTGGCGCTGGAAGCTTACCGCAAGAAGCGAAAGTTCGGTGTGACACCTGAGCCGCGCGGGCGCAAGGGGCCCGCGGGCGGCTACCGCTATGTCATTCAGAAGCACGCTGCAAGACGGCTGCATTACGACCTGCGGTTGGAGCTCGACGGCATCATGAAAAGCTGGGCCGTGACGCGCGGCCCGAGCCTCGACCCCGACGAGAAGCGGCTCGCCGTGCAGGTCGAGGATCATCCGGTCGAATACAACGCCTTCGAGGGCACGATCCCGGAAGGCGAATATGGCGGCGGCACCGTGATGATCTGGGATCGCGGCACCTGGACACCGGAAGGCGATCCGCACAAGGCGCTTGCCAAAGGCCATCTCGTCTTCGATCTCGACGGCGAGAAGCTGCATGGCCGCTGGCATCTGGTGCGCATGCGCGCGCGGCAAGGCGACCGCCACGACAATTGGCTGCTGATCAAAGGCAAGGACGAAGCAGCGCGCGGAGCACGCGACCGCGATATTCTGGAAGAGAAATCGCGCTCGGTCGTCAGCGGCCGCACCATCGAAGAGATCGCCGGCGGCAAGGGCAAAAAGCGCGTGTGGCACTCCAATCGCGCGAGCGGCGGCGAGGCCAGAGACGAAGCTGAAGACAAGACGAGCTTCAAACGGAAGATCCGACAAATCACTGCGAGTACGCAGACCGGCTCGCGCGCCAAAGCAAAGACGCCAGCGCGCGCCGCAGAAGCCAAAGGGAAGGCGGACGCGAAGAGCAAACCAAACAAAAAAGCCAAGACGGCGCGTTCCGCCAAAGGCGAGCCGCCGCCGGGTTTTATTCCGGTCGCGCTCGCGACGCTCTACGACCGCGCGCCGAGCGGACCGGATTGGCTGCACGAGATCAAATTCGACGGCTACCGCATGGAGGCGCGGCTCGACGGCGGTGCCGTGCAATTGCTGACGCGCAAGCAGCAGAATTGGACGCACCGGTTTCCGCCGGTCGCCGCGGCGGTTGCGGCGCTGCCGGCCCGGACCGCTTTGCTCGACGGCGAAATCGTCGTCGAGGACGAGCGCGGCATCAGCAATTTTTCGCTGCTGCAGACCGATCTGAAAGACGGGCGCACCGACCGCTTCGTCTACTATGCGTTCGATCTCTTGCATCTCGACGGCCGCGATCTCACCGGCGAGCCGCTGGTGGAACGCAAAGCCGCGCTTGCCAAATTGCTCGAGGGTCGGACCCGGGACGCTATCAAGAGCCATGTCATCCGCTACACCGGCGACTTCGACGAAGCCGGCCCCGTCATCCTGCGCCACGCCTGCGACATGGGGCTTGAGGGGATTGTCTCGAAGCGGCGCAGCGCGCCGTACCGCTCGGGCCGCACCGACAATTTCATCAAGACCAAGTGCCGCGGCGAGCAGGAATTCATCGTCGCCGGCTACGTGCCGGCGACCGCGCTGCCGCGCGCGATCGGCGCGCTGATCGTTGCGGTACATGAGAATGGCCAGCTTCGCTACGCGGGCCGCGTCGGCACCGGCTACACCCAGAAAATGGCGCACGACTTGTTCAAGCGCCTGTCGCCATTGCGTATCGACAAGCGGCCGGTGGAATTGCCCGCGGACGAGAAGCGCAAGGATGTCGTGTGGGTCGAGCCCAAGCTCGTGATCGAGGCCGAGTTCGCCGGCATCACCCACGGCGGCGTGCTCCGCCAGGCGTCGTTCAAGGGCATCCGCGAGGACAAGACGGCCAACGAAGTGGTGCGCGAAATGCCGGCGCCGCGCCCGGCAGAAGCTGCGCCAGGTGTAGCGGCGCAAGCTGCGCAAGGCTCTGTGCGCGTTGCGAGTGCGCGCGCTGCGTCGAACACGGCCAACAAAAAGAGTGCGCGCACGCCGTCCGGCACGAGCAACAAAAAGAGCGCGGGCAGCGCCGGCGGAACCGCGGTTCGCCTCACCCATCCCGACCGCGTCTATTGGCCGGACGTCGGCGTCACCAAGAAGGATCTCGCGGAGTATTACGTTTCGGTCTGGGATTGGATCAGGCCGCACATTCTCAATCGTGCGCTGTCGCTGGTGCGCGCGCCTGAAGGCGTCGGCGGCGAGACGTTCTTTCAGAAGCACATCGCCGCCAACGTGAAGACGTCGCGGTTGCGCCGTGCCGTGCCCGGCAAGGATCACGACGTGATCGCGGTCGAAACCGTCGACGATCTGGTCGAGGTGGTGCAGTCGGGCGGGCTCGAAATTCATCTGCGCGGCTCGCGGCTCGACAGCCTGGAAACATGCGACCGCATCGTGTTTGATCTCGACCCCGGCGAGGGCGTCGCCTGGCCGCAGATCGTCGCCGCCGCGCGCGAAATCCGCGACCGCCTTGCGGGCGAAAAGCTCGAAAGCTTCGTCAAGCTCTCGGGCGGCAAGGGCATTCACGTGGTGGTGCCGGTCGACGACGTCGATTGGGATATCGCCAAGAACTTTTCCGGCCGCATCGCCGCGCGCATGGCCGCGGACAGTCCGAAGCTCTATCTCGCCAAAATGACCAAGGCGCTGCGCGGCGGCCATATCTTCATCGACTATTTCCGCAACTCGCGCGAAGCGACCTCGGTCGCGCCTTACTCGACACGCGCGCGCCCCGGCGCGCCGGTGTCTGCGCCGGTCGCCTGGGAGCGGCTCTCCCGCACCGGCGGCGGCAACGACTTTTCCGTTGTGGATCTGAAAAAGCGCCTCAAGGACGACGCCTGGGCCGAGATCGGCAAGGTGCGGCAGAAGCTGCCGAGCTTGGAAAAACGTTCGCGCTAACTGCCATGTTTGACCGCGCGCTTGACACGAACGGCGTTCGCATCGCTAGCTTTGCGGAAAGGCGAGGGAGCTAACCATGATCCGAACAGTCTTTGCGTTGTTCTGTTTGCTGGCGCTCGCCGTTGCGGCGCGCGCCGAAACGCTGATGCTGGCGCCGAAATACGATGTCGCCGGCACCAATCCGAACGGCTCGAAATATGCCGGCACCGCCACGATCGACGTCATTTCCGACACGACCTTTGCGATCCGCTGGGAAATCGGGAGTTCAGTGTTCAAGGGCTTCGGCATGCGCATGAACGACTCGCTCGCCGCGACGTATATGATCGGCGGCGATCCCGGATTGATCATCTACAAGGTCGATGACAGCGGCGTGCTGAGCGGGCTCTGGTCGGTGCGCGGCCACAACGGCAGCGGCACGGAACGGCTGACGCCGCAGAAGTAACATCCGCGCTGGCGCTTTTTGCCGGCGGCCACGGAGCGGTTATTGCCGGGCTTGGCCCGGCAATCCACGTGAGGTGAGCACCGAAGTGACACGTTGCGAACAGCGCTTGAGTCCGTGTTGCCGGCGTCACCCCGCAAGCTTGAAGCGCTCGGTCTTCGGCTCGAACCGGGCGCGGAAAATCTCGGCGTCGAGCGGGTCTTCAAAGCAATAGCGCACGAACGCCGCATAATCGTCTTCAACATACATGTCGAACTTGCCGACATGGGCGAGCAGAAAATCCAGGATCGCGCTGTCGTCGGTCAATTGCCGCCGCGGCAGCACCACCTGATACGGGCACTCTTCATCAAGCTTGCGCAGCCAATCACTTCGTTTGTCCGGTTTCACGATTGCCTCCTTGACTCGGACGGAGGATTGTTCTCTTTTTGTTCTCGAAAGTCAAGACCATGTTCGGCGTCCATGCCGGATTTTTCCACGTCGAACAGGTTCGCATAGGGCAAGTCCAAGTACGGCAAGTCCAAGCGTGACAAGTCCAAGCGTGACGAGTGAAGTGTGACGAGTTGAGGTCCGAGGCTTTGCGATGGCGATCGAGACGCTCGGCGAAGCCTGTTCGCAAGGTTGGCGCGTCACCGTCCGTTGCGCCTATGGCCGCTCTGAGGGGCCGCGTTCGCAGTCGAGTCGCGAATGTAATTACCGCAAGGAGCTCGACATGGAGACGCTGGTCTGGAAGCGCGGCCGGGCGTTTCCGCTCTCCCGGCTGGAAAGCCGCCTGCGCTGCCCGCGCTGCGGATCGCGCTATGTGGTCGTGCTTTATGAGCCGCCGCGCCGTGCCGCCGTGCGTTAACGATGTTGGCAGTTCGCGGATGAGTTGAGCTTCTTGCGAAACCCATCATGCAGCGCCGGGGTTGGCTCGACCGGCCTCCATCGCCGGTCGGAAGACGTCCCTGAACAAGAGACGATGGCTTGACAAAACGTCACTGACAATGTTACATATGCTCATCCTGCTCATGAGAGGGCGCCTTTCGCGAGGGCACTTTCGAAGGACGGAGCGGGGGCCGCGCCCGCGCGCGGACCAATGCACTCCGCTCCCGGGCGGACCCGGGCAAACGTTTGCGTTGTGTTCCTCCTGATAGCCGCTGATTGATATGCGTTCGGAATTTTGCTCGAACTTGTTGACAGCGGTTGCTCGACTGTTCCGCTCTTTCCTCGTCGGTGCTACCTATCTGAGGTCAAGGTAGCTTAACGAAAGGAGGAGCCCATTCCCCGTATTCGCCTGACCAAGTCGACGATCGATAATCTGCCCGTCCTCGAAAAAGATACGGTTTACTGGGACGCCGGCTTGCCC
>DATMQV010000095.1:0-3293 GCA_035566615.1 Xanthobacteraceae bacterium
GCGGCTCCTCCAAAACCCTTCGCGTTGACGGTCTCGGCAAGGCTTGGCGGATTGGTGGCATCCTTCATGAGGGAATGCGCACCGGCAACGACTCGATGCCGCGCACGAAACTCGAATAGACCCGCTTCGGCTCGCCGACCACCTCGATCCGCTCGAAGCGCTTGAGGATTTCCTCCCAGACGATCCGCAATTGCAGCTCGGCAAGTCGCATACCAACGCAGCGATGGATGCCGAAACCGAACGACAGGTGGATACGGGGCCGGGCGCGGTCGATGATGAATTCGTTGGGCCGCTCGATGACTTCCTCGTCGCGGTTGCCGGACACATACCACATCACCACGCGGTCGCCCTTGCGGATTTTCTTGCCGCCAAGTTCGGTGTCGACCAGCGCCGTGCGACGCATATGCGCCAAGGGCGTCTGCCAGCGGATGACTTCCGGCACCATGGAATCGATTAGCGCAGGATTGTCGCGCAGCTTCTGATATTGTTCGGGATGTTCGTTGAGCGCCAGCACCGAGCCGCTCATGGTGTTGCGGGTGGTGTCGTTGCCGCCAACGATCAGGAGCACGATATTTCCCATCAGATTGTCGCCGTCCATGTAACGGGTGGCGTCATTATGCGCCATCATCGAAATCAGATCGTTTCGCGGCTCGGCGTTTACACGCTCGTTCCACAGCCTGGTGAAATAAGCCGCGCACTCGTCCATCTCGGCGCGGCGCTGCTCCGCCGATTCGACGACGCCGCTCTTGGGCAGCGCGGTAGAAACGTCGGACCAGCGGGTCAGCTTGCGCCGCTCCTCGAACGGGAAGTCGAACAGCGTGGCCAGCATCTGCGTGGTCAGTTCGATCGACACCAGATCGACGAAATTGAAGGTTTCGTCGCGGGGCAGCGAATCGAGCACCTTGCAGGTTCGCTTGCGGATCAGGATCGCGAGTTCGTCCAGATGCGTCGGCGTGAACATCGGCTGTACGGTCTTGCGCTGCGCGGAGTGCCGCGGCTGGTCCATGGCGATGAAACTCGGCCAGTCATAGCCCGGCGGCACGTCCCGGATCGAGATACCGCCCAGTGAGACGTCGGAAGAGAAGAGGCCGTGATTGGTGTCGACATGCATGATGTCGTTGTACCTGGTGACCGACCAGTAAGGCTCGATCGGCGCGTTGTCGCAGTAATGCACCGGCTCTTCCTTGCGCAACCGCTCGAAATACGGCCAGAGCGTGTCGCTGCGAAACAGTTGCGGCGCGCCGGGGTGGAAATCCCTGAGCGGCGTGGAATAGGCGGCCTCCCGCGCGGCGCGCTGAAGCTCTTCCCGATTGGCTTTGAAGGCGGTCTGGATGTTCATGATCGATCGATCCCAGGCTCATGTCAGGGTATGAGGCGTAACCTTCGCATTCACGCGCGGTCACTTGCGGGGATTGTCGAACAAACGCGATGCTCGCGCCTGGGTCGGCCACTCCCTGTAAACCCCTCCGTGGTTTTCGTCCGAAGGGGTGATCCGTAAGTCGAATTACATCCCCTTGGACGCGCGAGAGCAAGAGCGAGTTTTGACGCATTACGGCAATCAGGCGGCCGCCACCGGCACCCGGAATGGCTCTTCTCAGACCTTGCGCCCCGTGACAAGCTGATCGCCAAGGAATAAGGCTGTGCGCAAAAGCCCGAAAATTCGCTGCACGGAGGTCGCCCGCCCATGATTCCCAACGCGTATCGGAATTTCAATTTCGATCTCGGCGAAACCGCGGACGCGCTGCGGGAGACCGTCCACGATTTCTCGATGGATGAAATCGCGCCTCGCGCCGCCGAGATCGATAGAAGTAACCAGTTTCCAAGGGATCTCTGGCCCAGGCTTGGCGCGCTGGGCCTGCATGGAATTACCGTCGAGGAGGAGTTTGGCGGCTCGGGCCTGGGCTATCTCGAACATTGTGTTGCGATGGAGGAGATTTCACGCGCTTCCGCCGCGGTCGGCCTGTCCTATGGCGCGCATTCCAACCTGTGCGTGAATCAGATCCGGCGCAACGGCAATGACGTGCAGAAGAGGAAATACCTGCCCAGACTGATCTCCGGAGAAGACGTCGGTGCGCTTGCCATGTCCGAGCCCGGCGCCGGTTCCGACGTGGTATCGATGACGACCCGCGCCGAGAAAAAAGGCGATCGCTACATTCTCAATGGCGCCAAGATGTGGATCACCAACGGTCCGGTCGCGGAAACGCTCGTGGTCTACGCCAAGACCGATCCGGCGGCGGGAGCGCGCGGCATCACGGCCTTCATCATCGAAAAGGGCATGAAGGGTTTCTCCACGGCGCAAAAGCTCGACAAGCTCGGCATGCGCGGCTCCGACACCGCGGAACTTGTGTTCGAGGATTGCGAAGTGCCGGAAGAAAACGTTCTCGGCGAAGTCGGCCGCGGCGTCAATGTGCTGATGTCGGGCCTTGATTATGAACGCGCGGTTCTGGCGGCCGGTCCTCTCGGCATCATGCAGGCCTGCATGGACGTCGTGATGCCCTATGTGCACGAGCGCAAGCAGTTCGGCGAGCCGATCGGCAACTTCCAGCTCGTGCAGGGCAAGATCGCCGACATGTATACGACCATGAACGCGTCGCGCGCCTATGTATACGCGGTGGCCAAGGCCTGCGACCGCGGCGAGACCACGCGCGAGGATGCGGCGGGCGCCATTCTCTATGCCTCCGAGAAGGCGACGCAGTGCGCGCTCGACGCGATCCAGTTATTGGGCGGCAACGGCTATATCAACGACTATCCGACCGGGCGCCTGTTGCGCGATGCCAAGCTCTATGAGATCGGCGCCGGTACCAGCGAGATCCGGCGCATGCTGATCGGACGGGAGCTGTTCGAGAAGTCGGCGTGACCATCATTCCGCGGCGCGAGTAAAACGAGCGAGCCCGGAATCATAGCCACCGTCGGGGGTGTGGATTCCGGGTTCGCGCTTTTGAGCGCGCCCCGGAATGACAAAGAGGCTGGATCGCTTCGCCTCACGCTCGCGACGATGGGAGAGGCCGGTCGCTAATTCCGCACCACCACCATCGTTCCGATATGAACTCGATTGTAGAGATCCACAACGTCCTCGTTGGTCATGCGGATGCAGCCGGACGATACGGCGTGTCCGATCGTCTCCGGCTCGTTGGAGCCGTGGATGCGATAGAGCGTGGAGCCCAGATACAAAGCACGTGCGCCTAGCGGATTTTCGATGCCGCCGGGCAGGTAAGCCGGAAGGTCCGGCCGCCGTGCCCGCATTTCCCTTGGCGGTGTCCAGCCCGGCCATTCCCTTTTCGCCGTGATGCGAT